>DATJBA010000032.1:0-71035 GCA_035515675.1 Mycobacterium sp.
CAGCGATATGGGCATGTGCGCCAATAACACGACATGTGCCAGCTCCCCGCCGCCGCTCACGCATTGGCAACGTGTGTTCCTCAGCATCATAACCTTCGGTCTCTTCGCGCTGTTCTGGTGGTGGGCGCTGGGCAAAAAACCTCCCATCCACACCTGGACGGTTGATAAGTACGGCCGCCTCAGTCAGACCCAGAACGAGATCACTAAGACGCAGCGCATCCAACGCTGGGCAGTGCTGGCCTTCATCGTGTTCTGGGCCTGGATGTGGATATCGGCGTGGCCGCAAAGCGCACACGCTGATGGTGGTGATCAGCGCAGCTTGGAGCAGCCGTTCTCAGTTGCCGGCGGACCGTTCGTGGGCGGCTGGCACGCCCACGGCGAAGGCCTGACCATCAACTCGGACGGCACCGGCACCGAGGTATATTCCGGCGGCACAGTCGGATTCCGGCTGGGCGCGGTGGCCGGGCCGCCGCAGACACCGCAGTTACAGGCCCAAGGTGTGGTCACGCAGCCGAGCGGGCATATCGGTCCGGTCGGCGGCTACGTCGGCGCGACCCTAGTCGACGGCGGCAAGGGCCTGCTGTGGTCGATCGCCAACGGCGATCAACAATTCCCGTTCTGCAAGATGGTGAACGGAAGCTACGCGAACCAGTTCGACTGCGGCGCATAAACCGGTCAGGCGTACAGCACCAAGCACTTAGCGAATTCGGCGGCGGGAGTATCTGGCATGTAACTGACCGCAGTCGAGAGGGGCCCGAAATGTCGTCACTACCTGGCCAGACTGAAGCGATGACAATCACTTTGATCACCGGAGGCAACAAGGGTCTCGGATACGAGACCGCGCGTCGACTCATCGCCGAGGGGCACCAGGTCTATCTCGGCGCTCGCGATCGCGACCGCGGCCAGTGCGCCGCCGACCACTCGGCGCGCACTTCATCCATCTGGACGTCCCCGGTGACGCATCGGTCGCGGCCGCCGCCGACGAGCTGGCCCGGCAGGCCGGGCGGTGGACGTGCTGATCAATAACGCTGGCATCGCCGGTCCGCTCAAGCAGATTGCGGACCTAACCGGACCGGACGCGCAGCAGGTGTTCAACACCAACGTGTTCAGCAATCGTGCGGATGACCCACACGTTCCTGCCGCTGCTGGAGAAGTCGGCCGCGCCAATCATCGTGAACGTGTCAAGCAGCGTCGGCTCGTTCGCGGTGGTGCACGACCCACCACAGATGAAGTCCTTGACCCCCACTGGGCTAACACCGTGCGCGCCGACCGGGAATCGCTGGCTTACGCGCGGCGGGCTTTCGGGGCCGTGGCGCTGTCCAGGCTCACCCCGGCCGCGCTCGCTGACTGGTCGGTCGCGGTGAAGAGTAAAGACGCCGCCGCGCTGGCACCGGCCACCAGGCGCCGTGCGATCGTGACGCTGCGCTCGGTGCTGGCGCACGCGGTGCGGATGCGCTGGCTGCCGCACGATCCCTCGATTCACCTTTCATCGCCCGAGCAGAAGGCGGTCACCGCCACCGCGGCCGGCGACATCTGGACACCGCAGCAGATGACGGCATTCCTCGATCACATCGCGACGCACCGCCTCGGCGGGTGCTTCGCGCTGACCCTGCTCGGGCTGCGGCGAGAGGAGGTCGGCGGGCTGCGGTGGTCCGACATCGACCTACAGGCCAGCGTGATGCGGGTACGTCAGGCACGGGTCGACGTGAACGGGTGTGACACCATCGTGGCGCCCAAGACCGACCGCAGCGCTCGCGAGCTGCCGTTGCCACCTCGTGAGCTGGCGATGCTGCGGGCGATGAAGCGCGAACACAAGACCGAGCACCTGGCCGTGGGCCACCCGCTGACCGAGGACGACCTGTTGCTCTCCCGGGCCGATGGCACGCCGTTGCCGGTGCGCGAGTACTCCCGCGAGTATGCCGCCCAGCGTAGCGCCGTGGGCCTGCCGGCGATCACGCTGGCCAAGCTGCGCCACTCCAACATCTCGCGGATGCGCGCGGCGGGTGTGCCTGCCGATGTGGTCGCCGCCTGGCACGGCCACACCGAGCGGATGACGCAGGCGATCTATGGAAGGGTCACCGACGATCGGCTGACCGCCGCAGCGGGGGTGTTCTCACAACACCTACGCACAGGTATTCAGCGATAGGACAATTTTCACGCCATCCGGCCCAAGCCCGACCCTATCAGCAAAGAATCTAAGGCCATCTGACCTGGGGTTTCTTTTGTGGAGCTAAGGGGACTCGAACCCCTGACCCCCACACTGCCAGGAGCGGGCAGAAGCCCTGACCAGGCACGATAGCAAGGAGTTCAGGCTGTAAATGTCGTTGTTAGCGGCGTAAATGTCGTCACGGTTGTCGTCAAAATTGTCGTCAACGGTTGCCGGGCCGAACCTGCCAGCAATCAATCCGCACGATCCGCGTGGTACGTGCGTGGTACGCTAGGGTCGTGTTCGGCGAGGTGATGTGGACCGAGGACTCCGAGGCCCACATCGCCCGCCACGGTATCCAGCCAGCGGAGGTGGAGCAGGCGCTATACGGCCACCCACGGTTGCAGACCACTGGACGAAACGGGACGACTTTGGTACTGGGCACAAGCAACGAAGGGCGACATCTCCTGATTGTCGTCTCGGAGGCCGCTGACGGTCGAGACTTCGTTGTCACCGCACGCGACATGACCGACAACGAGAAGCGCCTGTTCCGCGAGAAGGGACAATGACCATGAACAACGACGAGCTGAACGACCTCCGCGACTACTACGACAAAACCGACGTCGCCGACGAATTCACCGGCGCGGAACTGGACACGCGCACGACCGACGAGGTGATGGTCTCCACGTCGATCCGACTCCCCCAGTCCTTGGTCGACACGGTCCGCGCCCAAGCAGCCGCGCTGGGCATCCCCGCCACAACGTTGATGCGCCAGTGGGTCATCGAAAAGGCGACAACCCCCGCAACCAACGCCGTGGTGTCTGTCGCAGAACTCCAGCAGTTCATCGCCGAGCACAACCGACCAATCGCTTCTTAAATGACTCCCGACGACGAATACGACTTTTACGCTCAACCCGAAAGCCAAGTGCCCTAAGGACCAGGGCGCCGCCGACCGATGCCCATCAGGACGACCGACATGCCAGCCGACTTTGACCGGGCCGGAGCGGAGACTGAGGCGCCGGGTTCGTGATCGAGCAGACTTTAAATCAGTCACATAGCATGGACTGAATCAGTCAATTAGCATTGCCGCCGCTCAACCGCACACCCGAAGATCGCTGGCCCACCAGGTCGGCCAGGCGCCGCCAACCGCGACGAGACCGTCTCCTCACCCCAGTCTGCTCAACTCCTCGCAGTGCACCATGATCACTCCCGTATACCGCGAAGCAACTTCCAGCGACCCGGCTGCGGCGATATAGCGGTTTAGCTCAACGATCTGTTCTTCAGCCTCCGGTGTGAAGACAACGCTGGGCGTCACACGTTTCCGGCCGGCCGTACGGCACCTTGTCCCAAAACCCGAATGTGGGGACACCCCGAATCAACGGTTGTCGTCAATAAGGCCACGGTTGTCGTCAAAATTCGACCGGTCCGAGTCTAACAGCAAACGCGGAAACCCGCCCCGACCAAGGCCCGAGCGGGTTTTCTGTTTGTGGAGCTAAGGGGACTCGAACCCCTGACCCCCACACTGCCAGTGTGGTGCGCTACCAACTGCGCCATAGCCCCAAGAAGTTGTGCCAATCGAAGCTACACCACTGTCAACATGCGTTCAAAGTCGCTGGTCACCCAGCTCACCCGATGACCTGGTTCACCACTTCCCGGGCGGTCTTTTGAACCTCGGCCAGATGATCGGGTCCGTTGAACGATTCCGCGTAGATCTTGTAGAGGTCCTCGGTGCCCGAAGGGCGCGCGGCAAACCATGCGTTGGCTGTCGTCACCTTGAGTCCGCCGAGCGGCGCGCCGTTGCCGGGTGCGGCGGTCAATTTTGCGGTGATCGGCTCCCCGGCCAACTCGGTGGCACTCACCTGATCCGCCGAGAGTTTGGCCAGCCGGGCTTTCTGCTCGCGGTCCGCCGGCGCGTCGACCCGGGCATACGTCGGCGCGCCGTATTCGTCGGCCAACACCTGATATCGCTGCGACGGGGTAGCTCCGGTGACGGCCAAGATCTCGGAGGCCAGCAATGCCAAAATGATGCCGTCCTTATCGGTGGTCCACACCAAGCCGTCGCGCCGCAGAAACGAGGCCCCCGCCGACTCCTCGCCGCCGAACCCGATGGTGCCGCCGAGCAGGCCGTCGACGAACCACTTGAACCCGACCGGCACCTCGACGAGCTTATGGCCGATACCTGCGACGACGCGGTCGATGATCGAGGAACTGACCGCGGTCTTTCCCACGGCGATGCCGGCCGGCCACGACGGTCGATGGGTATACAGATACTCGATGGCCACCGCCAGATAGTGGTTGGGGTTCAGCAGCCCCTCATCGGGGGTAACGATGCCGTGGCGATCGGCGTCGGCGTCGTTGCCGGTGGCGATCTGGTAGCGGTCCCGGTTGGCGATCAGTGAGGCCATCGCGTCCGGCGAGCTGCAGTCCATCCGGATTTTGCCGTCGTGGTCTAGCGTCATGAACCGCCAGGTCGCGTCGACGAGTGGATTGACCACGGTCAGCTCGAGGTTGTGCCGGTCGGCGATCTCGCCCCAGTAGTCCACGCTTGCCCCGCCGAGCGGGTCGGCGCCAATCCGCACCCCGGCTGCGCGGATCGCGGCGATATCGACCACATTGGGCAGGTCGTCAACATAGTTGCCCATATAGTCGTGGCGCTGGACGGTCTGCAGCGCGCGGGCCAGCGGAACGCGCTTGACCGCTGATCCGTTACGCAGAATCTCGTTGGCGCGCTTGGCAATTGCATTGGTTACATCGGTGTCGGCCGGCCCCCCGTTGGGCGGGTTGTACTTGAAGCCGCCGTCGGGCGGCGGGTTGTGCGACGGCGTCACGACGATCCCGTCGGCCAGCGCGTCGGTGCGACCACGGTTGTAGGTGAGGATGGCGTGGCTGATCGCCGGTGTCGGCGTGTACCTGTCGCGCGAGTCGATCATGGCGACGACGTCGTTTCCGGCCAGCACCTCCAGCGCCGACACCCACGCCGGCTCCGAGAGGCCATGCGTGTCACGACCGATGAACAACGGCCCGGTGGCGCCGTGAGCCGCGCGGTATTCGACGATGGCCTGGGTGATCGCCAGAATATGGGCCTCGTTGAATGCTCCGTTGAGCGCCGAGCCACGGTGACCCGACGTGCCGAACACCACCTGCTGAGCGATGTCGTCGGGATCGGGCTCAATCGAGTAATACGCCGTCACCAGATGGGGCAGATCGACAAGGTCTTCGGGCTGGGCCGGCTGACCGGCACGCGGGTTGGCCACCATGGCTACCAATTCTGCCAGTGCCCCGCGTCCCCGGCCTTTCGAGTCCTTCCCACTCGCACGTCCCGCTACGCTGCGAAGCGCACCAGCAAACCGAAGGGAATCGACCCGTGGCACACGACTATCGCGAGTTGGCGGCGATTTTCGCCGGCGGAGCGCTCGGCGCCCTGGCCCGTGCGGGGCTGAACACCCTCGCCCTCCGCGACCCGGAGCACTGGCCGTGGTCGACATTCACCGTGAACATCGTCGGTGCCTTCCTGGTGGGTTATTTCACCACCCGATTGCTCGAGCGGTTGCCGCTATCGAACTATCGTCGTCCCCTGCTCGGCACCGGATTCTGCGGCGGATTAACCACCTTCTCGACGATGCAGGTCGAAACACTGAAGTTGATCGAGCATGGCCAGTGGGGCAAGGCCGCGGTCTACACCATCGGCAGCATCGTGTTGGGATTGCTGGCGGTACACCTGGCCACCAAAATGGTTCGCCGGGCGCGAGTCCGCGGATGACGGCCACCACCACGACTGCACTCGTGTGGGTCGGCGTCGCGCTCGTCGGCGGCCTCGGGTCGGTGCTGCGTTTCCTGGTGGACCGCGCGGTGGCCCGCAGGGTGGCCCGGCCATTTCCATTCGGCACGCTGGCGGTGAACATCAGTGGGGCCGCGCTGCTCGGGCTGCTCGCCGGCCTGGCGCTGAGCAAAAATGCGGCCCTGCTGGCCGGTACCGCGTTCGTCGGCGCGTACACCACCTTCTCCACCTGGATGCTGGAAACTCAGCGGCTCGGCGAGGAGCGCGAGACGTGGCCGGCGTTCGCCAACATCGTCGTCAGCGTCGTGCTGGGTATGGCCGCGGCGTTTCTCGGACAATGGGTCGCAGAGCAGATATGAACCAGCCGTGCCTGAAGTTGACCGCGTACTTCGGCGAGCGCCAGCGCGCGGTCGGCCACGGCGCGCGGTTTCTGGCCGACGCGATGCTGGATTTGTTCGGCGCTAACGACGTCGCGACCAGCGTAATGCTGCGCGGCATCGCCAGTTTCGGGCCGCGCCACGAGCTGCGCAGTGACATGTTGCTGAGCCTGTCGGAAGATCCGGCGGTGGCGGTCGCCGCGGTCGACGTCGAGCCGAAGATCCATTCCCTGGTCGGCGATGTGGCTGCGATGACCGGCCGCGGACTGCTTACTCTCGAGCGGGCGCGACTGGTCACCCGGCAATTGGGCACCGGCGCGCTTCGCGACGTAGACGACCACAACGGTGACGCCGCCAAACTCACCGTGTATGTGGGTCGCCAGGAGCGCCTCGCCGGGAAGCTGGCTTACTACGCGATATGTGACCTGTTGTATCAGTATGGATTTGCCGGTGCCATAGTTCTTCTCGGGGTCGACGGCACGGCACACGGTGAGCGCTGCCGGGCCCACTTTTTCGGCCGCAATGTCAACGTTCCGCTGATGATCATCGCCATCGGATCGGCTGCGCAAGTTTCAGTCGCCGCAACGGAACTCGCCGCTGCGGTGCCCAGCCCGTTGCTGACCGTCGAACGGGTGCGATTGTGCAAACGCGATGGTGAGCTGTTCGCGCGCCCCCAGCAGCTGCCGATGACTGATGACCAAGGACGCACCCTGTGGCAAAAGCTGATGGTGTACACCGCCGAAGCCACCAGGCACGACGGGCTGCCGATCCACCGCGCGCTTGTCCAACGACTGCTGCGATCGAAGACGGCCCGAGGGGCGACGGTGCTGCGTGGTATCTGGGGATTTCACGGGGACCATAAACCGCATGGGGACAAGCTATTTCAGCTCGCACGTAAGGTGCCGGTGACTACCATCATCGTCGACACGCCAGAGTCGATCGCGCGCAGTTTCGATATCGTCGACGAGCTGACGAGCCGCCACGGGCTGGTGACCAGCGAGATGGTTCCGGCGGTGCTGTCGCTGGATGAGTCACAACGGCTCGGTGACATTACGCTGGCGCAGCACGACTATTGACGGACGCCCCGCGATCTCATCATCATGCGACCGCAGCGGCCGATTGAATTCTGAGTGCGAAGATATTGCGGCCGAACCTGCTGGGGAGCCGGGTAGTTAAACCTCGCGGAGCCGGGGCACGTCGTCGGGCGTGCGGGGCAGCACATATAGTGCCATCCGCCGATTCGACATGTCGTGTTCGCCCAGGAATACGCAGCCGCCACGCTCACAGAACTTGCGCGCCAAGACGTTGCGGTGGTCGGGATCAAACATGATTCGGCGACACTGCGGCTCGGCATTGAGCACGCTGGCCACGAAGTGGGGCAGCAAAAACCGGGCGATTCCCTTGTTCATGAAGTCAAGATCGGCGATGGCGGCGTGGATACCCAGATCGTAGCTGTCGCATTCGTATCGGGTAGCGATGGAATCCCTTGCTGCCCTGTATAATTCGATGTATGCGCGGTCTACTCCGTCTAGGCTGGCCACGAACGGGCGGGAAAAACTGCTCTCGAGTTGGGCACGCAGGTAACGCCGCCAGTGCGCCGCCGGCCAGGCGTACTCCCACGACTCGGCCAAGTGGGGCCGGTTCATCCACTCGGCCATCATCTCGGTGTCGGCGTCCGGGTCGGCGAGACGCAAACCGTACGGCTTGGGCAATTCTGGCATGGGCGGCGGCAGGACATTACGGACCTCGTCAGGGATATCGGTCAGCTCCCGCCGCAGTATGGGTTCGGCGTCAGTCATATTAACGGGCGAGCCTACCCAAACCGTCGCTGCTCTAAGGCAGCGCGGTCATCCACTGGTCGGCCAGCGTCGAAACCCAGCCGGCGGCGGATTCCGGATGGTCCGGTGGCGCCTCCACGAGCACCAATTCGTCGATGCCCAACTCGGCGAGGGCGCCGACATCGCCGACGCTTGGATTGCAAAGCGCCACCGATAGCCGCAACTGAGCACGGTCACGCCCCGACTCGGCACACAGCCGCTGCAGCTTGGCCACCCGCCCGCGCACCGCCGCCACGCCGTCGAGATTGAATCCGTACCAGCCGTCTCCCCATGCCGCCACGCGTCGCAGTGCCGGATCGCTGTTGCCCCCGACCACAACCGGGATACGACGATCGCGCACCGGCTTGGGGTTGACCCGGACCGAGTCGAAGCCGACGAATTTCCCGTCGAACGAGGCGACATCATTACGCCACAACGTGCGCATCGCGGCAACGTATTCGGCGGTGCGGGCCGCGCGATGCTCGAACGGCACCCCAAGCGCGGCGAATTCCTCCCTGGACCACCCGACGCCCATGCCAAGTGTCAGCCGCCCGCCGCTCAACCGATCCAGGCTCGCAGCCTGCTTGGCCACCACCACCGGGTTGTGCTCGGGCAGCAGTAGCACGCCTGTCGCGACGCCGATCCGGGACGAGGCGGCGGCGGCAAAGCTCAGCGCGATCATCGGGTCAAGCCAATCCGCCTGTGCCGGAACGGCGATGACGCCATCGTCGGAATAGGGATAGCGCGACGCGGGTCGGTCCACCATGACAACGTGTTCACCCGCCCACAGGGTGGCGAAGCCGCACCCGTCCGCAGCTGACGCGACGGCATCGATCACCGCACGGTTGGCGCCGGCACCGATTCCCAGCGCATGCAATCCCAGCCGCATCGCCCGATCGTCTCACGCCCGGCGGCCGGCGTTCAGCCGCTTTTCAGCAGCTTCGCGAGCACGGCCGCTTGGCTGATGTCCAGGTCGCGCGTCGCGGTGACCAGGGTTACGACGCCGCGCTTGGTCAGGTTGCGCAGCTGCTCCAGCGCGGGGCTGTCGCGCAGTTCCGCCGCATAGCGCAAGGCGAATTCGTCGAACCGTTCGGGCTGGTGGTGGTACCACTCGCGCAGTTCTTTCGACGGCGCGACATTCTTGCACCAAACGCCCACCCGTGGGTCATCTTTGCGGACTCCTCGCGGCCAGACGCGATCGACCAGCACCCGCTGGCCGTCCTCGAGACTGGCATCGTCGTAGACCCGCACCACCCGGATCCGCTTCGTGGCGCTCACACGGCCAGGGTAGCGCTGGTAAAGCCACCGGTCCGAGGCCCCAGCGCGCGCACCCACGATCACATGCCACGACCTCGAAGTCCGGATCGGCATCGCGCTCGCCTAGCATGTCGCGTAGGTCGGAGACGCCTTCGTGCTGCGCGGCACCTGACGACTTCGGCGTTCAGTAGTGGTACGTGTCTGACGGCGCGGGCATGTGAACCGACTCGTCGTCGAAGTCGGACACTTCGATGCCGTAAGCGCGAGCCAACTCGAGGATCTTGGAGGCCCGGGCGATGCGCGGCAGGTCAGAGCCGTTGCGGATCTCTCCCCCGTCACGTTCGAACTCGGCGAAAAACTCTTTTGCCCAGGCGACTTCATCCTGTAACGGGGATAGTCCCTCATTCACCACGGAACATTGGTCCCGCGTAAGGCAGATCTTGCCGGTCATCCCGAATTCAACGGAGACAGCGGTGGCCTCGATGAGCTTCAACGCGTTGGAGCCAATGGTCGGCCCATCGATCGCGCTCGGCAGGTCGGCCGCCTTGGCGGCGATTGTAAAGCGTGACCGTGCGTAAGCCAGGGTGGTCGGGTCTTCTCCAAAACCGGTGTCACGGCGGAAATCACCGATGCCGAAGGCGAGCCGGAAGGTGCCTTTGGCCGCGGCGATCTCGGTGATGCGCTCGAGACCCCGGGCCGTTTCGACCAGCGCCACAATCAGCACGTCGGGCAGTCGTTTCGCGGTCTCGGTTATATGGTCCACCGATTCGACCATCGCCAACATCACCCCGCCGAGCGAGGTACCGGCCAGTGCGGCTATATCGTCCGCCCACCACGGGGTGCCGAAGCCGTTGATACGAACCCAGTCGGTGTGTCCGGCGCGAAGCCAACGCACGACGTTGTCGCGGGCGGCGTTCTTGTCTTTGGGCGCGACGGCGTCCTCGATGTCGAGAACGACGATATCGGCGCGCGAGCGCGCCGCAGCCTCGAACCGGTCGGCATGTGCGCCATTGGTCAATAACCAGCTCCGGGCGAGAACCGGATCGATGCGTGAGCCTATATCCACCTCGTGGCTGTCGACCTGGTTATACGTTGATTGGTCTGTCATCATCTTCATTCCGTCGTTAGACCGTTGTCTCTAACCGTAGCGACACCGCAAAACAGATGTTGCGGATGCCCCCCGTATCCAGGGCGAGGTCGTGACACGCCTCCGGGCTCTACGCCAATTACGCGACCTCGGTCCGCAGCTCATCCAGACGTCGCAGCCGCCCGACGGCAGGAACCAGCCGCGGGTGTCCTTGCCACGCAGCGCTGCCGTCGCGGGGCAGCCCACCGATCAACGCGTCGCGGTAGCCCATTGACCGCCGACCTTGTTACCGCGCCCCATTGCAGAGATGTCGTTGACCGGCAAACCGGCGTGCGACGAAGCGGACCTGCCCAGGGCTTGGTCACATCTGCTCCGCAAACTCGAGGACGCAGGACTTGTGCTGCGATGGCGACCACAATCTGACGAAAGCGGGTATCTGCGGATAGTTAGCGGATTACTTTGGTTACCTATGGGGGAATCGGGGGATCCGCCGACGCGTCGGCAGACACATGTCAGCCATCCAGTCGCACGCCGACGAAACAACCTTGCTCCCGATCCCGCTGTGCGTCGCTCCATCGTTGCCGCCGCGTCGAAATCTATTCGCGAGCAGGGAGTTCGAGGGCTCAGCATCGCCGCAGTCCTTGATCGCGCTCAACTGAGCACCCGCGCGTTCTACCGACATTTCGAATCGAAGGAAGAGCTGGTTGCGGCGGTCTTTCTGGAGATGACGGACGTTGAAGTGCTGCGGCTCAGAACAAGAATGGCTGATGCCGCCAACCCGGTTGAAGCGGTGGCGGCCTGGATCGATGGAAGATTTGACCTTGCATTCGACGAGAACATCAGATCGCAGCTGCACCAAGTGTCCCTGGAGGCCCAATTTTCCTCTGCCGAGCTGGTTTCGCCCGCATACACCGCGATCCTCGAACCACTCATTGAGCAGCTTCAGCACGACCTGGAAAATGGCGTGTTTCAAGACATAGTTCCGGTGACCGCAGCGAAGTCGATACACGGCGTGGTCTGGGCGAGCACTCAGCGGCAGTGGGCCACAAATCATTGGGACCACGCCGACGGTCGCGAATGTACGCTCAGTTTCTGCCTGCGCGGACTGGGCGTGCCCCCAGAAACGATCGCACAAATCGCCGGGCGAAACCCACCCGCAGGCTGACAACAGCCACCACCGAAAGCCCGTCGCCCGTACTATGACCCTCATGGCCGAGCCTGTCCCGGGTGCCGACGAAACCGTCACACTCAACGGTGGCGAGGCCGTTGCTGTGCCTAATTCCGCGCCGAACGGCGGTGTTGATCGCGCGTGGTCGCGCGAAGATGACTTCGAGCGCGAACCGGCGGCCGGCCGCCAATCATGGCGCGCTACCTGGCGCAAAGCCGCTGCGCTATTCATCGGCGGTCTCGCGCTAGCAGGGGCGATTGTTCTGGCTTTTTGGGTGTTAACCCCGGAAACCAAGACTGCGCAGCCGCCGCCTGCGCCCAAGGACGGCGCGACGCCTGCTCCAAGCGCGTCGGCGACGGCTTCAGCGCCGTCCGCTGCCCCGCCATCAATCGCATCCACACCAGATCAGGACAGTAAGTACATTCAGGCCCTAAACGACCGGGGAATCTCGTTCGCCAATCCCGAGGCGGCCATCTACAACGGCAAGATGGTCTGCGACGACATTCGTCAAGGGCTGACGGTGCCGCAGATAGTCGCGGCATTTCGTGCGAGTAATCCCGCACTCGGCAGCGATGCCGATACCTACGTGGCCATCTCCGTTCACGCGTACTGTCCGCAAGACGGCAATCTGGTTGGCGGAGGATCCTGAGCTAATCCAGATCCGTTCGCAGCTCTGAGCTGCGTATCGATGCCACAAACAAGACTGCGATTAGTGGAGCTGCCGGGAATCGTCCACGCGGGTGGCTGTCACTTCGTCGGGTACTCGATGAGCGCGCGACGGATCGTCTCGCCCTCGTCACACCGTCGGTCTCGGAACGCTCGTCGAGTCGACGAACCATTGGCCAACCTCGATGCGCCCGCACAATCCGCGAAAAGCTCTCAAGTGTGCGGCGTGGCGGGCGCTGGTGGGGCCGTCGCTCTTACTACTCTGAGGGCGACAAACTGTTGGGGGGCACCGCGACCGCAGAAAGGACGCGCAACGTGAACCTCTGCACCCCGACGAGGAAACGGGTCCTATCGGCGCTGGGCGTGGCCGCGTCCGCCGTCTTGTGCTTCGGTGCCGGGACCGCCCGGGCCGACACCGCCACCGTCGAGTTCCAACCGGCAACAGTGAACAACGTTCCAAGTCTGCGAGTCACTGTCACAGACACCAGCGGAAACGGGAATCCCGGCACATACGGCTCCTGCACCTTCAACGCCAACCCGACACTGGGGACCATGGACATTCTCCAGAACGTCCGCACTCCAATGGCCCCGCTCAACCAGACATTTCAGCTGAACCAAGGGGGCCAGCAACAGTTGAACCTCGCGCCCGAGCTCCCGACGGGCACGCTCTGGAACGTCACCGTGACCTGCACTGACCCCGTCCAAAACCAAACCGGGACTATCTACAACCAGCCCATGCCGTTCTGAACACTTCACCACGAATGACCAGAATCGGCGAGAATCGTCCGGTTATCGCTGGATTTTCGATCGTGCCAATCTACGTGTCCCACAAGCTCGTTAGGCAAAGTCGGCGTTGTAAGGTGATGGAGTCCGGTAATTTTGGTCACGGGTTCGATTCCCGCCCGCCGTTCGCGGGCCGAAACCCACTCGCAACCCTGTCTATTCAAGGTCCTACGTGCAGGCAGGTGTTCTAGAGGCTCGATGGCAAGCAGTCCCCGAAGTCCTTCCAGGACTTTTGTTTCCCTCCTTGGGGGTGACGGTGCCGTTCCGACGGCAGTCGGGTTAGGCCGGGTCGGCAGGGTGTTCATTGACGTCGCGGGCATAGTCCATAAATAGGGGAATGACAGATTCAAGAAAGTTATTTCCGAGACGAACTTTTGAGACATTGCGACCTGGCTAATTTGCGTCCCTGATCGACGGCTGATGCGTGTCTCGAATGTGGTCTGTTCTGAGACGGGTGGCGGGGCCAGCTAATCGGGTGCCGGGCGTGATCGCGAGTTCGTTCAGCAGTGCGCGGACCCGTTGTTCGATGTCGTCGCGGATCGGACGTCATCAACGGCTTGGTCTGCGGGGTTGTCTCCCCGAGAGTTCCGAGAGCGAAGCTGCGCATCGTCACCACCAAGGGTGAGGTACACGCGGCGAGTGTGTCATGCGATGCCCACGCGCATAACGAGGGCAAAGCCGTGGCCCCGATCGGGGATCCGAGCACGTCTCGAGTGATCGGCCCATACTGGAGCGGTGTCGACGTTTCATCGGCTGTAAGTCGCCCGCACTCGCCGAAAAGTACCGACAGGTCTTGCCGAGGCGGAAGTGGAGGACATAATGATCATCTTTTACGCACTGGCCGCAGCGTTCGGCCTTGGTGCGCTCTGGCTGGGCACAGGCGTTCGGGTCGTCAAGCAATTCGAACGAGGCGTCGTCTTTCGTTTCGGACGTGTGCAAACCGGTGTCCGTGGACCGGGGCTCACGCTGCTGATTCCAATCGCTGATCGCCTCGAGAAGGTGAATATGCAGATCATCACGATGCCCGTGCCCGCGCAGGATGGCATCACCCGCGATAACGTCACCGTGCGTGTGGATGCAGTCATCTATTTCAATGTTGCGGATCCGGTGCGTGTGGTTGTCGGCGTCCAGGACTATGTGTCCGCTATTGGCCAGGTCGCGCAGACATCGCTGCGTTCGATCATCGGCAAAAGCGACCTGGACGACCTACTCTGCAATCGCGAGGGTCTCAATCAGGGCCTGGAGTTGATGATCGACAGCCCCGCGGTGGGCTGGGGCGTTCATATCGACCGCGTGGAAATTAAGGATGTGGTACTGCCGGATTCGATGAAGCGGTCGATCGCGCGCCAAGCCGAGGCGGAGCGTGAGCGGCGGGCTCGGGTGATCACCGCCGACGGTGAACTGCAGGCGTCTGAAAAACTGGCCCAAGCGGCCGAGACGATGACCGCGCACCCGGCTGCGCTTCAATTGCGGCTCTTGCAAACCGTGGTCGAGGTCGCCGCGGAGAAGAACTCCACCCTGGTGCTTCCCTTCCCCGTCGAACTGCTCCGGTTCTTGGAACGAGCAACACCGGAAGCATCCGGGAGCCCTGACGACGTAGCCGCTATGCTCTCCACCTCGACCGCGGCTTCGAAGAGCGAGATACCGAAGCTGGACCCGCCACAGATCCCCCACGATGCCAGCGGTCTGGAAGTCGACACACGCATCGCGGGTCGGTACTCCGGCTAAACGGTGCTGCGTGTCTGGGCCGGGCTGATCGCCGACTATCCGTCCAGTCGGTGTCGAGGGCACCGTTGCAGACCGCCTAGAGCTGCGAGTGACTTTCGAGACGCTCGAATGTCGTCTATTTCCAGACGCAAAAGATACGGATGCGTGCAGGTTTTGCCTACTGCTTCCGTTCGCAGACACTGGTCGATGTTATTGATATCGGGCCGACCACCGCTGGGACAGCGGGCGAGCCCACAAGAGCGCCTGCCGCCGGGAAATTCGCACGGCGTAGTGGCGCCGGGGCGTCCACCGCCGGTACAACCTTCAGCACCCGACTGTTGCCAAGAGCCGTCCGCAGCAGCCGTGGACCTACGTCACCGTGCCGAACACCACGAAGCGATAGCCGCGTGCGTGCCTTTCGCTACCCCGATGCGGCACTCGGTGGCCTTCCAGGCGTGGCGTGGGCACCCACCTCGACGCCACGTAGACATGCAGACGCATCTCCCGCTATCCCGCGCCGCCGCTCACCTCTTCCAGCTTGGCCGGATCGGAGGTGATCTCGTCGATCACGTGGTGGATGAAACGCATCTTGTCCAGCACCGGCGCCGGCAGCACGAACGGGTACAAGTCGTCGCGACCCATCGAGCGGTTCACCATGTTCAACGCCCACGCCAGCGGCAACCACATCTCAATGATTGAGTCAAAACCGCTGGGCCCCAATATCTTACGCTCAAAAGTGGCACCCGCTGGGGCCATGCCGAACGCGGCGCAGGTGTCAAGTGTGTCGCGTATGTGCAGGTAGTGCGCGAACGTCTCGGCCCAGTCCTCGGCGGGATGCATTGTGGCATAAGAAGATACGAAGCCCTCTTCCCATCCCGGGGGTGCGCCCTGCCGATAGTGGCGGTCCAGGGCTGCTTGATAGTCGGCGTCAGGATCGCCGAACAGTTCACGGAAGCCCGACAGGTACTTCGGACAGGACCCGATCAGGCGGAAGAAATAGTAATGCCCGACCTCGTGGCGGAAGTGGCCGAGCAGTGTGCGGTACGGCTCGGCCATTGCCTTGCGCAGCTGCTCGCGGTGCACGTCGTCACCTTCAGCGAGATCCAGCGTGATCACGCCGTTGTGGTGGCCGGTGAACACCTTGTGGCTCTCGCTGGACAACAGGTCGAACGCCAGGCCGTACTCGGGGTCCTTGTCGCGGCCCACGATCGGCAACTCCAGCTCGTGAAGCTCCGCGATGAGCCGCCGTTTGGCCTTCTCGGCCACCGCGAACTCGGCCAACGCCGACGTGTCGGCGTCGTTGGGACGGGTCCGGGTGAGCCTGCACGATACGCACAGCCGCCGCACCGGCTCCACCTTGACCAGCCAGTTACATTCGGCCAGATAGAGGTTCGCGCACAGTTGGTACTCGTCGGCGTCGACGGCCCCCTCGTACGTATCCCCGTCTTCGGGCGCGATCACCAGCAACGCCACCTCGTCCACGGAAAACCCGACCGCACTGCCACACGACAGGCACAGCGAGTTCTCGAAGGTCAGATGCTGGCCGCACTTCGGGCAGATGAAATCACGCATGTGCTGCTCCCGCTGGGCGAAGTGTGAGTCCAGGGTACGTCTGCTACCTCACTGCCATGATGCCGTCGCCGGTGAACTCGTCGACCGTGCCCCCGTAGCGCTCCTGCGACCACCCCCCAAGTGGCACCAAGCTCAATATCACGGGTCAGATAGCGCCGGTACTCAGCGATGGTCTTCTTCTCCACACCGGACAGCGCGCCTAAGTGCTCGATGATGTAGCTGGCAACGGTGTGCCCCTGCCGTGGTGCGACTGACTTCCAAATCTTCCGGGCCTGGGCCGGGCCCAGCCGGTTGCACACATCCTGAAAGAGCGCCTCGGCATGGTCATTTGTTGAAGCTGCTCGAGGTCTGCTTGCCGTCAAGGACGTAGAGCACCGATGTATAGACCGTCCCGTCTCTGCGTTGACAGGTGCGAATGGATGCCATGAACCGGGAGGCAGACATTCAAAGTCTTGACGGTGATCTTGACGTGGCTCTGGTGTTCAGTCGATTTAGGTCTGTGACCTGCGTATTTCTGGTGGAGCTGCGGGGAATCGAACCCGCTGCAAAAAGCCGTGTGAACTGCCGAAACGTAATTTTTGACTACGCGATACAACGCGAAATGACTCGAAGCGACCTGCGGCTACACCGAAAGGTGTTGATGGCATCAACACCTACGGCATGAGCAGACCCATGGTCGATTAGCGTCGTCGCGGCGGCGACGCCGCAACCCTTCGTCCGCTTGTTTCTCCCGGTTCAGGTAACTAGAGCAGGGCGGTATAGCGGAAATTTGTCTGACAGTAGCGTTGGCACTGGACTTGTCTAGCGAAACCGCTGATCGCAGCGGTCTTGTAGGGATGGAAGCAAGCGGTGAGGACTCATCCCAATTGACATCCTTCACGCGGCGAGTTGGCGTGCTGGCGGCAATGATCGCAGCGGGTGTCGTGCTGGTGCAGTGCACCGCCGCGCTGCCACCCCTTGCGGCCGCACCATCACCGTCTGCCACACCGTCACCGTCGGCCGCCGCGTCGTCATCGGCCAGCGCGCCGCCGGCACCTGCCGGTGCGACCGTTGAGCCGGTTACTGCTGCGGAACTCAGGAGCTGGCGGCCGGGTTGCCCGGTCGAACCGGAGCGGCTGCTGCGGGTCGGCGTCGACCACATCGGTTTTGACGGCAAGACCCACCGCGGCGAGCTGGTCGTGCACGAAGACCTGGTTACCCTGGCCTCGTCGCGATGGCCCCGAAAGATAGCCGGCGGCCAAACCATCCCAGCAGGAGGCGTACCCCAGCCCCCCAAATTTTGATCCCCTCCATGGCGGTGGCATTAGTGCCCTGGGGATGGCTCCTCCCCGGTAGATGAGGGCGAGTTTGCCGGAGCGGGTGGCAAAGCCGCACTGCTGTAAAGACCCAAGGCCTGGGCGCTCGTCGTAGCCACTTCACCTCGAAGATTCGAGATCGGTGGATTGCCTGGCTGATGGATTGCGTTCGCGAGCAGAATTACGTAGGTATCTGAGCCTGGGTCCAACCAAAGCGTGGTTCCGGTAAAGCCTGTGTTGCCAAAGCTACCGATGGGAAAGATCATGCCTCGCGGCTTGGAATAGGCCGTATCGATATCCCAGCCAAAGCCGAACAGGTTTTGTCCCTCGATCGCCGGATAGTTCGGAGCGAGCAGCGGATCTGTTGTGTTTGGTGTCTTTGCGATGGCTTCTCGGGCGGCATCGTTGGCTGCTTCGAGTTGTTGAGCTGTATGTCCGGGCTGCTGCGGAGTCGTCATCACCTCCAAAGTCGCTTGCTTCAGCGGAAACTTGATGGGGCGGTCCGCAAGCCGGTCAAGCAGGGCCTGCGCATAGATGCTGACATCGTGCGCCGTCGAGAACACACCGGCATGCCCGGCCACTCCCCCCATGCGGCGCGTCGTCGGGTCATGCACGCTACCCCGAAGCAGGTAATCATAATCGGGATTCTTGCTCGGATCGGCTCTGCTTTCGTCGTCATGTGCTGTTGGTGCGATGCGCGACAAAAGACTGGTGCTCCAGGTATCCGCAGGACAGGCGACCGGCACGCCCCCTTTTGGCGCGGGAGCCCATCCAATCGCAGCTCCTCTCATCGTGTGTGGACCACATGCTTTGGCGGGGGGAAGATAGCGGGTGTCTGTCATGTCAAGCGGCGCAAATACGTTTTGCTGAACGTAAACGTCTTCTGCCTCGCCGGTGAGCTTCTCGAGCAGCGCGCCAAGCAGAATGAAGTTGATGTCGGAGTAGCGGAAAACCTCACCGGGACCCGACTGCAGCGGCGTGGTGAGCGCACGATGAATGCCTTCTGTTTTATCGGCTCCCTCCAGTCCCCACGGATCTTGGAGGCTTACGTCTATCGCTTCGCCTGAAGTCTGCGTAAGCAACATGCGAACCGTCACCGTTGCACGCCGTGGATCGTTCGCCGTGTTGAAGTCAGGCAAATACTTCTGCACGGGATCGTCGAACGCAACCTTGCCTTGTTCGTAAAGCTGCATGACGGCAGTCGCCGTTGCGAGGCACTTCGTCAACGACGCCATGTCGAAGATCGTGTCCTCGGTCATCGGCTCTGCAGGAGCAGGCGATCCATCTAGCCCCGGTTCGCCTGCAAGCTTGCGCGAGCCATAAGCCTGGTGGAAGGCGATCTTGCCACCGTGCCCGATCACAACCACAGCACCTGGCAGCCTATGCGTCGCAATCGCATCGTTCATCAGCTTGGAGACTGTTGCGAAGTCAGGTGTGGGAGCCGCAACTGGAGCCTGCGTTGCCCGCGCGCTGTCGCTTATTGCTGTGTGCGCTGCATCGCCACGTGAGCAAGCTGCAGCGAGTGTAAGCAAGACCATTCCAACAGCAATGGCCTTTCGCCCAGATAGCTTACTGGCCGGGCCCCGTAGACCGGTCGGGGATGGATGAGAGCCGTTGTCAATGATTACTTGTGTCAGCGTAGCGAATCCGGGCGGATAGTCACGGGCACGACGCGATTGTCATTTGTCCCGGATTGAGGATCGGTAGGTTCGCCTAAGTGTCATGCACGGTAGGGATGGCGTGGGTGATCGTGAGCCGTGCTTGACCGCGGCTCACCGTCGGGTGCCCGCCTCAGACGGGAAAGGCTGATTGGAGCTTGAGACGCTAAGGTCGAAGACTGCTTGCCGTTCAGCCGGTACAGCACCTGCACATAGGTGCTGCCATCCCTGCGTATGCCACGAGGAACCGACGCCATGGGTGAGCTTAAACGACAAATGTTGACGATAAGGAAACTGGCCAGAGCTTACGGCTCTGACCAGCCAATTCTTGGTGGAGCTGCCGGGAATCGAACCCGGGTCCTACGGCATTCCCTCAAGGCTTCTCCGTGCGCAGTTCGCTATGCCTCTACTCGGATCTCCTGGTCACGCGAGCTAGCCAGGATGACGATCCCAGTCGCTGTTGGTGTTCCGGTGAGTCCCGCGACCGAACTCACCGGTGGATCCCTCTAGCTGACGCCAGGATCCGGGTCGAGGGCGTTCCCGGTCTGACGGACTAGCTGTCGCTTAGGCAGCGAGAGCGTAGTCGCGCTGATGTGAATCGGCGCTTATCTAGTCGCAACGACGCTTGCGGTGGTCTCTTGCCTGCACCGGCACGCTTCCCTTGATTCGATGCGCGAAGTCGAAACCTTTCAGCCCCTCGCATCCCCGCCGACTTTCGGCAGGACAATCTATGCTACGCCGCTACCAACCAGCGGCAACGGAATTTTCTTCCCGACACCGCAGGGCCACGCTGCGGTCAGATTACGAACTTCAAGTGCTCGACGATGTGGGCGGCCAGGTCTTTGTCGCCGCCGAGTTCGATGTCATGGGCACGGGCAGCGCTCATGGGCGCCGCCGGCGAGCCTGGTGAACTGCAGCGCATCGAGCCGGATCGTCGCCGTCGGTTCTCCCCCGGCAAGCGCGTGGTATCCCCAGGCCGCCGAAGTCGTCGACCACCTGAGCCCGACCGTGGATGCTGACGCGGATACTGCGGGCCAATGTCGTTGCGTACCTGCTCGAGCGACGAGAGGTCGATGTCCGCTTCGGGTGCAACGACCACGACCGCAGCGCCAGCAGCATGGTGACGTTGGCAAAGATGTCCAGCAGGGCTACTGCCAGTGCCAGCTTCAGTGGCTTCCCACGTGGTAGCCGTAGGTCTCGCGGCTCCTACGAGCCAGAACGAAGATCACCGCGGTGGCCGACAGCCGGGCGAAAAGCAGCGGCCAGAGCTTGCATTCGTGTGGCGCCTGATGAAGGAACACCAAGTTCAACCCCATCGCCGACGAGCGGCTACACCGCCCACAAAATCGCTGACGCCGTACGAAACGGCAGACAGCTGGGCGTATGCGGCCCCGATCAGTTCATGCCCTTGGCTCGGCGACCCAACTCACGGACCACTTCGCGCTGGGCGTCGCGGCGGGCCATGTCCTGGCGTTTGTCGTACGCTCGCTTGCCGCGCGCCAGTGCGAGCTCGACCTTGACTCTGCCCTCGGAGAAATACACAGACAACGGCACCAAAGCGAGGTTACCATCGCGAATTTTTCCGATCAGGGTGTCGATCTGGCGGCGGTGCAACAACAGCTTGCGCTTACGGCGGGGATCATGGTTGGTCCAGCTACCGTGCTGATACTCGGGAATGTGCATGTTGTGCAGCCACACTTCGCCGTCGTCGACGGTTGCGAACGCATCGGCCAAAGACGCGTGACCTTCGCGCAGGCTCTTCACCTCGGTGCCGAGTAAAGCCACTCCGGCCTCGAACAGTTCGATTACCGAATAGTTGTGCCGCGCTTTACGATTGGTGGCAATGATTTGTTTGCTGCCGCGCTTGCCGCCAACCGCCTTTGCACCGCCGGACTTGTTGGCCACAGCTACCGCCGTACATATAGGCGCAACGTCACATATGCGGTCAATGCAGCCATCGAAACGCCGAGCAGCAAGAGGATCGGTGAGATGTAAAGGATGTCGGCATAGTCCACCCGGGCGATCAGGTGAGCTTGGTAGAACTGGTTCAGCGCATTTTCCAGGAACAGTGCGCGCACCAAGATCAGGCCGACGATGGCGATGACCACGCCGATCGTCGCCGCCACCATCGCCTCCACGAGAAAGGGCAGCTGGGTGTACCAGCGGCTGGCGCCGACCAGTCGCATAATGCCGATCTCGGTGCTTCGCGTGTAGGCCGCGACCTGAACCATGTTGGCAATCAGCAGGATTGCTCCGATGGCCTGGATCAGTGCAACGGCGAACGCGGCATGGCTCAAACCGTCCAGCACGGCGAACAGCCGGTCGATCAGTTCCTTCTCGTTGAGAATGCCGCGCACCCCGGGCTGGCCCCGCATGGCGTCATCGAATTCCGTGTGCTGTTCGGGGTTGCTCAGCTTGACGATGAACGACGCAGGAAACGAATCCTTTCCGGCCACGTCCTTGAACTCCGGGAACTTACGGATGGCGTCGTCGTAAGCGTCCTGCCGGTTGACGAACCGCACCGATTTGACGTCTTCTCGCCCTTCGATTTTGTTTCGCAGTGCCTTGCACGCGGCACTACCGCACGTCGAGTCGTTGGCGGATATGTCGTCGGTGAGGAAGATCTGCGTCTCGACGCGGTCGAGGAAGATTTCCCGGGAGTGGTCGGCTAACCGGACTACCAGCAGACCGCCGCCAAACAGACCGATCGAGATCGCGGTCGTCAGGATCATCGCAACCGTCATGGTGACATTGCGACGAAGGCCGGTCAGGACCTCATTGAGCAGGAAGCCGAAGCGCACTTAGCGATCCATCCCGTAAATGCCCCGCTGTTCGTCGCGAACCAGCCTGCCCAAAGACAGCTCGACGACCCGCTGCCGCATCGAGTCGACGATGTGGTGGTCGTGGGTTGCCATCAGCACCGTCGTCCCGGTGCGGTTGATCCGCTCCAACAAATCCATGATGTCCTTGCTGGTGTCCGGGTCGAGGTTGCCAGTGGGCTCGTCGGCCAGCAGCACCAGCGGCCGGTTGACAAATGCGCGGGCGATCGCGACCCGTTGCTGCTCGCCACCCGACAGCTCGTGCGGCAGCCGGTTGGCTTTGCCGGACAGGCCGACCGTCTCGAGCACGTCGGGCACCACCCGGTTGATCGCGTCGGTGCGTTTGCCGATGACTTCCAGCGCGAAGGCGACGTTTTCGAACGCCGTCTTTTGCTGCAGCAGCCGAAAGTCCTGGAATACGCAGCCGATCACCTGACGCAGCCGCGGTACATGGCGACCGGGCAGTTTGTTGACGTGGAACTTCGAGACCCGGACGTCACCGGTTGTCGGCGTTTCCGCACCCAGCAGCAGCCGCAGGAACGTCGACTTGCCCGAACCCGACGGGCCGATCAGGAAGACGAATTCACCCTTGTCTATTTTGACGTTGACGTCGTCCAACGCCGGGCGCGCCGACGCTTTGTACTTCTTGCTGACATGGTCCAGGGTGATCATCACGGCACGCCAGTGTAGCGGTGAATTTCGCTGGCAGGCGAAAGTCAACCGGCGGGTGGCGGCAACGTCGGCACCGGACCTGCCCCCGGCTGCGGTAGCAGCGGTGGCGATGTCGTCGGGCTCGTGCTTGCAGGGCAGAAGGGCGGCGGCAGCAGGCATGGCGGGTTGGGCAGCACGAACGGCGGGGGCGGTGTGGTGGTGGTTAGGGTCGGGCTCGGCAGCGCAGTGGTGGTCGGAGTCGGCGTGACCGTGACGGTGACCGGCGGCTGCTGCAGTCGGCTGCGCGGCACCCAGGTGTAGTTCGGGTCGGGCACGAAACCGGGCGGCACCACCTGGGTCGTCGGCGGGCCGCCTGGAGCCGGCTCTGGTGGGCGATATGTGTAGTAGAGCCAGCACACCGCCAGGAACGCGACGATCAACACCACGGTCGACGTGCGGATCCGGCCGCCGAACATGTGGCTTGGCCAGCGTCGTTCCGTATCGTCGCTGCGCTTCTCGAGGATGCTCAGCGCGAACTTCACCGCTGCTGCACCGGATCCTGGGTCTTCTGGCGGGCCTCGGCGGCTGGGATGGCGGCATCGTCAACAATGCCCACCTTCGCGTCCGACGCCGTCACGATGCCGGCACGGGCCAGTGCCCGGATGACCAGCACCCGCAACTGCCGGCCCGCCTCGAACTGCTTGCCGGGCAGCGTGCGGGCGACCAGCCGCAGCGTGACGGTGTCGACCTCGATGCTTTCCACTCCCATCACTGTGGGAGCATCCAGCAGCAACTCCCCCAACGCCGCATTGTCGCGTGCGTGCTCACACTCCTGGTGCAAGACCTCGTTAACCCGATTCAGGTCGGCACTGGTCGAGACCGGGATGTCGACTACCGCGCGTGCCCAGTCCTTGGAAAGGTTGGCCGCCTTGACGATCTGGCCATTTGGAATGGTGAACACTTCGCCGTCTGCGGCACGCAATTTGGTCACCCGCAACGTCACATTCTCGACGGTGCCACGTGCCTCGGCGGCAACCCCCGTGACAGTGAGCGCAACCAGATCCCCGAAGCCGTACTGCCTCTCGACGATGAGGAAAAAGCCGGAGAGTAGATCCTTGACCAGCTGCTGAGCACCAAAACCCAGCGCCGCACCGAGCACCGCGGCCGGCGCGATCAACCCACCCATCGAAAACCGCAGAATCCCGGCGATCTGAAGGATCACCCAGATGGCGATGATGACGATCGACACCCAGGAGATCACCGACGCCACAGCTTGGCGGTGCTTGGTTGCCTCCGATCGCACCAGCGCGTCACTCTCGGCGAACCGCACGTCGAGGCGATGGGTGATCCGTTGAGCGGTCCAGTTGACGAAGCGAGCCGCCAGCACCGCTGCGATCAACAGCATGACGATCCGCAGACCCCTGGTGATGATCCATTCACCGATGTCGCCGCGCCAAAAGTCATGCCAGCGCCGCGTCATCGCCATCGCGAGAACGGTTTTGTTAGTCGTCATCTCGTCGGTTGCGCCACCGGATCCCCGCTTCCAGGAACCCGTCGATGTCTCCGTCCAGAACAGCCGCCGGATTGCCGACCTCGTATTCGGTTCGCAGATCCTTGACCATCTGATACGGGTGCAGTACATAGGAGCGCATCTGGTTGCCCCAGGAGCTGCCGCCTTCGCCTTTCAACGCGTCCAGCTCAGCGCGTTCTTCTGAACGCTTGCGCTCCAACAACTTTGCTTGGAGCACTCGCATTGCCGATACCTTGTTCTGCAGTTGCGATTTCTCGTTCTGGCAAGTCACGACGATACCCGTTGGGATGTGGGTTAGACGAACCGCGGAGTCGGTGGTATTCACCGACTGGCCGCCGGGCCCGCTGGAACGGTAGACGTCAACGCGCACATCGCCTTCCGGGATGTCGATGTGATCGGTGGTCTCCACCACCGGAAGCACCTCGACTTCGGCGAACGATGTCTGACGCCGGCTCTGGTTGTCGAACGGGCTGATCCGGACCAGCCGATGGGTGCCCTGTTCGCTCGCCAACGTGCCGTACGCGAACGGCGCGTGCACGGCGAAGGTGACGCTTTTGATGCCGGCCTCTTCGGCATAGGACGTGTCGAACACCTCGACGGGATACTTGTGTTGCTCGGCCCATCGGATATACATCCGCATCAGCATCTCGGCCCAGTCGGCGGCGTCCACCCCGCCGGCGCCGGAACGGATGGTGACCAGCGCCTCGCGTTCGTCGTACTCGCCCGAGAGCAGGGTGCGCACCTCGGTGGCTTCGATGTCGGCGCGCAGCACCTCCAGCTCGGCGTCTGCCTCGGCGAGCTCGTCAGCGCCGCCCTCCTCGACGGCAAGCTCGTAGAGCACCGGCAGGTCGTCGAGGCGCCGCCGCAACTCCTCGATCCGGCGCAGCTCCCCCTGAGTGTGGGATAACTCACTCGTTACCCGCTGCGCGCGGGCTTGGTCGTCCCACAGTTTGGGATCGGACGCCTCATGCTCGAGCTTCTCGATGCGGCTGCGCAGACCGTCCACATCGAGCACCCGCTCCACCGTGGTCAGAGTGGAGTTAAGGGCAGCGATGTCGGCTTGACGGTCGGGTTCCACAGCCGACCACGTTACCGGCGTCCTTGCCCGCGTCGACTGCTCGGGTCACGACCAGCGGCGCAGCGTTTAGCATCGAGTCACAATCATGTGCGCCCCGCGCTGAGCGCTGACGGCTTTCGGAGCCCCCTGCGCGCAACCGGGCACGACCAAAAGGCTTGAGTATGCGCCCATACCACGTCGCGATCGTCGGCTCTGGGCCGTCGGGGTTTTTCGCCGCAGCGTCGTTGCTGAAGGCGGCCGACGCGTCCAAGGAGTTCGACGTGGCCGTCGACATGCTGGAGATGCTGCCGACGCCGTGGGGTCTGGTGCGTTCCGGGGTGGCACCCGATCACCCGAAGATCAAGTCGATCAGCAAGCAATTCGAGAAGATCGCCGAAGACCCCCGGTTCCGGTTCTTCGGCAATGTGGTGGTGGGCGAGCATGTGGGGCCCGCTGAACTTGCCGAGTGCTACGACGCGGTGATCTATGCCATCGGGGCGCAATCGGATCGGTCGTTGAACATCCCCGGCGAGGAGCTGCCAGGCAGCATGGCCGCCGTCGAGTTTGTGGGCTGGTACAACGCACACCCGCACTTTCAGGAGGCGTCGCCGGACCTGTCGGGCGCCCGAGCCGTGGTGGTCGGCAACGGCAATGTCGCCCTGGATGTCGCGCGCATTCTGGTGACCGACCCCGACGTGCTTGCGCTCACCGATATCGCCGATCACGCGTTGGAGTCGCTGCGTCCGGGCGGCGTCGAGGAAGTGGTGATCATCGGTCGACGCGGGCCTCTGCAGACCGCGTTCACCACGCTGGAGCTGCGCGAGCTGGCCGACCTCGACCGAGTCGACGTGGTGGTCGATCCAGCTCAGCTGGAGGGCATCAGCGACGAGAACGCCGCGGCGGTGGGCAAGACCGCCAAGCAGAACATCAAGGCGCTGCGCGACTACGCGGCCCGCTCACCGCGCCCCGGACATCGTCGCATCGTGTTCCGGTTCTTGACGTCTCCTGTCGAGATCAAAGGCGACGGCAAGGTGGAGCGGATCGTGCTTGGCCGCAACGAACTGGTCAGCGACGACAGCGGGCGGGTGGCGGCCAAGGACACCGGTGCGCGCGAGGAGCTCCCGGTGCAGTTGGTGGTGCGCTCGGTCGGCTATAGCGGCATCCCTACGCCGGGGCTGCCGTTCGACGACAAAACCGCGACCATCCCCAACACCGACGGCCGGGTGGCGGGCAGCCGCAACGAGTACGTCGTGGGATGGATCAAGCGCGGGCCGACCGGTGTGATCGGTACCAATAAGAAGGACTCCCAGGACACCGTCGATACCGTGCTCGCCGATCTGGCCGCCACGAAAGAAGGCGGGCTGGCGGATTTCCCTGAAGACCATGCCGACGAGCTGGCCGACTGGCTGGCCTCGCGCCAGCCGAAGCTGGTTACCGCCGAACACTGGGAGGCGATCGACCGCTTCGAGCGCCAGGCCGGCGAGCCGCACGGGCGTCCCCGCGTCAAGCTGCCGAGCCTGGCCGAGCTACTGCGGGTCAGCCACGGCTGACCGGTAGATCTCACCACCGGGCTTTCGTCCTCGGCGGCCCCGGGCTCGCAGGCTATTAGAGCAGCGGCGCTGACCAGCGCAGCAGTGCTCCGCCTGCGGCGGGCGTGCGTTCGATCGTGAACTCGCCGCCAGCCTGCGCCGCCCGCCGCCGCAGGTTCCTCATACCGCTGCCGGTGAACTCCTCGGGCATCCCGCGACCGTCGTCGCTCACCTCGATACACAAATCGTCGCCGACCGTGACCCGAACCGTCACCGTGGTGACCCCCGCGTGCCGAACGGCGTTGCTGAGTGCTTCCCGGACCACCGCCTCGGCGTGATCGGCCAGCGTGTTGGCGACCACCGACAACGGCCCGACGAATTGGACGGTGGTGCGCAACCGGGCGCCCGCCAATTGGGCGATCGCCTCGTCGATCCGTTGCCGGAGCGACACGGTTCCTTGCGGCGTTACGTTCAGGTCGAAGATGGTCGTCTGGATTTTCTGGATGACGCCCTGCAGATCATCTACGGCTTCGGCGAGTCGTCGGCGCACTTCGGAATTGCGTGCCCACGAAACGGTGCCCTGCAACGCCAGGCCGATTGCGAAGAGCCGCTGTATCACGTGGTCGTGGAGATCACGCGCAATACGGTCCCGCTCGTTGACCACATCGAGTTCGCGCATCCGACGCTGCGAGGTGGCCAACTGCCAGGCCAGCGCCGCCTGGTCGGCGAACGCGGCCATCATGTCAAGCTGTTCGTCGGTGAATGAGTCCGGACCGTTTTGGTGCAGCACGACGACGACACCGGCGACGGTACCGGCGGCCCGCAGCGGCAGCACCAACGCGGGTCCCACCCCCGCACCGTCCAAATCGATCCGGTCGACCCGTTGCGGAGTGCTCTGGGCGAACACGTCCGCCAGTGATGTGCCCGCCACCGGAATGGTTCGCCCCGTGGCGGAAGCCACCGCGCTGCCTACGGTTTCAATCACGAGGAGCTCAACCACGTCGGCTGCCGGCACCTTCTCATCGACGGGAATTGCCACCAGGGCGGCGTCGGCCGCGGTCAGCTTGAGCACCTCCTCGGCGACAAGCCGGAACACCGTCGCGGGTTCAGTGCCGGACAGCAATTCGGTGGCGATGTCGCGGGTGGCCGCTATCCACGACTGGCGCGCCCTGGCCTGCTCGTAGAGCCGGGCGTTCGCGATGGCAATTCCTGCGGCGGCAGCGAGCGCCTGAACCAACACCTGGTCGTCGTCGCTGAACGGCTGCCCGTTGGCCTTGTCGGCCAGGTAAAGACTGCCGAACGATTCGTCGCGCACCCGAACCGGCACCCCCAGGAAGGTCCGCATCGGTGGGTGATGCGGCGGAAAGCCGGCTGAAGCCGCGTGCTCCGAAATGTTGTCCAGCCGTAGGGGTTTGGGATCGTGGATCAACAGGCCAATGATACCCCGGCCTTGGGGCACGTGACCGATGCGCCGGACGGTTTCGTCATCGATGCCTTCGTGGACGAATTGCAATACTCGGTGGCCTCGGTCGTGCACTTCCAGGGCGCCGTACCGGGCGTCGACGAGATTGGTCGCTGAGTGCACGATCGAGCCGAGCGTCGCGTCCAGCTCCAGGTCGGACGCGACCACCAGCATTGACTGCACCAGCCCATCAAGGCGGAGCTGATCCGTGTTATTCATTACCGAGTGATCGCGGACGCTTCAGTTCCGTTGCGGATGAAGCTTGAGGTTCGGCGCTGCACCCAGTTTGGCCACCAAACCCGACACGTAGTTCTTCACAGCTTTTTCAGCCAGGGGCATGTTGGTGGCCGCTTTGGATCCGTCGACACCGACGACGACCGGAGTGAATGAAGCATTATGGTCTCCTGTGCTGGCCGGAAGGGATAGCCAACTCGTAGGTTATGGACGAGAACTCCGCTAACCCAGGGGCATTGGGTCCACAAACGGGGTGCCATTGGTCCCTTTCAACCGGTAGCTCGCGCCGCTTTTAGGCGGCAGGCGGCTCGGGCGGCGCGAACTTCCAGTTGTCCGGATTCTTCGGCGAATACACCACCGGGAGCAGCTGACCCATGGTCGGCCACTGGTCGACGTTGACCGCCATGCGCTGATACACGGCGTACTCACTGACGGTGGGCCCGTTGATAACACCGGCGATGGTGACGTATTGCTCACCGGTGGCGTCCGGTCGCGGGCTGACTCCAGTCACCAGCAGTGTGCCGCTCACCAGTTCACCGCGCGGGCCGCGCGGGATGAACCGCTGGGCAAGGAATACCCCCACGACCGCCACCAGCAGGAGCAGCACACCCAATTCCCACACGACGCCATGGTAGGACTGCTGCATGAGTCGGGACGATCTGACGCTGGCGCTGATGCTGGCCGACCATGCAGACGCGCTGACTTCCGCCCGATTCGGCGCGCTCGACCTGCGCATCGACACCAAACCGGATCTGACGCCGGTAACCGACGCCGATCGCGCGGTCGAAACCGACCTGCGTGAGGTGCTCGGGCGCGAACGGACGGACGACAGCATCGTCGGCGAGGAGTTCGGCGGAATCACCACTTTCACCGGGCGGCAGTGGATCATCGATCCGATCGATGGAACCAAGAACTTCATGCGCGGGGTGCCGATATGGGCCAGTTTGATCGCGTTGCTCGAAGACGGCATCCCTTCGGCCGGTGTGGTGAGCGCCCCAGCGCTGCAGCGTCGGTGGTGGGCAGCGCGCGGCCGGGGCGCGTTCGTCGCGGTCGACGGCGCCCCGCCGCGCCGCCTGTCGGTTTCCTCAGTGGCTCAGCTGGGTTCGGCCAGCCTCTCGTTCTCCAGCCTGTCCGGGTGGACACACCGCGGTTTACGCGAACGGTTCATCGAGCTGACCGACGCCGTGTGGCGGGTGCGCGCCTACGGCGACTTTCTCTCCTATTGCCTAGTCGCCGAAGGGGCTGTCGATATTGCCGCCGAACCGGAGGTGTCGGTGTGGGATCTGGCGGCGCTCGACATCCTGGTGCGCGAGGCGGGCGGGACGCTCACCGGCTTGGACGGCGCCGCGGGCCCGCACCGCGGCAGCGCTGTGGCGACGAACGGCCTGCTGCAGCAACAGGTGCTTTCAAGGCTTGAAGGCGGGTAGCCTGGCGCTCGAGCATGCTATGACCACCCTCCTCTCGCAAAACGACCCGTTCACTGTCGCGACCACATACTGGCACCACCTCGACGACGGGCGGATCCAGTGCGACGTATGCCCGCGTGCCTGCAAACTTCACGAGGGCCAGCGCGGCCTGTGCTTCATCCGCGGCCGCATCGACGACCAGGTGAAGCTAACCAGCTACGGACGCTCGAGCGGGTTCTGCGTCGATCCGATCGAGAAGAAGCCGCTCAACCACTTCCTCCCCGGGTCGGCCGTGCTGTCGTTCGGCACCGCGGGGTGCAACCTGGCATGCAAGTTTTGTCAGAACTGGGATATCTCCAAATCCCGCGAGATCAACACACTGGCCAGCCAGGCCACTCCTGCGGACATCGCGCGTACTGCTGACGAATTGGGCTGTCGCAGCGTGGCATTCACCTACAATGACCCGACCATCTTCTGGGAGTACGCCGCTGATGTCGCCGACGCCTGCCACGACCGCGGAATCAAAGCGATTGCGGTGACGGCCGGGTACATGTGTCGGCAGCCTCGCGCCGAGTTCTACCGACACGTCGATGCCGCCAACGTCGACCTGAAGGCGTTCACCGAAGACTTCTACCGCAAGGTCTGCGTCGGGCACCTTCGCGACGTCCTGGACACATTGGTCTACCTGCGGCACGAGACGCAGGTGTGGCTGGAGATCACCACTCTGCTGATTCCCGGACGCAACGACAGTGACGCGGAAATCGCAGCCGAATGCGCGTGGATCCGGGAGAACCTCGGCGTCGATGTACCGGTGCATTTCACCGCTTTCCATCCCGACTACAAGATGACGGAGACAGCGCCGACACCGCCTGCCACGCTGATGCGGGCCCGCCATATCGGCATCGATGAAGGCTTGCAGTTCGTCTACACCGGAAACGTCCACGACGCCGAGGGCGACAGCACATTCTGCCCAGGGTGCGGGTCGGCGGTCGTGGTTCGCGACTGGTATGCGATGCGGAATTACGCCCTAACCGATGACGGCCGCTGCCGCGGATGCGGCTGCCGGTTGGCCGGCGTCTACGACGGACCGGCCGGCCACTGGGGGCGACGACGACTGCCCCTGCTGGCCACAGAGATGTGAACTAATTAACACGGCAGCCCTAGCTATCTTACTCCGGAGTAAGATAGGCTTTATCGCATCGCCCCAACGACCGAGGCTGCCGAAATGACCGACACTCTTTCCGGTTCACACCAGACTTCAAAATCGTCCCGCTCACGCGTTAAACGGCGCGACCGCTACACCGGGGTCGGGATGCAACCGCACAAACGGACCGGGATCGATATCACCCTGGCGCTGCTTACCCCGATCGTGGGCCAAGAGTTCCTGGACAAATACCATTTGCGCCATCCGCTCAATCGGGGCCTGCGCTACGGCGCGAAGACGATATTCTCCACCGCCGGCGCCACTTCCCGGCAGTTCAAGCGGATCCAGAACCTTCGCAGTGGACCGACCCGGCTCAAGTCCAGCGGCAAGGACTACTTCGACTTGACGCTCGACGACGACCAGAAGATGATCGTCGACACGCTCGATGAGTTCGCCGAGCAAGTACTGCGGCCCGCAGCTCACGACGCCGACGAGGCGGCGACCTACCCGCCCGATCTGATCGCCAAGGCAGCCGAGTTGGGCATCACCGCGATCAACGTTCCCGAGGATTTCGACGGCATCGCTGCGCACCGCTCCAGCGTGACCAACGTGCTGGTGGCCGAGGCGCTGGCCTATGGCGACATGGGTCTGGCGTTGCCGATTCTGGCGCCCGGCGGCGTGGCGTCCGCACTGACCCACTGGGGCAGCGCCGACCAGCAGGCCACCTACCTGACAGAGTTCGCCGGCGGGAATGTCCCGCAGGCCTGCGTGGCCATCGCCGAGCCGCAACCACTGTTCGACCCCACCCGGCTGAAGACGACCGCGGTGCGCACACCGAGCGGATACCGGCTAGACGGCGTGAAGTCATTGGTCCCGGCCGCGGCCGATGCCGAGCTGTTCATCGTCGGTGCGCAGCTGAACGGCAAGCCCACGCTGTTCATCGTCGAGTCGTCCGCCAAAGGCCTTACCGTCAAGGCGGATCCGAGCATGGGGATTCGTCCGGCAGCTTTGGGCCAGGTCGAGCTGTCCGGGGTGTCGGTTCCGCTGAATGCCCGGCTGGGCGAGGACGAAGCTTCCGACAACGATTACTCCGAGGCGATCGCGCTGTCCCGGCTGGGCTGGGCGGCGCTGGCGGTCGGTACCTCGCACGCGGTGCTCGACTACGTCATCCCGTACGTGAAAGAACGCCAGGCCTTTGGCGAGCCGATCGCCCGTCGTCAAGCCGTGGCCTTCATGTGCGCCAACATCGCTATCGAATTGGACGGGCTGCGGCTGATCACCTGGCGCGGCGCCGCCCGTGTCGAACAAGGCCTCACCTTCACCCGGGAAGCGGCACTGGCCAAGCGGCTTGGCGCCGACAAGGGAATGCGGATCGGCCTGGACGGTGTGCAACTGCTCGGCGGCCACGGCTACACAAAAGAACACCCGGTCGAGCGTTGGTACCGCGACCTGCGGGCCATCGGTGTCGCCGAGGGCGTTGTCGTTATCTAAGTAGTTATCTTCAGCACTTCACTACCGAAAGACCAATCATGGCAATCAATCTGGAACTGCCCCGCAAGATGCGAGCGGTGATCGACAAGGCACACCAAGGCGCTGCGGAGATGATGCGGCCGATAGCCCGCAAATACGACCTCAAAGAGCACGCCTACCCGGTCGAGCTCGACACATTGGCCAACCTGTTCGAAGGCGCCGCCGAATCCAATGCGCTGGGGCTCGCCGGAGCCGAAGCGTTCCGCAACGGCGAGGGCAAGGAAGAAAACCGCAACGGCGCCAACATGGCTGCGGTGCTGCAAACTCTGGAGGCCAGTTGGGGCGACGCGGCGATGATGCTATCGATGCCCTATCAAGGCCTGGGCAACGCGGCGATCTCCGGTGTGGCCACCGACGAGCAGCTCAAGCGGTTGGGCAGGGTGTGGGCGGCGATGGCGATCACCGAACCGGGCTTCGGGTCCGACTCGGCCGCGGTGTCGACTACAGCCACGCTGGACGGCGACGAATACGTGATCAACGGCGAAAAGATCTTCGTCACCGCGGGTTCGCGGGCCACTCACATCGTGGTGTGGGCGACGCTGGATAAGTCGAAGGGCCGTCCGGCGATCAAGTCGTTCATCGTGCCGCGTGAACACCCCGGCGTCACCGTTGAGCGGCTCGAAAAGAAGCTCGGAATCAAGGGGTCCGACACGGCGACCATCCGCTTCGACAACGTCCGCATCCCCAAGGACAACCTGCTCGGCAACCCCGAAATCCAGTCGGGCAAAGGGTTTGCCGGGGTGATGGAGACCTTCGACAACACCCGCCCGGTCGTGGCCGCGATGGCCATCGGTATTGCCCGGGCCACGTTGGAAGAACTGCGCAAGATCCTGACCGAGGCCGGGGTGGAGATCTCCTACGACAAGCCGTCACACGCGCAAAGCGCCGCCGCGGCCGAATTCCTGCACATGGAGGCCGACTTGGAGGCCAGTTACCTGCTGACCGTGCGCGCGGCGTGGCAGGCGGACAACAAGATCCCGAACTCCAAAGAAGCGTCCATGGCCAAGGCCAAGGCTGGCCGCGTTGGCAGCGACATCACCCTGAAAGCTGTCGAAATGGCTGGCACCACAGCCTATTCCGAGCAGACATTGTTGGAGAAGTGGGCACGCGACTCGAAGATCATGGACATCTTCGAGGGCACCCAGCAGATCCAGCAGCTGGTGGTCGCGCGCCGCCTGCTGGGCCTGTCATCGTCCGAGCTCAAGTAGCGATTGCGGTCAGCTGCTCGCGGGTGTCCTCGTCCAACTCGATAGACGCGACGCCCAAGTTCTCCTCCAAGTGCCGCACCGACGAGGTGCCCGGGATCAGCAGTACGTTGGGCGCCACGCTCAGCGTCCATGCCAATGCGACCTGCGCCGGCGTGTGGCCGAGTCGCGCCGCGGCCCGCCGCACCACTTCGTGTCCGAGCACCTGATCCGGCGGCGCAAACGGCGATCTCAGGCTGAAGAACGGGACGAACGCGATACCGCGCGTCGTGCACTCCCGCAGAACCAGTGCCGATGACCGGTCGACGAGGCTGAAAGCGTTTTGCACGCAGGCGATCTCGGTGCGCTCCAAGGCATGCAGTAAGTGCTTACGGGTAATGTTGCTAAGCCCGATTCCGCCGATCAATCCCTCGTCACGGGCAGCGATCATGACCGAAAGCAACTCGTCGAAGCGTTCGTCTGGGCGGTCGTTGTCCATGAGTCTCAAATTCACCGCCGCCAGCCGGTCGACGCCGAGCGTTCGCAGGTTCGCCTCGATATCGGAGCGAAAGTCGGCGGGGTCGGCCAGCGGCACCCAGCCGCCGGCATCGTCGCGGCGGGCACCGACCTTACTGACCAACGCCAGGTTGGGCGGATAAGGATAAAGGGCTTCGCGGATGAGCTCGTTGGAGACATTGGGGCCGTAGAACCGGGCGGTGTCGATGTGGTTGACGCCGAGCTCAACGGCGCGCCGCAGCACCGCCAGCGCCTCGTCGCGGTCATGCGGCGGCCCGAAGGCCCCGCGGCCGGGAAGCTGGATGGCACCAAAGCCGACGCGAGCGACCAAAAAGCGACCAATTGGAAAAGAATCCATAGGGTGAGGCTAGCGTCGTGGAATGGACACGTTTCAAGCGCTTGTCGCACGCCAAGACGGTGACCGGATAACCGCGTCGGTCGAGACGCTGAGCCACTCCGACCTACCGCCCGGTGAGGTGACGATCCGGGTACTGTATTCGAGTGTCAACTTCAAGGACGCGCTGGCATTGACACCGGGCGGCGGCGTGGTGCGCAACTATCCGGTCGTGCCGGGCGTCGACCTGACCGGTGAGGTCGTCGAGTCGCAGTCACCCGATTTCGCCGTCGGCGACACGGTGCTGGCTCACGGGTACCAGATCGGCACCGGCCACCACGGCGGCTACGCCGAGTACGCTCGGCTGCCAGCCGACCAGGTTGTGGCGCTCGGCGCATTAAGTCCACACGAGGGCGCCGCGATCGGAACCGCCGGTTTCACCGCGGCGATGAGCGTGCAGGCGCTGATCAACTGGGGTATCGAGCCCGGCGCCGGGTCGGTCGTCGTCACCGGCGCCTCCGGCGGTGTCGGCTCTGTCAGTGTGGACCTGCTGGCAGGCGCTGGCTATCGGGTGGTGGCCTCGACCGGCAAGGAAAAGGCGGCCGAACTGCTGAAAGAGCTTGGCGCAGCGGAGGTTATCGGTCGGCTGCCGGCCGATCCGGACGCCAAACCGCGACCACTGGCCAAGGCGCGCTGGGCGGCAGCGGTGGACTGTGTGGGCGGCGCGACGCTGGCCGACGTGCTGAGTGCCGTCGACTACGGCGGAGCGGTGGCCGCCAGCGGGCTGACCGGCGGTGCGGCCCTGCACACCACGGTGATGCCGTTCATCCTACGCGGCGTCGCGCTACTGGGGATCGACGCGGTGCAGCTGCCGATCGGACCACGCCGGAAATTGTGGGCGCTGCTGGGCGATTCGTTACGGCCGCGCCATCTGGCCGCAGTCACCAGTGACGTCGATGTCAAAGACGTCGTCGGTGTGCTTGATCAAGTGCGCGCCGGGAAGTTCTCAGGCCGTGCAGTGGTGCGCGTCGCCGGTGGATTTTGAGCTGGCAGTAGGCTGTTCGAGCAGCTGTCCGGGGCGCTTTTCGGATGGCTCTGACGACGGAGGTGGCGTGCGCGCGGCACGGGTGACACGGCTGGATGGCCCGGATGCGATCGAGGTGGCCGAGGTCGACGAACCCGCGAGCGGCGGCGTTGTCGTCGAGGTGCATGCCGCCGGCGTGGCGTTCCCGGACGCGCTGCTGACCCGGGGCCTGTACCAGTACCGTCCGGAGCCGCCGTTCGTGCTCGGAGCGGAGATCGCCGGGGTGGTCCGATCGGCCCCGGACGACGCTCATGTGCGTCCTGGAGACCGGGTGGTCGGCCTGACGATGCTCACCGGCGGCATGGCCGAGGTCGCGGTGCTGTCACCCGACCGAATGTTCAAGCTGCCGGACAACGTGAGCTTCGAGGCGGGCGCTGGCCTGCTGTTCAACGACCTGACGGTGTACTTCGCACTGAGCGTGCGCGGCCGGTTGCAGCAAGGCGAGACGGTGCTGGTGCATGGGGCAGCCGGCGGGATCGGAACATCGGCGCTGCGACTGGCGCCGGTGCTCGGGGCCTCCCGTACCATCGCGGTGGTCAGCACCGAGGAGAAGGCCGAGATCGCTACGGCGGCCGGCGCCACCGACGTGGTATTGACCGAGGGGTTCAAGGACGCGGTCAAGGAGTTGACGGGCGGGCGCGGCGTCGATATCGTCGTCGACCCGGTTGGCGGCGACCGGTTCACCGATTCCCTGCGTTCGCTGGCTCCGGGGGACGGCTGCTGGTAATCGGATTCACCGGCGGTGAGATTCCGACTGTGAAGGTAAATCGGCTGCTGCTCAACAACATCGATGTGGTTGGTGTCGGCTGGGGTGCATGGACCGCAACGCACCCCGATGCGCTGGCCGAGCAGTGGGCCGGGCTCAAGCGGCTGCTCAGCTCGGGCCAGGTGTCTCCTCCCGAGCCGGTGGTCTACCCGCTGGAGGCGGCCGCCGCTGCGGTCGCGTCGCTGGAGAATCGCACCGCCAGAGGGAAAGTCGTTCTACGCGTCCGCGATTAACGATCGTCCGCGCCTTGGCCAAACCCGCCGGGACCGGGTCGAGCGGCCTACGCCGGATTTGATACCACATGCGATATCAATTCCGAGAAGTGGCGCATGGTCGGTCACCGCCGCGCGGCAGCCGTTACCGCAGCCGTACATCGGCGACACGGTGCCACACAGCTCTGCAGGCCGCCATCGCCGCGGCGGAAGTCGCGAAATCGGTTGTCGGCCATGGTCTGCCGAGCGCTCTGTTGCGCGCCGGCGACCGGATTCGGGCGTGATGCCGACCGAACTTCTGACCGCCAAGGGCCGCCAGACCAAGGCAGCCATCGAGCAGGCTGCCCGCAAACTGTTCGCCGAACGGGGCTTTCACGGCACCACGCTGGCCGACATCACATCGGCCGCGGGAAAGTCGCCAGCGGTGTTCTACCGATATTTCGCCGACAAAAAAGAAGACCTGCTGGCCGCCCTGGCCGCGTCGTTTCTGCACGACGTCGTGACACCTTCGGGGTTGAGCCTGCACCTGCCGGATTCCCCGGATGACGACGCGTTCTTCACCTTGGTGGTCACCGGGTACTGGAACATCTTCAAGCAGAACATCGGTATCATGATCGCTGTCGCTCAGCTGGCCGCCACCCAGCAACGCTTCGCGGCCGTCCAGAACGAATTTCGACGTTTCGGCATGGACATCGTGGCCGCCTCGGTCCGCCGCGCCCAAGAGCAGGGTTACGGAACCGAGCTCAACCCGCAACACACGGCGGCGGCCATCGCGCTGCTGTTCGAGAACTTCACCACAGTGTTCGTGGGACCGTCGAGCTTCGGATTGGAAATCAGCGACGAGGAGGCCGTCGCAACCTTGTCGACGATCTGGAAGAAAACTCTGTACGGCGCGTAAGGAGATCAACGTGGATTTCACTCTGCCAGAACATCTTCCGGGCCCACTCGCCGACATGGATGCGTTCATCGAGGCGGAGATCAAACCGCTGGAACGCGAACACATCCAATATTTCGACCAGCGTCGAGAGCATGCCCGCACCGATTGGGACAACGACGGCATCCCATCGCCCGAGTGGGAGAATCTGCTCGCCGAGATGCGCAGGCGAGCCGACAAGGCGGGCTGGCTGCGTTACGGATTACCGGAAGTCGCCGTGCACCATGACCGTGGGCGTCGGCCGATGACGCCTCGGTGCGCGCGGCGCTTGCTGAGCTTGGCATAGGGTCTCCCCTGCCATCGCGCGACCAGTGCGCAGGCCGGGAAAGCCCGGATAGGAGGGCAGAGGACGATGAGTTTTTTGGTGTTGCCACCAGAGATCAATTCGGCGCTGATATTTTCTGGCGCGGGTTCGGCTTCGATGATGGCCGCCGCGGCGGCCTGGGAGGGATTGGCCTCCGAGCTGGATTCGGCGGCGCAGTCGTTTTCGTCGGTGACCTCAGGGTTGGCCTCTCAGGCGTGGCAGGGTCCGGCGTCTCAAGCGATGGCTGCGGCGGCGTCACCGTATGCCGAAAGCCAGTACGAGCAGATGTGGGCCGCCGACGTGGCCGCGATGGTGGGCTATCACGGCGGAGCATCGGCGGCGGCCGCACAGTTGACGACGCCGGCGCAGGCATTGCAGAACCTGCCGAGCCTGGCTACGAATGCGGCCGCGAACCTCGGCTACGGAAACATCGGCAACGGCGGCACCTTTCAATTCGGCATTAACAACATGGGCTTCGCCAACTTCGGCATCGGCAACATCAACCCCAACACCAGCATCAACAGCACCAACTTTGGCAACCCCAACATCAACGTCACCACTGCCAACATCGGCAGCATCGGCATCTTCAACTACGGCAACGCCAACCTTGGCGCCTGGAACACTTGTTGGGCGTGGGCAACACCGGCAACTTTAACAACGGCTTTTTCAATTTCGGCAGCTACGACCTCGGCATCGGTAACACCGGCAGCAACCTTGTCGGCATCGGGCTCTACGGCAACCACCAGATAGGTATAGGCCCGTTCTACATTCCCGAGTAGATACGGATCTGTTCGTAGCCGCCTCGACGGGAGGCGGCCCGTGCAGGGGTCAACTTCCACGCCAGGGTGGCCGCCGCCATCCGGGCCGGGCGACAAGCCACAGGAAAATTGCTCCGCGTTTCCTGGACATTCCGCGCGAAGTGCCCAATTCTTCCCCGGGCTCGGCATATAGTGTTTGTCCTGCCATCGCGGGACCTGCGCGTAGGCCGAGATAGGAGACGGGGAGGCACAATGAGTTTCATAACCTTGCCACCAGAGGTGAACTCGACGCTGATGTTTTCTGGCGCGGGTTCGGCTCCCATGCTGGCCGCCGCGGCGGCCTGGAAGGGATTGGCCTCCGAGCTGGATTCGGCGGCTCAGTCGTTTTCGTCGGTGACCTCGGGGTTGACCGCCCAGGCCTGGCAGGGCCAGGCGTCGGCGGCGATGCTGGCCGCGGCCGCGCCGTACACGGGCTGGCTGCAAGCGGCGACGACTCACGCTTCGGGGGCAGCCGCGCAGGCTCAAGCGGTGGCGAGTGAGTTTGAGTCGGCGCTGGCGGCCACGGTGCACCCGGCGGCGGTGGCGGCCAACCGTTCTGACTTGGTGTCCTTGGTGACATCGAATGTGTTCGGGCAGAACGCGCCGGCGATCGCGGAAACCGAAAGCCAGTACGAGCTGATGTGGGCCCAGGACGTGGCCGCGATGGTGGCCTATCACGGTGGAGCATCAGCGGCGGCCGCACAGTTGACGACGCCGGCGCAGGCACTGCAGAACCTGTCGAACCCGGCTGCGATCCTCCTCAACCTGGGCTTCGGAAACGCCGGCGAGGGAAACATCGGCATCGCCAACTACGGCTACGGAAACCTCGGCATCGGCAACACTGGCTACGGAAACGCAGGCATCGGCAACTACGGCGACAACAACTTTGGCCTTTGGAGCACTGGCTTCTTGAACGTCGGTATCGGCAACTATGGCAGTGAAAACCTGGGCATCGGCCTCACCGGCACCGGCGAGATCGGTATTGGCGGTCTTTTCTGGCTGAGTACTCCATTTACCGACTGAGTACTGCCCAGCAGATGCGAGTTTGTTCGTAGCCGCCTTCGCACTGTCGAGCGCGCACTGCTCTACCTAATAGACTCGGATCCCTGTCGTCCGGTCCGGTCGGCCAGACGAGCGTACCGACGACGTCACCGCCTGTCTGCCAGCGGCCGCGAGTTCGATACTGGAGTGGCTCGTAATCGGATGAGAGGGTGTGTGCACATATCCGCCGATCGATCTCACTCCGGGTCTGCATCGTGATCAAGGTAGGCGCAAACGGCCTGATTGACCGGATCGACGAGCACTTCGACCGCGCCGGGATCGCGCCGCTGATGGACTCGTCAGATAAGGATGCAGGACGGGTGAGGTAACGATGACAACCCTGGAAACACTGCTGAATGATCCCGACATGGTCGGGGTATGGAACATCGTTCCGGATCGCTCGGCCATCACCTTCAAGATCAAGAACATGTGGGGCCTGCTGAACGTCAAAGGCCGCTTCACAGGGTTCAACGGCGACGGGCAGCTCACCGGCAAAGGCGCGGTCTTCGGCCGCCTCGACATCCGCGCCGCGTCGCTGAATACCGGCATCGGCCGCCGCGATAAGCACCTGCGCTCGGCCGACTTCTTCGATGTCGGGCGCTTCCCCGAGATCAGCGTCGTCGTCACTGCGGTGCACCCAGCCACAGGAAAGGCCGCTGACCTCCGGGTCAACTTCACCATTAAAGGCATTACCGCGCCACTACCCCTGCCCGTGACAATCACCGAGCTCGAGGACGGCTCGATCCAGATCTGCGGTGAAACCAAGGTCGATCGATCCCAGTTCGACTTGGGCTGGAACAAGTTCGGCATGATAGGCGCGACGGCGACGGCAGCAGCAGAAGCCATTTTCGTGCGGGCACCCGGGTAAGCCCGGTGCGGCCCCAGTACCATCTGCACCGTGCCCGACTCCACCAACGCCCTGCGCATCCTTGTCTACAGCGACAACGCCAATACGCGCCAACAAGTGATCCGGGCACTGGGTAAGCACCTGCACCCGGATTTACCCGAGTTGAGTTACGTCGAGGTGGCGACCGGCCCGATGGTCATACGCCAGATGGATGAGGGTGGCATCGACTTGGCCATCCTCGACGGAGAGGCGACGCCAACCGGCGGCATGGGAATCGCCAAACAACTCAAAGACGAACTCGAGACGTGCCCACCAATCGTGGTGCTCACCGGCCGGCCCGACGACGCCTGGCTGGCCAAGTGGTCGCGCGCCGAAGCCGCGGTGCCGCATCCCCTCGACCCCATCGTGCTGGGCCGCACGGTACTTGGTCTGCTCGGTACCCCCACTCGCTAGGCCCCGCCAAAGGCGGTATCCGCAGCGATTGCCGTCCTCACCTGCGGTGACACGGCGACGTCGGCCGTGTCGGCGGGCGCAGCGCACGCGTCCGGATGAGCTTCACACGACCTAAAGTCAGGTTTCGTCAGGTTTCCAGGATCACACCTGCTACGAAACGCCACCAAAACAAAGCGGATAGCACCACCCCGGACATCTGCTCCGGCCGTCACGACGCTATGTTGAAGGTCACTGTGACGGGACACAGACGCTCCGTCACAGCGACCCGGTTACCGCCCGGCCGCCACAGGCGGCCCGTACGACGGATCATGGAGCGAGTTGAACGTCTACATACCCATCCTGGTACTAGGAGCGATCGCCGCCGCCTTTGCAGTCGGCTCGGTTGTGATCGCTAGCCTTATCGGCCCATCGCGTTACAACCGGTCAAAGCAGGCCGCCTACGAGTGCGGCATCGAACCCACCGAGACCTCGGTTAGCGGGGCGCATGCGAGAGCCGGGCAGCGGTTCCCGGTGAAGTATTACCTGACCGCAATGTTGTTTATCGTCTTCGACATCGAAATCGTGTTCTTGTATCCCTGGGCGGTCAGCTACGACGCGCTGGGGACGTTCGCTCTGGTCGAGATGGTGGTGTTCATACTCACGGTTTTCGTGGCCTACGCCTACGTGTGGCGCCGCGGAGGCCTGACGTGGGATTGAGGTAAGACGTGGGCCTGGAAGAAAAACTGCCCAGCGGTTTCCTGCTGACCACCGTCGAAACGCTGGCGGGGTATTTCCGCAAAAACTCGCTGTGGCCGGCGACGTTCGGGCTGGCCTGCTGCGCGATCGAGATGATGTCGACGGCGGGGCCGCGGTTCGATATCGCCCGGTTCGGCATGGAAGTATTCCGGGGGTCGCCGCGGCAGGCGGACCTGATGATCGTGGCCGGCCGGGTCAGCCAGAAAATGGCCCCGGTGCTGCGCCAGATCTATGACCAGATGGTGGACCCGAAATGGGTCCTGGCGATGGGGGTGTGCGCGTCGTCGGGCGGAATGTTCAACAACTACGCGATCGTGCAGGGCGTGGACCACGTGGTTCCGGTGGACATCTATCTGCCGGGCTGCCCGCCGCGCCCGGAGATGCTGTTGCACGCAATCCTCAAGCTGCACGAGAAGATTCAGGAAATGCCGCTGGGCGTCAACCGGGAACACGCCATCGCCGAGGCCGAGCAGGCCGCGCTGGCAGCCAGGCCCACCATCGAGATGCGCGGGCTTTTGCGATGAGCTCACCAGACCAAGACGCACAGGAAGCAACCGCCCGTCCCGACGAAGAAGTGATCGACGTCCGGCGCGGCATGTTCGGGATCTCTGGCACCGGCGACACCTCCGGATACGGGCGGCTGGTGCGCGAGGTCACGCTGCCGGGCAGTAGTCCCCGACCCTACGGCGGCTACTTCGACGACATCGCCGACCGGCTGGCCGAGGCACTGAAGCGCAGCGGCATCGAATTCGACGACGCGATAGAGAAAGTCGTGGTCTACCGCGACGAACTGACCCTGCACGTGCGCCGGGATCTGCTGCCGCAGGTGGCCCAGCGGTTGCGTGACGAGCCGGACCTGCGCTTCGAGCTGTGCCTGGGCGTCAGCGGGGTGCACTACCCGCACGAGACCGGCCGGGAACTCCACGCCGTCTATCCGCTCAACTCGATTACCCATAACCGTCGCATCCGGCTGGAAGTGTCTGCGCCAGACAGTGATCCGCATATCCCGTCGCTGTTTGCGATCTACCCCACCAACGACTGGCACGAACGCGAAACCTACGACTTCTTCGGAATCATCTTCGACGGCCACCCGTCGCTGACCCGGATCGAGATGCCCGACGACTGGCAGGGGCATCCGCAACGCAAGGACTATCCGCTCGGCGGCATCCCGGTCGAGTACAAGGGCGCGCAGATACCCCCGCCCGACGAGCGGAGGGCCTACAACTGATGAGCGAACCCAGCACCGGCACGCCGAACGGCGACGGCGCCGCCGCGGAAACCGTCGTGGCCGTCGGCGGTCAGGACTGGGAACAGATCGTCGAGGCCGCCCGCGGCGGGGATCCCGGGGAACGCATTGTCGTCAACATGGGACCCCAGCATCCATCCACCCACGGCGTGCTGCGGCTGATCCTCGAGATCGAGGGCGAAACGGTCACTGAGGCCCGGTGTGGAATCGGCTATCTGCACACCGGGATCGAAAAGAACCTCGAATATCGCTACTGGACCCAGGGCGTGACGTTCGTGACCCGAATGGACTACCTGTCACCGTTTTTCAACGAGACCGCATACTGCCTGGGTGTGGAGAAGCTGCTCGGCATCACCGACCAGATCCCGGATCGGGTCAACGTCATCCGAGTGATGTTGATGGAACTCAATCGGATTTCGTCGCACCTGGTCGCGTTGTCCACCGGCGCCTTGGAGCTGGGTGCGTTGACCCCGATGTTCTACGGCTTCCAGGAACGCGAGCAAGTGCTCAACGTGTTCGAGTCGATCACCGGCTTGCGGATGAACCACGCCTACATCCGTCCCGGCGGACTGGCGCAGGATCTGCCGCCCAACGCGGTCACCGAGATCCGGGAATTCCTCGACCTGATGCCGCGTCGGCTGCGCGACGTAGAAGACCTGCTCAACGAGAACTACATCTGGAAGGCCCGCACCCTGGGCATCGGCTATCTCGATCTGACGGGATGCATGGCGCTGGGCATCACCGGCCCGATCCTGCGCTCCACCGGATTGCCCTACGACCTGCGGCGCAGCGAACCGTATTGCGGATACGAGAATTACGAATTCGACGTGATCACCGATGACAGGTGTGATGCCTACGGCCGCTACATGATTCGCATCAAAGAGATGAAGGAGTCGCTGAAGATCATCGAGCAGTGCCTGGATAAGTTGCGGCCCGGCCCGATCATGGTCGAGGACCGCAAGATCGCCTGGCCGGCCGACCTGAAAGTAGGTCCCGACGGTCTGGGCAACTCACCGGAGCACATCGCCAAGATCATGGGCAGCTCGATGGAGGCGCTGATCCACCACTTCAAACTGGTCACCGAGGGCATCCGCGTTCCGGCGGGTCAGGTTTACGTCGCGGTGGAATCACCGCGCGGTGAACTGGGCGTGCACATGGTCAGCGACGGCGGCACCCGCCCCTACCGGGTGCATTACCGCGATCCGTCGTTCACCAACCTGCAGGCAGTGGCCGCGATGTGCGAGGGCGGCATGGTCGCCGACGTGATCGCCGCGGTCGCCAGCATCGATCCGGTGATGGGCGGGGTCGACCGGTGACGGCACCCGGTACCGGAGGCGAACGCGTGTTCCTCCGACTCGGACCGCCGCCCGAGGAGCCCGGGCGGTTCGTCGTCGACGGTGCCCACCGGTCGTATCCGCCGGAAGTGCGGGCGCGCCTGGAGGTCGACGCCAAGGAGATCATCGGGCGCTACCCCAACCGGCGCTCGGCGGTGTTGCCGCTGCTGCACCTGGTGCAGGCCGAAGACTCCTACCTGACACCGGCGGGTTTGGAGTTCTGCGGAGAGCAGCTGGGACTGACCGGGGCCGAGGTGGCGGCGGTGGCCAGCTTCTACACCATGTATCGCCGCGAGCCCACCGGCGACTACCTGATCGGGGTGTGCACCAACACGCTGTGCGCCATCATGGGCGGCGACGCCATCTTCGAGGCGCTCGTAGACCATCTCGGTGTCCGCAACGACCAGACCACCCCCGACGGGACCATCACCCTGCAACACGTGGAGTGCAACGCCGCCTGCGATTACGCGCCGGTGGTGATGGTCAACTGGGAGTTCTTCGACAACCAGACACCGGAGTCGGCACGCGAACTCGTCGACGCGCTGCGCTCCGGTAAACGCCCGAGGCCGACGCGCGGCGCTCCGTTGTGCCCCTTCCGCCAGACCTCCCGCACCTTGGCCGGCTTTTCCGACCAGCGTCGCGACGACGGCCAGGGCGGTGCCGGAGCGGCCACCCTGGCCGGTCTTCGGGTGGCCCGCGAACACACGACGGCACCGCCGCCTCCCGGCGAGGGAGGTCGCCGATGACTGCTGCGACACCCCTGACCCCCGTGCTCAGCCGCTACTGGGATGACCCGAAGTCGTGGACGATGGCGACCTACCGCCGCCACCAGGGTTACCAGGCGCTGCACAAGGCCCTCGGCATGGAGCCCGACGCGGTGATCCAGACCGTCAAGGATTCCGGGTTGCGTGGCCGCGGTGGTGCGGGCTTCGGGACCGGGACGAAATGGTCGTTCATCCCACAAGGTGAAACCGGCCCGGCCGCCAAACCGCACTATCTGGTGGTCAACGCCGACGAATCCGAGCCCGGAACGTGCAAGGACATCCCGCTGATGCTGGCAACCCCGCATCAGCTCGTCGAAGGCGCCATCATCGCTGCGTACGCGATCCGGGCCAGCCACGCGTTCATCTACGTGCGCGGTGAAGTGTTGCCGGTGCTGCGGCGCCTGCACAACGCGGTGGCCGAGGCCTACGCCGCCGGCTTCCTGGGCCGCGACGTCGAGGGCTCGGGCTACGACCTGGAGATGGTGGTGCACGCAGGCGCGGGCGCCTACATCTGCGGCGAGGAGACCGCGCTGCTGGACTCGCTGGAGGGCCGGCGCGGCCAGCCGCGGCTGCGGCCCCCGTTTCCGGCGGTGTCGGGCCTATACGGCTGCCCGACCGTGGTCAACAACGTCGAAACCATCTCGAGCGTGCCGGCGATCATCCTCAACGGTGCCGACTGGTTCCGGTCGATGGGCACCGAAAAATCACGCGGCTTCACGTTGTATTCGCTGTCCGGGCACGTGAGCCGCCCGGGCCAGTACGAGGCGCCGCTGGGGATCACGCTGCGCGAGTTGCTCGACTACGCCGGCGGCGTGCGGGCCGGGCACCGGCTGAAGTTCTGGACACCCGGTGGCTCGTCGACACCGATCCTCACCGACGAGCACCTCGACGTGCCGCTGGACTACGAGGGCGTCGGCGAGGCCGGCTCGATGTTGGGCACCAAGGCGCTGCAGATTTTCGACGACACCACCTGCGTGGTGCGCGCCGCCCGACGCTGGTCGCAGTTCTACAAACACGAATCCTGCGGGAAATGCACGCCGTGCCGCGAAGGCACCTTCTGGCTGGATCAGATCTACCAGCGGCTGGAAACCGGCAAGGGCACCGGCGAGGATCTCGAGAAGCTGCTCGACATCGGCGACACCCTTTTCGGAAAGTCGTTCTGCGCGTTAGGAGATGGCGCGGCCATGCCGGTGATCTCGTCGATCAAGTACTTCCGCGACGAGTATGTCGCCCATGTCGAGCGTGGCGGCTGCCCGTTCGACCCTCGCGATTCCATGCTCATGGCGGGAGGTGTGACGGTCTGATGACCATCGCGGCCAACACTCGGGCGAGCCAGGAGATGGCGACGTTGACCATCGACGGTGTCGAAATCAGCGTTCCGAAGGGAACTTTGGTAATCCGCGCCGCCGAGTTGACGGGCATTCAGATCCCGCGGTTCTGTGATCACCCACTGCTGGATCCGGTGGGCGCCTGCCGGCAATGCCTGGTCGAGGTCGAGGGTCAGCGCAAACCGATGGCGTCGTGCACCACTGTCGCCACCGACGACATGGTGGTGCGCACCCAATTCACCTCGGAAGCCGCCGACAAAGCTCAGCACGGCGTGATGGAACTGTTGCTGATCAACCATCCGCTGGACTGCCCGATGTGCGACAAGGGCGGCGAATGCCCGCTGCAGAACCAGGCGATGTCCAACGGCCGGGCCGATTCCCGCTTCACCGACGTCAAGCGCACGTTCGCCAAGCCGATCAACATCTCGTCGCAGGTCCTGCTGGACCGCGAGCGCTGCATCCTGTGCGCCCGCTGCACCCGGTTCTCCAACCAGATCGCCGGCGACCCCTTCATCGAACTGCTGGAACGCGGTGCCCTGCAGCAGGTCGGCATTTACGCCAACGAACCGTTCGACTCTTACTTCTCGGGTAATGCGGTGCAGATCTGCCCGGTGGGCGCGCTGACCGGGACCGCCTACCGGTTCCGGGCCCGCCCGTACGACCTGGTGTCCAGCCCGAGCGTCTGCGAGCATTGCGCAGCCGGGTGCGCACAGCGCACCGACCACCGCCGCGGCAAGGTGCTGCGCCGGCTCGCCGGCGACGACCCGCAAGTCAATGAGGAGTGGAACTGCGACAAGGGCCGCTGGGCGTTCAGCTACGCCACCCAGCCGGACCGGATCACCACTCCCCTGATCCGCGACGACGGCGGCTCGCTGGTGCCCGTGTCGTGGCCGCACGCGCTGGAGGCGGCGGCGGCCGGGCTGGCAGCCGCGCGCGGGCGCACGGGTGTGCTGGTCGGCGGCCGGATGACCTGGGAGGACGCCTACGCCTACGCCAAGTTCGCCCGAATCGCGTTGGGCACCAACGACATCGACTTCCGGGCCCGCCCGCACTCGAGCGAGGAGGCCGACTTCCTGGCCGCCCGCGTCGCCGGTCGGCCAGTGAGCGTGAGCTACTCCGACCTGGAATCCGCGCCGGTGGTGCTGCTGGTCGGGTTCGAGCCGGAGGACGAGTCGCCGATCGTGTTCCTGCGGTTGCGCAAGGCCGCCCGCAAACGCAGTGTGCCGGTGTATGCGGTCGCCCCGTTCGCCAGCCGCGGGCTGGAGAAGATATCCGGCCGGTTGCTCAAAGCCGTACCCGGCACCGAGGCCTCGGTACTGGAGGGGCTCGGCAAAGATGCTCAGGGTGAGGCCGGCGACCTGTTGCGGAAGCCAGGCGCGGTCGTCATGGTCGGGGAACGACTCGCCACCGTGCCAGGTGGATTGTCCGCGGCGGCCCGGCTCGCCGACACCACCGGGGCCCGGCTGGCCTGGGTGCCGCGCCGGGCCGGGGAACGCGGCGCCCTGGATGCCGGTGCCCTGCCGCATCTGCTGCCCGGTGGGCGTCCCGTCGCCGACGACACTGCCCGGTCGCAGGTGTGCACGGCATGGAATGTCACCGAATTGCCTTCCGCCGCCGGGCGTGACACCGACGGCATACTGGCCGCCGCCGACGGCACGCTGGGCGCGCTGCTGGTCGGTGGTGTCGAACCGGCGGATCTGGCCGATCCCGAGGCGGCACTGGCCGCGCTGGACGCCGCCGGTTTCGTGGTCAGCCTGGAGCTGCGGCATAGCGCTGTCACCGAACGCGCCGACGTGGTGTTCCCGATCGCCCCGGCGGCGGAGAAAGCCGGCACCTACGTCAACTGGGAAGGTCGTTACCACGGCTTCGGTATCGCGCTGCGCGACGGCGCGACCCCGGATCTGCGCGTACTCGACGCATTGGCCGACGAAATGGGTGTGGACCTGGGCCTGCCGACCGCGGACGCCGCCCGCGCCGAGCTGGTTGGCCTGGGCGCCTGGGACCGTGGACACGCCGCCGACCCGGACATCGCGCCTGCGGAGCCGCCGAAGCCAGGGGCCGGTGAGGCCGTGTTGACCGGGTGGCGGATGCTGCTCGACTCCGGCCGAATGCAGGACGGCGAACCACATCTGGCCGGCACCGCGCGCAGGCCGGTGGTGCGCCTGTCGGCCGACACCGCAGCCGAAATCGGCGCGGCTGACGGCGATCCCGTCACCGTCAGCACAGCGCGCGGCTCGATCACCCTGCCGCTGACCGTCACCGACATGCCCAACCGCGTGGTGTGGGTTCCGCTGAACTCGCCGGGCTCGGCGGTGCACCGGCAACTGGGCGCGACAGCGGGCAGCCTGGTGCGAATCGGAGTGGGCGCATGACCCGCGCGGCGACGATGCAGTGGGGGCACCACCCGCTTGCGGGGGTGGGGGTACCACCCAGTTGTGGGGGACGGAGCGGCGCCCATGACCCCCGCGGCGACGATGCAGTGGGGGTACCGCCCGCTTGCGGGGGACGAAGCGACGTGGGGGCACCACCCGCTTGCGGGTGTGGGGGTACCACCCACTTGTGGGGGAAGGAGCGGCGCTAATGACCGCTTTCGGGCACGACACCTGGTGGCTGATCGTGGCCAAGGCGATCGCCGTGTTCGCGTTCCTGCTGCTGACGGTGCTGGCCGCTATCGTGGTCGAACGTAAGGTCGTGGCCCGAATGCAGATGCGGTGGGGTCCCAACCGGGTGGGTCCGCGCGGGTATCTGCAGGGCCTGGCCGACGGGATCAAGCTCGCGCTCAAGGAGGGCATTACCCCCAGCGGCGTCGACCGCCCGGTGTATGTGCTGGCGCCCCTCATCTCGGTCATCCCCGCGATCACCGCGTTCGCGTTCATCCCGTTCGGCCCCGAGGTGAGCGTGTTCGGTCATCGCACACCGCTGCAGATAACCGATCTGCCGGTCGCGGTGCTGTTCATCCTCGCGCTGTCGTCGATCGGGGTGTATGGCATCGTGCTGGCCGGATGGTCGTCGGGGTCCACCTACCCGCTCCTGGGCGGCGTGCGGTCCACTGCCCAGGTGATCTCGTATGAGGTCGCGATGGGGTTAGCGTTCGCGGCGGTGTTCCTCTATGCCGGGACGATGTCGACGTCGAAGATCGTGGCCGCCCAAGACCGGGTCTGGTATGTGTTCCTGCTGCTGCCGTCGTTCTTGGTCTACCTCGTCTCGATGGTCGGCGAAACCAACCGGGCCCCCTTCGATCTGCCGGAAGCCGAGAGCGAATTGGTTGCCGGCTTTCACACCGAGTACTCGTCGCTGAAGTTCGCGATGTTCTTTCTGGCCGAGTACATCAACATGACCACCGTGTCCGCGCTGGCGGCGACCTTGTTCTTCGGCGGCTGGCATGCGCCGTGGCCGCTGAACATGTGGGCCGGCGCCAACAGCGGCTGGTGGCCGGTGCTTTGGTTCACCGCCAAGGTGTGGGGCTTCCTGTTCGTCTACATCTGGTTGCGGGGTACGCTGCCGCGGCTGCGCTACGACCAGTTCATGGCCCTGGGCTGGAAGGTCCTCATTCCGGCGTCGGTGGCCTGGGTGATGATCGCGGCCGTCATCCGCACCGCGCGCGACCAGGGTTACCAGCACTGGACGGCCGCGCTGGTGATCAGCGGTGTTGTCGGCACTGCCGCGCTGCTGCTGTATATCCGAAGCCCGTTCGCCGCCTCCAATACTCGCCGGTTTCCATGGGCGCTTCGGGAGTGGCCGGGCGAGAGTGCGGTCGCTGAAGCGGGGTTCCCGACGCCGCCGCTGCCGGGCCAGGCCCCGGTCCCGTCGGAGCCGCTAGTTGGGGTGACCCAGGAGGATGCAGATGGCTAAGTCTAATCGCCCGGCTTCTTCTCGGGCTGTTTCCGGCCCGCATCGTCGCCGGGCTAGGTTCTTCGACGCCATTGCCGGGTTCGGGGTCACTCTTAAGACGATGTTCAAACGTCCGGTCACCGAGGAGTATCCGGAGAAGCCGGGCCCGGTGGCGCCGCGCTATCACGGCCACCATCAGCTCAACCGCTACCCTGACGGCTTGGAGAAATGCATCGGCTGCGAGTTGTGCGCCTGGGCCTGCCCGGCCGACGCGATCTATGTCGAGGGCGCCGACAACACCGACGAGGAACGCTATTCGCCGGGGGAGCGCTACGGCCGGGTGTACCAGATCAACTATCTGCGGTGCATCGGGTGTGGTTTGTGCGTCGAAGCCTGCCCGACCCGGGCCCTGACGATGATCAACGACTACGAAAAGGCCGACGACAACCGCGCCGACCTGATCTACGAAAAGGACCGGCTGCTGGCCCCGCTGCTGCCCGAGATGACCGCGCCGCCGCATCCCAGGGCGACGGGTGCCACCGATAAGGACTACTACTGGGGCAACGTGACCGCACATGGGTTGGGCGAGAAGCAGAGCGCCGGAGACGCCCGGTGATTACCGTGCTTGCCAGCGACTTGGCCTCAGAGACCATCGCTGCGACCTCCACCGGTGAAGCGGTGACGTTCTGGGTGCTGGGTGCGCTGGCGCTGATCGGCGCGCTCGGGGTGGTGCTGGCGGTCAACGCGGTGTACTCGGCGATGTTCCTGGCGATGACGATGATGATCCTGGCGGTGTTCTACATGGTCCAGGACGCGCTGTTTTTGGGTGTCGTCCAAGTCGTCGTCTACACCGGCGCGGTGATGATGCTGTTCTTGTTCGTGCTGATGCTGATCGGCGTGGACTCCGCGGAATCGCTGAAGGAGACGCTGCGCGGACAGCGCGTTGCCGCAGTGGTGACCGGGATCGGGTTCGGCATTCTGCTGCTCGCCGCCATCGGCAACGCGGCCACCGGAGGTTTCGTCGGACTGACCACCGCCAACGCCAACGGCAACGTGGAAGGCTTGGCCGCACTGATCTTTTCGCGCTACCTCTGGGCGTTCGAGCTGACCAGCGCGCTGCTGATCACCGCGGCCGTCGGCGCGATGGTGCTGGCGCACCGGGAGCGTTTCGAGCGCCGCAAAACGCAGCGGGAACTCTCGCAGGAGCGCTTCCGGTCCGGCGGGCACCCGACCCCGCTGCCCAGCCCCGGTGTCTACGCGCGCCATAACGCGGTCGACGTGGCCGCGCTGCTGCCCGATGGCTCCTACTCCGACTTGTCGGTGTCGCAGATACTGCGGAGCCGCGGCGCGGACGGCACAGAGATTCCCTCCCCTAAGCCGTTAAAGGCGGTGCGTCATGAATCCGGCTAATTACCTTTACCTTTCGGTACTGCTGTTCACCATCGGGGCCGCAGGTGTGCTGTTGCGCCGCAACGCCATCGTGATGTTCATGTGCGTCGAGCTAATGCTCAACGCCGTCAACCTGGCGTTCGTCACCTTCGCGCGGATGCACGGCCAGCTAGACGGGCAGATGATCGCGTTCTTCACCATGGTGGTGGCCGCCACCGAGGTCGTCATCGGCCTGGCCATCATCATGACGATTTTCCGTGCGCGCAAATCGGCGTCGGTCGACGACGCGAACCTACTCAGGGGCTAAAGAACGCCACGATGACACACTTCACCTGGCTGCTCGTGGCACTGCCATTGGCGGGTGCCGCAATCTTGCTGTTCGGCGGCAGGCGCACCGACGCGTGGGGCCACCTGCTGGGCTGCGCCGCCGCCGTCGCGGCGTTCGGTGTGGGCGCGACGCTGCTTGCCGACATGCTCGGCGGGAACGAGGCCGACCGGGTCATCCACCAGAAACTGTTCACCTGGATCCCCGTCGGCCAACTCCAGGTCGACCTCGGGCTGCAGATCGACCAGTTGTCCATGTGCTTCGTGCTGCTGATCACCGGGGTCGGATCGCTGATCCACATCTATTCGATCGGCTACATGGCCGACGATCCGGACCGCCGCCGGTTTTTCGGCTATCTCAACCTCTTTCTGGCCTCGATGCTGCTGCTGGTGGTGGCTGACAACTACCTGGCGCTCTATGTCGGCTGGGAAGGCGTCGGCCTGGCCTCCTACCTGCTGATCGGTTTCTGGTACCACAAGCCCTCGGCAGCCACGGCAGCCAAGAAGGCGTTCGTGATGAACCGGGTCGGGGACGCCGGCCTTGCCGTGGGAATGTTCCTGATGTTCAGCACGTTCGGCACCCTGTCGTACGCCGGAGTGTTCGCCGGCGCACCAGCCGCCAGCCGCGGCGCGCTGACCGCGATGGGGTTGCTGCTGCTGCTGGGCGCCTGCGCCAAGTCCGCGCAGGTACCGCTGCAGGCCTGGTTGGGTGACGCGATGGAGGGCCCCACCCCGGTGTCCGCGCTGATCCACGCCGCCACCATGGTGACCGCCGGCGTGTACCTGATCGTGCGATCCAACCCGCTGTACAACCTGGCGCCCGACGCCCAACTGGCCGTGGTCATCGTAGGCGCCGTCACACTGCTGTTCGGCGCGATCATCGGCTGCGCCAAGGACGACATCAAACGCGCGCTGGCAGCATCGACGATCAGCCAGATCGGCTACATGGTGCTGGCCGCCGGCCTGGGCCCGGCCGGCTACGCCTTTGCGATCATGCACCTGCTCACCCACGGATTCTTCAAAGCCGGCCTGTTCCTCGGCTCCGGCGCGGTGATCCACGCGATGCACGAAGAGCAGGACATGCGCCGGTACGGGGGTCTGCGCGCCGCCCTGCCCATCACGTTCGCCACGTTCGGTCTGGCGTACCTGGCGATCATCGGTGTGCCACCGTTCGCGGGCTTCTTCTCCAAGGACGCCATCATCGAAGCGGCGCTGGCCGCCGGCGGCACCCGCGGCTACGCGCTCGGCGGGGCCGCGCTGCTGGGTGCGGGCATCACCGCGTTCTACATGACGCGGGTGATGCTGATGACCTTCTTCGGTGAAAAGCGTTGGGCCCCAGGCGCCCATCCGCACGAGGCGCCGGCTGTGATGACGTGGCCGATGATCCTGCTGGCCGTCGGCTCGGTGTTCTCCGGCGGGCTGTTCGCCATCGGGGGCACCCTGCAGCACTGGCTCGAGCCCGTCGTCGGAGTTCACGAAGAAGCCGCCCACGCCCTCCCGGCGTGGGTCAGCAGCACGCTCGCGTTGGCTGTCGTCGCCATCGGCATCGCGGTGGCCTACCGGATGTACGGCACCGTGCCCATCTCGAGGGTGGCTCCCTTCCGGGTCTCGGCGCTGACGACGGCCGCACGGGTCGACCTCTACGGCGATGCCTTCAACGAGGAGGTGTTCATGCGCCCTGGCGCGCAACTGACTCACGCGCTGGTCGAATTCGACAACGCGGGTGTGGACGGCTCGGTCAACGCGCTGGCAGCACTGGTAAGCCGGACTTCGAATCGCCTGCGGCGACTGCAAACCGGCTTTGCCCGCAACTACGCACTGTCGATGCTGGCGGGCGCAGTGCTGGTGGTCGCGCTGATCCTGGCGGTGAAGCTGTGGTGAATAACGTCCCGTGGCTGAGCGTGCTGTGGCTGGTGCCGCTGGCAGGTTCCGCGCTGATCATCCTGATGCCCGCCGGGCTACGACAGCTCGCCAAGTGGACCGGCCTGGCCGTCAGCGTGCTGACGCTGACGGTGGCGATCGTCATCGCTGTCGGCTTCAAGACCGGCGGCACCCCTTACCAATTCGTCGAACGCCATCCGTGGATAGCGGCGTTCGGCGCCGGCTACTCCCTCGGCGTGGACGGCATCGCGGTGGTGCTGGTGCTGCTGACCGCGGTGCTGATTCCGCTGCTGCAGGTAGCCGGCTGGAACGACGGCGGCGAGCGCACCCGCGGCGCGCATGCCTACGTCGCCTTGACACTGGCCGTCGAGTCGATGGTGCTGATCTCGCTGATCGCGCTGGACGTGTTGCTGTTCTACATGTTCTTCGAGGCCATGCTCATCCCGATGTACTTCCTGATCGGCGGCTTCGGTCAAGGTCGGAGTAGGTCGCGCGCCGCGGTGAAGTTCTTGTTGTACAACCTGTTCGGCGGTTTGATCATGCTGGCCGCGGTGGTCGGGCTGTATGTGGTGACCGCGCAGCACGGTTCGGGCACATTCGACTTCCGTGACATTGTGTCCGGCGTCGCCTCCGGCCGCTACGGCGCGGACCCTACAGTGTTCAAGTTGCTGTTCTTGGGCTTCATGTTCGCGTTCGCGGTCAAGGCCCCGCTGTGGCCGTTCCACCGCTGGCTGCCCGACGCCGCGGTCGAGGCCACACCGGCGACCGCAGTGCTGATGATGGCGGTGATGGACAAGGTCGGCACCTTCGGCATGCTGCGCTACTGCCTGCAGCTGTTTCCAAGCGCCTCAACGTATTTCCGTCCCCTGATCGTCGTGTTGGCTGTTATCGGGGTGATTTACGGCGCGATCGTGGCGATCGGCCAGACCGACATCATGCGGCTGATCGCCTACACCTCGATCTCGCACTTCGGGTTCATCATCTTGGGGATCTTTGTGATGACCAGTCAGGGCCAGAGCGGGTCGACGCTGTACATGCTCAACCACGGGCTGTCCACCGCGGCGGTCTTCCTGATCGCGGGCTTCCTGATAACACGGCGCGGCAGCCGGGCGATCGCCGACTACGGCGGTGTACAGAAGGTGGCACCCATCCTGGCGGGCACGTTCCTCGTCTCGGCGATGGCCACCCTGTCGCTGCCCGGCTTGGCGCCGTTCATCAGCGAATTTTTGGTCCTGTTGGGAACATTCAACCGGTACTGGCTGGCGGCGGCATTCGGCGTTACCGCGCTGGTCCTGTCAGCCGTCTACATGTTGTGGCTCTACCAGCGTGTGATGACCGGACCGGTGGCCCGCGGCAACGAAAGAATCGGTGATCTGGCGCCGCGTGAATTGATCGTCGTCGCACCGTTGATCGCGCTGCTGATCGTTCTCGGGGTCTACCCCAAGCCGGCGCTGGACCTGATCAATCCCGCGGTCGAGAACACCATGACCACCATCGGCCAGCATGATCCCGCGCCGAGCGTGCCACCAGGCACCGGCGTACCCCGGACAGCCGAAGGATCGCACTGATGACCCTTCCCATCCCCAGCGTCGAATACTTCCTGCTGTGCCCGATGCTCATCGTCTTTTCAGTCGCAGTGGCCGGCGTGCTGGTCGAAGCGTTCCTGCCCAGGCGAATTCGCTATGGCACCCAGGTGACGCTTGCCCTTGGCGGTTTGGTCGCAGCGTTCGTTGCGGTCATCGTTGTGAGCCGCTCGGTTCAAGCCTCCGGCAGCGCAGCGGTGCTGGGCGCGGTGGCCATTGATCGACCGACGCTGTTTCTGCAAGGCACCGTGCTGGTGGTCGCCGTGATGGCGGTCATCTTCATCGCCGAACGCCGGCAGGCCGCCACCGCGAGCAAGGCCGAAAGCAAGGTGGCTGCGGCCGTGGTAACCCCCGCGCGCTTTGCCGGATTGGATTCCTTCACCCCGCAGGCGTCTGCGGTTCCCGGCAGCGACGCCGAGCGCGAGGCACAGCGGGCGGGAGCCGCGCAGACGGAGCTCTTCCCGCTGTTGATGCTGTCCGTTGGCGGCATGATGGTGTTTCCGGCGTCCAATGACCTGTTGACGATGTTCGTCGCGCTGGAAGTTCTGTCGCTGCCCCTGTACCTGATGTGCGGGCTGGCCCGCCATCGCCGTCTGCTGTCGCAGGAAGCGGCGATGAAGTACTTCCTGCTGGGTGCGTTCTCCTCGGCGTTCTTCCTCTATGGTGTGGCGCTGCTCTACGGCGCGACCGGCACGCTCATTCTGCCCGGTATCCGGGATGTGCTGGCAGCTCACGGCGCTAGCTCGATGGCTTTGGTCGGTGTCGCGCTGCTGTCGGTCGGCCTGCTGTTCAAAGTGGGGGCGGTCCCCTTCCACTCTTGGATTCCCGACGTCTACCAGGGCGCACCCACCCCGATCACGGGGTTCATGGCGGCGGCCACCAAGGTCGCGGCGTTCGGGGCGCTGCTGCGGGTGGTCTATGTCGCGCTGCCCCCGCTACACGATCAGTGGCGTCCGGTGCTGTGGGCGATTTCGATCCTGACCATGGCGGTGGGCACCATCACCGCGGTGAACCAGACCGATGTCAAACGGATGCTGGCCTATTCGTCGGTCGCACATGTCGGTTTCATCCTCACCGGTGTGATCGCCGACAACCCGGCGGGTCTCTCCGCCACGTTGTTCTATCTGGTTGCCTACAGCTTCAGCACCGTCGGCGCGTTCGCCATCGTGAGCCTGATCCGCAACGCCGACGGCGTCGAAGACGCCACCCTGTCGCACTGGGCCGGGCTGGCGCGGCGCTCACCCATTGTGGGCGTGACGTTTTCGCTGTTTCTGATAGCCTTCGCCGGTATCCCACTGACGAGCGGATTCATTAGCAAGCTCACGGTGTTCAAGGCCGCCGCCCAGGGCGGCGCGGTGCCGCTGGTGATCATCGGTGTGATCGCCAGTGGGGTCGCCGCGTACTTCTACGTGCGGGTGATCGTGTCGATGTTCTTCACCGAAGCGACCGACGACACCCCGCAGGTGGTGGCGCCCGGCATCTTGAGCAAGGCCACCATCGCGGTATGTGCCGCAGTCACCGTGATCCTGGGCATCTTCCCGCAGCCGCTGCTCGACCTGGCCGATCGAGCAGCCCAGCTGGTGCACTGACTCAGCCGCGAGCCCTCGCTAATGCCGTGAACGTGTCTCCGGAGGAATCAGTAGTTACCTGATTGAAGGATGCCTACGCCTCCACTGCCCGAGTTTGCGATGCCAACGTTCCCGGTACCCGAATTGTTGAAGCCCACGTTGCAAGTACCCGTATTGTTGAAGCCCACGTCTCCAGCGCCCGAATTACCGAAACCCGAGCTACTAAGTACGGAACTCGTGTCCGTGTTCTGGAAGCCGGAAGTATTGCTGCCCGAGTTGAAGAAGCCCGAGACGTTGGCGCCCGCGTTGCCGATGCCCACGCTATCCGCGCCCGCGTTCCAGAAGCCAGTCGTATACGCGCCCGCGTTTCCGAAGCCGATGGTTCCACTCCCCGAGTTGAAGAAGCCCACGTTTCCGTTGCCCGAGTTGAAAAAGCCGATGTTGTTGTTCCCCGAGTTGAACAAGCCGATGTTGCCGCTGCCCGAGTTCAACAGCCCGCCGAAGTTGATACCCACCTGATTGTTACCGGTGAGCCCGATGCCGATATCCCCGCTGCCGCTGTTGCCGAAGCCGAAGTCGTTGCTGTTGAGGTTCCCGAACCCGCACCAGAAAAGATCAGCGACGAATTAATCTCCGGCGGCAACGTCAAGAAACTCGTCAGCTTGTCCTTTCGTCGGGTCGCGATACGGCAATCATCCCCCGAGGCCGCGCGTCCGCCAACGACTCAAGCGATTCCGCACGTCACTCGACCGGCGGTAACAGACTCTAGGGAGATCGCGGCCAAACTATCCGAGGTTTCGCAAAACTGTTTTTTGAAAATTCAGCCCGATCTGAACCGTAGCGTTGCAGATAGCCCTTGCGGCAAACCGGCGATCAGCTCAAGAACGGCCGCGAGGCCACGAGGTAAATCGCCAGCGCCCCCAGCGGCGCCGCCAAGGGCAACCACGGCAACTGCAGCGGGAACGACGTCGCAACCAACCCGGCGAAGGTAAACCCAACGGCGCCAACAACTGTCGGCCAGCTCCCGATGACGACGCCGGCGGTCGTGCCGACCGCATGGCGGCATACCAGGTAGGCAGCGGCGCACAGTCCAGACAATGCGGCGAATGCAAGCGACGGGTTGGACAGCACGATCGTTGCCACCGACAGCACCACGGCAAGCGTCGCGGCCGGGCGAAACGCCACCCCAACACCCACCGCAATCAGAGCCGCTGCCGCTGCGGCAACTGCGACTCCGTGGGACCCAACGGCGGCCAACCCCACCGTCAGTAGGCCGAAACCGGTCGAGAAGGCAGGTGCGCCCAGACGCGTCAGTGCTGTCATGGCAGTGTCATCCCCGGAGCCGTCCCCGCACCCGACGCCGGCGATCCGGCAGCACGCCCATCGACTGCTCCAGGCTCTGATCCGCTCGCCAAGATACGATGTCGACACCGATGGTGGCCATGTCGCGGTACATGGCAGAGCGCTGCAGCGCCCACATCCGATCCACGAGAGGGTCTTGCGCGCCTTGAAACGGGGAGCTATCGAGAATGTCGACAGCGACCACGACGTGGCCGCGTTTGCGCAGGTCGATTAACGCCAGTGCGAATTCAGTATCGAGCAGCGTGGAGAACGCGATGACAATCGCCCCTGCCGGGACGGCCGCGCGCGGCGCCAGTGTGCCGGTCGTGTTTTCGAATCGGTCACCGGCACCCAGCACGGCATCGAGCACCCGATAGAACTGCCGCTGCCCGATGTCAGCACCAAGCCACCGCGGGCGTTTGCCGCCGAGGGCGACGATCCCGACGCGATCACCGTGTCGCAACGCGGTCTGCACCACCTGTGCCGCGCCGCGCACGACCCGTTCGGTGGCGTCGGTCGCCGGGCCCGCCGGCTGCCGATACGTGTCAATCAGCACCACCACGTCAGCGGCGCGGTCGGTCAATCGCTGGGTCACGTGTAACTGGCCGCGGCGCGCGCTCACCGGCCAGTTCATCGCCCGCAGCTGGTCGCCCGGCATGTAGGGGCGAATGTCGGCGTACTCGACGCCCGGGCCGATGTGCCGGGTGAGGTGGGCGCCCAGGCGGTCGAGCAACTCGGTCTGCGGGATTGGCGTCGACTGCGGTGGCGTCAGCGGAAACACGATGACATCGGCGGCGTCGACGGTGCCCGTCCCCGCCAGCAACCCACCGCGCGCCACCACGTCGACCCGGGCCCGGATCGGATATCGACCCCAGCGTTGTGCGGTTGCCACAACCGCTTTCGCTTGGTTCGAATCCGAATCGAGAACTTCGAGCTGCATACCCTCGACGGCCGAAACCGCGAGTTCGACCGCCGAAGCTCCGCTGGCCCCGGCTGCCCCGGATTCTTCGGTTGCCCACACGGTCATCCGGGCCTGCTCGTTTTCGAAGCATCGCTGCGAATCGGGCTCCCCGTGCATATGGATCTTGGGCACTGGGCGCTGCCAGCTGGTCGAGCACAGCACGCCGAGCAGTGGTGCCGCAAAGGCGATCAGCTGCCAGCGAGCGCCGATCACGGCAGCGGCCAGCGCAACCCCGGCGCAGGTCGCGATTGCCCGCGTCAGTTGCGATGCGCGCCATCGTAACTCGACTTCACGGGTTGCGATCACACTGAGCTCATCCTGCTCCCGCACGGCCCTCATTTGTTCGAGGCACCGGCAAGCGCCGCAACAGTTCTCCGACGACATCAGCGCCCTGGATCTTTCGCACCCACATCTCCGGGCGCAAGGTGATCCGGTGTGCGACCGCCGGGGTGGCGAGCGCCTTCACATCTTCGGGGATCACATAGTCGCGGCCGAGCAACAGCGCACGGGCGCGCGCGAGTTGAACCAGGTCGAGTTCTGAGCGCGGGCTGGCGCCCACGGCGACCTGCGGATGGTGCCGGGTAGCGGTCGCCAGCGATACCACGTAGTGCAGAACGTCCTCGTGCACGGTCACCTGTTCGACCGATTCGCGCATCGCCAGCAAGTCGTGCGCATCCACAACTTGATTGACCGTCGGCTCGGCCGAACCGCGTTCGAGGCGGCGGCGCAGCATCGAGGTCTCGTCACGTTCGGAGAGGTATCGCAGCTCCAGCCGGATCGCGAACCGATCCAGCTGCGCCTCCGGTAACGGATAAGTGCCCTCGTACTCGATCGGATTGTCGGTCGCCAGAACGATGAAGGGCATTGGCAGCTTATGGGTTTCGCCGTCGATGCTCACCTGGCCTTCGGCCATGGCCTCCAGCAACGCTGCTTGCGTCTTAGGCGGTGTGCGGTTGATCTCGTCGGCAAGCAGCAGGTTGGTGAAGATGGGCCCGGCACGGAAGGCGAAGCGGCCCGACTGCATGTCGTAAATCGTCGAGCCGAGCAGGTCCGCCGGCAGCAGGTCCGGGGTGAACTGCACCCGGGTGAAATGAAGCCCCAACGCAGCGGCGAAGGATCTCGCGATGAGCGTCTTGCCGAGGCCGGGCAGATCTTCGATGAGTACGTGGCCGCGGGCGAGGACTGCGGTGAGGATGAGGGTGAGTGCGGAACGCTTGCCCACCACCACACGTTCGATTTCGTCGAGCACCGCCTCGCAGTGTGCGGTAGTCGTCGCGGCCGGCAGTGTCATATCCGCGTCGTGTCCTCTGTCATACTTGCTCCAACTTTCGCAGAATCTCTTCCAGCGCCGCACGGCCGGGACCGGGCCGGCGGTCACCGGTACGCGTGACGTTGTTTGGATTAACCCACTGCCACAGTTCGGCGCCGAAGAGCATTCGGCCGGTCGAGTGATATACCGCAGGATCTTTGGACTGCTTTTGGCCAGTTGCGATTTCGTACCGCCGCGCGAGCATCGGACGCAGATGACGGTCCCAGTCCGCTCGGGTGGAGTCCGACCACCGGATCGTCGTCTCGGTGGTGGAAAGCCAGCGGCGCAACGAATCCCCCAGATCCTCGGGTTCCAGCTCGGCCGCGGGTTCGGATCCGCGTCCCAGGAAACGACGGACATTGAGCAGCACCAGAGCCAGGGCAGCACCCGATGCCGCCAACACGAACCGGCGATCGTGCGATATCAGCACCAACAGCTCTGCGCTGACGACGAGGCAAACGCCCAAGGCTATAAGCCTTTTCATACCGGACCCCGCAACTCCGTCAGGACGATCCGCAGCACGCGTACCGCCACCTCACGATGTCCCTCATTCATCACATGCGGACTAAACCGTGCCTCCTCGAACAGGTTCACCAGCCGCACAGCGTTATCGGCGTGCAGCGCATGGTGTTCGACGGCTCGGACCAGTACCTCGGTCGGCGTATCGAAGTCCTGGGGGACGGCTCCAGGAACATTCGCGAGCTCACGCTCCATCGCGGCATAGCACGCAATGATCGCCTCGCGAGGTTCCCGGTTGAGGTCACCGATCTCGGCCAGTCCAAGTTCGGCTGCCCGTGCCAGTGATTTCGAAGACGGCGCCGGTGTCGGGGATTCGACGTAATCGTCGGCGATGGTGCCCGGGGTGGCCGCACGCCATCGCCGCCGCGATATGATGACCGCTCCGGCGACGATAATCAGCAGCATCGGGATCGTGCTGGCAAGCAGGATTCCCAACATGTCCCCGGTGTTGTTTTGCGGATGTTGCTGCGGCGGCGGGCCGGTGCCCTGCCCCGGCGGCGCGCTCGGAGCCACGGTGGGCGCCGACGGAGTGACACCGCGCGGCACCCACAGTCGGGCCAGCAGCATCGCGATCAGCAGCCAGGCCACGATCACCCCGAGTCCGATCAGCAACACGCGCCAACTCGGTCGACCCTTGCCGGTGCCGAGCATTTCGGACAGATCCCCCACCTTGGGTGCCACCGCGCGTGGATCCCGCAACCGCGCGATGACCGCGATCGCCAGCAGCGCGAGCGTCACGCCCAGGATCGCTACGACGAATATCTGCGCTGCCCGACCGCTGCCCGGCTCGCCGCGCACCGCACGGGCTTGAGGCGGTAGGTATCCGCGCAGGGCAGCCGCGACAGCGATCAACAATACGATCAGGGCAACAACACGCCCCGTCGGCTTGTCAATACCGGGCATTGGCACACCACTCGACCGGTTGCCTGCCGCCGTTGCGGCACTGGCTTGCTTCATACTGGCACGTCAGGCAGCGATTTCGCGAGGCTCATCTCGATGTGGCAATTCCTTATCCACAGTCGGCGATTCATCCACAGATCCGTCTCCAGATGATCCAGATCGCACAAACGTTCGATAGGGTTAATGCGTGGGTCTCCTGATGGGCGCCGAGCAGGCACAAGAGCGGATCAGCGCTGCTCTTGACGCGATCGACGCCGCCCATGACGTGCTACGTGAGACCTCATCAGACGTGGTTGGCAACGATTTCCGCGTTGACGTCGCTGAGCGGTTGGAAACACAGGACCGCACCAACCGCGGGCTCATGTATCGGTTCTTCGCCGAGATCGCCGACCCGCCCGACGGCAGCGAGTGCGTACCAGCGGTACGAGAGATGCTAAGGGCGCGGCTGCGCGTCCCACCCAGGGAAATCATCCGCCGCTTCAAACTCGCGGCCCGGATCCGCCCGCGGCGCTCGCTGACCGGTCCCCCGGTGCAGCCGGAGCTGCCGGAGTTGGCGGCCGCGGTAGAAGCAGGTGCGGTCGGTGAGGACCATATCCGCGCGGTATGCCAAGCGGTCGACGTACTGCCCGCCTGTGTTTCGCCCACCGACGTGGCAGAAGCCGAGCGCACGCTGGTGCAGCATGCGACCAAACTCGACGCCGGCGTCGTCACCAAGCTGGGCCAGCGGATCGCCGACTACCTGAATCCCGACGGCCTGTTCAACGACAACGACCGGGCGCGCCGCCGCGGACTGCGCCTGGGCCCACAGGGGCCCGACGGCATGTCGCGGCTGCACGGGTTGCTCGACCCCGAGGCCCGCACGTACTTCGAAGCCATTGAAGCGGCCGTGCGGCCCGGCCGCCACCAACCCGATAGCGGCCAGCCCGAAGCGCGCGACGAGCGCACACCCGCCCAACGCTGCCACGACGCGCTCAAACTCGGCCTCGAAGCCGCCATCGCGTCCGGCAAGCTCGGGGTGCACCGCGGCCATCCCGTCACGGTCATCGCCACCACCACCTTGGCCGAACTCAACCAGGCCGCACACGCCGTCGTCGACCCGTCGATCCCGATGCCCGCACCCGCGAACACGGGGGGTGGCTCAAGGCTGCCGATGTCGGATCTGATCCGCATGGCCGCCAAGGCAATCCACTACCTGGCGGTGTTTGACGACCACACGGAGCGGCCGCTGTATCTGGGCCGCCAGAAACGCATCGCCACTGCCGACCAGAGACTAATCTGCTACGCCCGCGACCGCGGCTGCACCCGCCCCAATTGCCTCGAACCGGGCTATCGCTGTGAGGTGCACCATTCGCCGGACTGGGCAGCGGGTGGCCGGACCGATGCGAACAAGCTGTTTTTCGCCTGCGGTTACGACCACGGAGCGGCGAGCCGAGGCGAATGGCATACCGAGGTCACTGACAGCGGGCGACTTGGCTGGGCTGACGGGAACGGCCCGCCTGAAATCAACCGCGCTCACCACCCCGACGAACTGCTCCGCGGCGATCCCGACCCGCCCGAAGACGACCACCACTGAGCGGTAAAGATGGAACCGCTGGGGCAAACCTGACACACTGAGCGTGTGCCGCCGCCCTATCGTGACGTCGCCGCGTTCAACGATCGCGCCGCGGAATACGATCGCGGCTGGCGGGGCCGTCTGCATCACGAGATCGCCGACCGCACAGCCGATCTCGCTGTAGCCACCGTCTCTGCCCCTAATCGGGTGCTGGATGTGGGATGTGGAACCGGTTATCTGCTCCAGGTACTGGCACGCCGCTACCGCGACGCCGAACAACTGGTCGGTATCGATGCCGCCCCGGCGATGATCACGGCCGCCGGTGCTTGCTCTCGAGACAACCGGTTGACGTTCGTTCTCGGTGTGGCCGAACACATCGGTTGCCCGGACAACACGTTCGACCTGATAGTGAGCACGACGTCGTTTGATCACTGGACCGATCAGCAAGCGGGGCTCGCCGAATGTGCCCGAGTCCTGCGTCCCGGTGGTCACTTGGTGCTCGTCGACCAGTTCTCCCGGTGGCTGGTGCCGACGCTGCTCACCGGCCGCCGGGGCAAAGCCCGGACCAGGCGCCGCGCCACTCGCCTTCTGCTGCGTGCCGGGTTCTGTTCCCCGCACTGGCACCGACTGCACGCGGTGATCATCAATGCGGTGACAACGGCAAAGCCGGCTTAGCCACCCGCCGTGGTGTCGTGGCGCTCGAACGGCCGAAGGCTGCCGTCGAGAACCCGGAGATGCCCAATCGTGCGTCCGGTAACCACGCAATCGCGCGGCCCGTGCCGCGGCTGCCGCCGGTGGCGATCGCGGCCCGGTCTGCAAGTCGCGGCGTCATCGCGTCACCCCGTGCACGACGATGGCGGTGGTCTGCTCCACCCACGCATCATCCAGCTTTTCGTCCGGGCGCAGCAGCATCCGCAGCATCGTCGCTCCGCCAATCAACTCGATCAATCGGTCCGGGTCCACGTCGGGATGCGCTTCACCGCGGTCAATAGCCTCGCGCAGCCGCACCCGCACAGCGGTGAATAAGTCGGCGAAGCGCGACATCACCCGGGCGTTGAGAGCGGGATCGGCCGTCATGTCGGCCATCAGACCGGGCAACGCGGCTCGCACCACCGGGGTGGTGAAAACATCGCGGGTGGCCTCGATCATCATCCGGACATCGGCGGCGATGTCGCCGGCCGGTGCCTCTAGCGCGGTGGGTGCCGTCGGGAACGCCGCCTCGTGCACCAGTTCGGCCTTGCTCGACCACCGCCGGTACAGCGCTGATTTCGTGGTGCCGGCGCGCTCGGCTACCACAGCCAGGCTGAGGTTCGAATAGCCGATTTGCACAAGCAGTTCCGCGGTCGCCGACAAGATGGCCGAGTCGATACGCGGGTCCCGGGGGCGGCCGGCGCCAGCGGCCTTGTCAAGGGCGGACGGTTCTGCTTTCATAACGCTACCTACCGTATCGTAATTGCCGCACCAAGGAGGCACTGTGGCCACTGAACCGGCAATCGGAGAAATCGACCGACTCCAGCGCTCCAGCCGTGATGTCACGACCCTGCCGGCGGTGATCTCGCAATGGCTGTCGACGGTGTCCCCCGCAAGCGGCTGGGGCCCCCGCTCCGCAGGGAAGTGCCCCCAGCCCGGCGGGGCGACACCGGAGGTGACCGTGGAAAGCGCCGTGGACTCGACGGGCATGTCGTCGGAAACCATCATCTTCTCTACCCGCTGGGAGCAGGACGGGCAGCCGATCGAGCAGAAACTGGTGGCCCGGGTGGCGCCCACCGCCCAGGACGTGCAGGTCTTCCCGACCTATCGACTTGACCACCAATTCGAAGCGATACGAAAGGTCGCCGAACTCACGGACATCCCGGTCCCGCGGGTGCGCTGGCTCGAGCCCACCGGCGACGTCCTGGGAACACCCTTCTTTGTAATGGATTACGTCGACGGTGTGGTGCCGCCCGACGTCATGCCCTACACATTCGGCAACAACTGGTTCGCCGACGCGCCCGCCGAGCGTCAGCGCGAACTGCAGGACGCCACCGTCGGAGTGCTGGCCACGCTGCATTCAATCCCCAACGCGGAAAAGACGTTCGCCTTCCTGTCCGAAGGCCAGCCCGGCGACACCGCACTGCGCAGACACTTCAACTGGGTGCGGTCGTGGTACGACTTCGCGGTGCCCGACATCGGCCGATCACCGCTCCTGGAACGTACTTTCGAGTGGCTGCAAGACCACTGGCCTGAAGAGGTGGCCGCACGTGAGCCCGTACTGCTCTGGGGCGACGCAAGGGTGGGCAACGTCTTGTACCGCGACTTTCGGCCGATCGCGGTGCTGGACTGGGAAATGGTGACGCTAGGGCCACGTGAGCTCGACGTCGCATGGATGATATTCGCGCACATGGTCTTTCAAGAACTCGCCGGTCTGGCGACGCTACCGGGCTTACCCGAGGTGATGCGTGAAGATGACGTCCGCGCTACCTATCAGCGGCTCACCGGCGTCGAAGTCGGCGACTTGCACTGGTTTTACGTCTACTCAGGTGTGATGTGGGCGTGCGTGTTCATGCGCACCGGTGCACGTCGGGTGCACTTCGGCGAAACCGAGAAACCCGATGATGTCGAATCGCTGTTCTACCACGCCGGATTGATGAAACGTCTTATCGGAGAGGATCGGTAATGCTCGGACCGCTCGACGAGTTCCCGGTACATCAGATTCCGCAGCCGATCGCGTGGCCAGGTTCCTCGGACCGCAACTTCTACGATCGCTCCTACTTCAACGCCCACGATCGCACCGGGAACATCTTTTTGATCAGCGGCATCGGCTACTACCCCAACCTAGGCGTGAAGGACGCATTCGTGCTCATCAGACGCGGGGACACGCAGACCGCCGTGCACCTTTCCGACGCCATCGACCAAGACCGGCTCCACCAAAACGTCAACGGCTACCGGATCGAGGTCAGCGAGCCGCTGCGCAAACTGCGGCTGATCCTCGACGAAACCGAAGGAATCGCAGCCGATCTCACCTGGGATGGCCTGTTCGACGTGATCCGGGAACAGCCGCACATCCTGCGGTCCGGCAACCGGGTGACGCTGAACGCCCAGCGGTTCGCCCAGCTCGGCACCTGGAGCGGCCGCATCACCGTCGATGGGCAGGAGATCGCCGTCGACCCCGCTACCTGGCTCGGCAGCCGCGACCGGTCCTGGGGCATCCGGCCGATCGGCGAGCCCGAGCCGGCGGGCCGGCCCGCTGACCCGCCATTCGAGGGCATGTGGTGGCTGTACATGCCGATGGCCTTCGACGACTTCGCCGTCGTGCTGATCATCCAGGAGGAGCCCAACGGGTTTCGCTCGCTCAACGACTGCACCCGGGTGTGGCGCGACGGCCGCGTCGAACAGCTGGGCTGGCCGCGGGTGACAACCCACTACCGGTCCGGCACCCGCATCCCGACCGGCGCCACGATCGAGGCGAGCACCGCCGACGGCATGCCGGTCCACTTCGACGTGGAGTCCAAACTGCCGGTCCCCATCCATGTCGGCGGCGGCTATGGCGGCGACTCGGATTGGCTGCACGGCATGTGGAAGGGCGAAAAGTTCACCGAGCGGCTGACTTACGACATGACCGACCCGGCGATCATCGCGCGGTCCGGCTTCGGTGTGATCGACCACGTGGGCCGCGCGGTGTGCCGCGACGGCGACGCGAATCCCGTTGAGGGTTGGGGCCTCTACGAGCATGGCGTGCTGGGCCGCCATGGCCTGTCGGGGTTCACGGACTGGTTAACCGTTGCGCCGTGACCGGTCTCGGTATCCCGCGCCAGGGTGGTCGGCGGGCAGTAGCGGTCCGGAGCCGCCAAGCCGTTCGCGCAGCGTGGAACGCGGCACGTGGTCTGGCACCCGTCCGCGGCGGCGTAGCTCCGGCACCACGAACTGCGCAAAGTCGACGAAGGTGCCCGGGGTCGTGACGTAGGCCAGATTGAACCCGTCGACATCGGCGTCGGCGACCCAGCGTTCGAGGTCGTCGGCTACTTCGCTGGGCGAACCCGCGACCACCGGGCCGCGGCCACCGATGCCGATTTCATCGGCCAGTTCCCGCACCGTCCAGGTGCGCTCCGGCGCGGCGGTGGTAAACGAGGCCAGCGCGGACCGGTTGGCATCGGTCTCGACGTACCGCAGCGGCTCGTCGGGGTCGAGTACGGCCAGGTCGACCCCGGTCCATCCGCCGAACAGGGCCAGCGCGCCGGTGGGGCTGACGAATCGCCGATATTCGCGCAACTTTGCGACGGCCCGCTCATGGGTTTCGGCGACAACCGGGGTGAGCATCGTGAACACTTTGATGGAGCGAGGATCTCGGCCCAGCTCGGCGGCGGCGATCCGCAGGGCCCGCACCGGAGGACGCACGACCTGCGCCATCGCCGTGATGCGAACGTCTGCGCGCGCGGCCTAGCGAGACGGGCAACCTTTTTCCTTACGAAACCGTCAAAATGCGGTTGACTAGAGGACGTGACAAACCCGCCGTGGATTGTCGACGTTGTCGTGGTCGGCGCTGGCTTTGCCGGGCTAGCGGCGGCGCGCGAACTGACCCGACAGGGCCACGACGTGCTGGTCTTCGAGGGCCGTGACCGCGTCGGCGGGCGCTCGTTTACCGGCAGCATCGCAGGGTTGCCCGCCGATCTCGGCGGCACTTTCGTCGGCCCGACCCAAGACGCCGTTCTGGCGCTGGCGGCCGAACTCGAGGTCCCGACCACTCCGACCCACCACGACGGCAAGAACGTGATCCACTGGCGCGGCTGGGCGCGATCCTACCGTGGCACCATCCCCAAGCTTTCGCTGACCGGACTGCTTGACATCGGCCGGTTGCGTTGGCAATTGGAAAGAATTGCCCGCAGCGTCCCGGTGGCAGCCCCTTGGGACGCGCGCCGCGCCTGCGAGCTCGACGACCTGTCGCTCGGCGGGTGGTTGCGCTCGGTACGCGCCACCGCCTCGTCCCGCGACCTGCTGGCCATCATGGCCCGGGTGACCTGGGGATGCGAACCCGACGACGTGTCAATGCTGCACGCCGCCCGCTACACGCACGCCGCCGGCGGCCTGGACCGGCTGCTCGACGTCGAGAACGGTGCCCAGCAGGACCGTTTCCCGGGCGGCAGCCAGCAGATCGCCGAAGCGGCGGCCGCCGAACTGGGCGCACGTGTGGTGCTCAACGCACCGGTCCGTCACATCGACAGGCACAGTGGTCGTGTGACGGTCACAACCGATCGTGGCCAGGCCGAGGGCGGGTTCGTCATCGTCGCAATCCCGCCGGCCCATCGCGGGTCGATCGAGTTTGCTCCCCCGCTGCCCGCCGAGTACGAGCAACTCGCCAAGCATTGGCCGCAGGGCCGGCTCAGCAAGGCCTACGCGGCCTACTCCACGCCGTTCTGGCGGGCCAACGGGTTCTCCGGCCAGGCGCTGTCCGACGAAGGCCCGGTGTTCATCACCTTCGACGTCAGCCCGCACGCCGAGGGGCCAGGCGTCCTGATGGGGTTCGTCGATGCCCGGGCGTTCGACTCGCTACCCACCGACCAGCGCCGCCGCGATGCGCTGCGCTGCTTCGCGAGATTGTTCGGCAACGAGGCGCTCAAACCCCTCGATTATGTTGATCATCGTTGGGGCGCAGACGATTTCGCGCCGGGAGGTCCGACCGCAGCGGTGCCACCAGGGTCGTGGACACGATTCGGGCCGTGGTTACGCGAGCCGGTCGGGCCGATTCACTGGGCCGGCACCGAAACCGCGGACGAATGGACAGGGTATCTCGATGGCGCCGTCAGGTCTGGCCAGCGGGCGGCCGCCGAGATCGCCGCTTTGCTATGAGCTGATCAGGCGGACCCGCACGTCGTGGGTCACCGACTCGGCGAGTGTCCGCAGGTGACGATTCACCTCACGGGGTTGTTCCAGCATCGAGCAGTGGCCACCGGGCAACTCGACCAGGCCGACGACGTTGGGCGCGGTGCGTGCGATCCTGCGGGACTGGCTGATCGGCGTCAGCCGATCGCGTTCGCTGCCGATGACCAAGGTCGGCACCGTCAAACCGTCAAGGTCGAGATACCGCGTCCCCAGTGCATCAACAAGCATCCTCGCGCAACCCCCGCGTCCCGCGGGTGACGTCTGCGCGAACAGCTCGTAGACGACTCTCGCGGCGCTCGGGTCGGCATCTTTTCCGACCGCCAGCATCGCGACCAAATAGCGACTCGGGATCCGGGCGGCACTTGGAAGCGGAAAACCGCCGAACGCGTTGATCAGGGCGCGCGCGACCATGACCCGAGCCGACGACAACGCGCGCGGCATCGACAGCAGTTTCACCTTGCCCACCAGGTCCCCGGTGGTGGTGTTGATCAGCGCGACGGCGTCAACGCGCCGGTGGACCTTGTGGCGGTAGCGCGCCGACCAAGCTGCGATGGTGATGCCGCCCATCGAGTGCCCGGCGAGCACCACGCGCTCGTGCGGCGCCAACGTCGCCTCCAGCACCGAATCCAGGTCGGACGCAAGGTGTTCGAGGCTGTAGCCGTTGCGCCGGGGAACTCCGCTTCGCCCATGGCCGCGATGGTCGAATGCGATCACTCGATAGTCGGTGGCCAGGTCTGCGATCTGGTGTGCCCACGCCCTGATCGCGCAGGTGATGCCGTGCGTCAGCACAATCGGGTAGCCGTCGGGTGGCCCGAATACCTCCGCGTGCAACGGGGTGCCGTCGGCTGCGCGAACGGTTAGGTTGCGGCTTGGCGGTAATACGTCAGGCAGCGGGTCAATTGTGCGAGTCGATCGCCGAGCACTCATGGCGCTCCCCTCGAACACAGCCCCGTTGCCGCACTCCCAGACGTCGCGATTTTAGCCTGAAGTTGAGTTCGAACTAGGCAAATCCGCCAAACACGCCGAACCGAAAGCGTCGGGTCGCCATAGAAACCAAAGTCGAACGGCTCAAACGCAATTGGACCGGCCTGCTTACCCAGAGCTGCAGGCTGACCTTAATGGCCGCCAGGTCGTTGCCTGAGTGTGGTGTGTGGGCTCTGGCCGTAGGTCTCTCGGTAGAGCACCGCGAACCTCCCGGTGTGTGCAAAGCCCCAACGCTGGGCGATCTCAGCGACGGTACCGGCAGACCGCTCGGCGGTGATCAGCTCTTGATGAGCGCGGTGTAGCCGGACGCGACGCATGTACTCCGTCGGTGTGGTGTCGAGCTGACGCCGGAAAAGGTACTGCACCGCCCAGGGTGTCAGATGCACGGCGGCCGCGACATCGTTGACGCCGACGTCGCCGGCGGCATGGGTGCGGATGAAAGACACGGCGTCTTTGAGCGTTTCCGGGAGCTCGGGGTCACTGA
>DATJBA010000033.1:0-3277 GCA_035515675.1 Mycobacterium sp.
AGTCCGAGCGCGACGACGACGGTGGTGGTCGCGCTCGAGCCGAGGACGAGAAACATGACCACGGCCTGCACGAGAACGGCCTGAAGCGGTGGCACGCCGGCGAGGATGAGTCCGGTCATCGCGCCGGGCAGGAAGACCAGCCCGGTGGCCTTGGTGGTTTCGATCTGCGGCGACAGTGCCGAGCGTAGTGCGGTCTTCACGTAGGGGGTGGCGGCCTGGCGCGACGGCTGGCCGAGCGCGAGCCGGGCTTCGACCTCGTCGCGTTTGTCGCGCAGGTCATCGAGCAGCCGGCGGGCCACCAGCACCACGGCGGTCATCGAGTTGCCGATCATCATGCCGGCGATCGGGACCAGGGTACGGCTCTGCAGCGGGAAGACCCCCAGCCCGAACACCACCCCCAGGGTGATCACGGCGGCGGAGGCGAACGCGGCGATGGTCAGCCTGCCCAGCCCGGGGTACCTCCGGGGCGCGTCGACGCGCGACGTCGCCGGCATACAGGATCATGCCCGCGGTCCAGGCCCACGACCACCACAGCGAGCGGCCCGGCTGCAGCAGCCACGCCAGCACCACCCCGACGATGAGCAGTTGGATCAGGGCGCGGGCCGCTGACCATAGCACCTGCCGCTCCAAGCCCAGCCGTTGCCATAGCGAGATCGCGGCCGCGACGGCGACCAGCGCCAATGACGTGGCCAATCCGACCCAGGAGACCTGTCCGTTCACCGCGCCACCTGCCCGGCGTCGGGGTCGGCGGGGACCAGTTCGATTCCCAGGCAGCGGCCGTGCTCGATGCGCAGCACCCGGTCGGCGATCCGTGCCACCTGTGCGGCATCATGGCTCACCCACAGCGCGCAGAGCCCCGTGTCGGCCAACTTGCGCACGGCGTGCTCGATCACCCGCGCGGCCGCGGCGTCCTCCGAGGAGGTCGGCTCATCCAGCAGCAACACTTCGGGTCGGGCAATCAGCGTGCGAGCCAAACACATTCGCTGGGCCTCCCCGCCCGACAGCGCAGTCGCGTCGCGGTCCAGCCACGACCCCGTCAACGCCACCCGGGCCAGCACATCTTGCATCTGCGCCGCACTGGCTTCCGGGTCGGCGACACGCAGGTTGTCGGCCACGGTGCCGGGAAACGGGGTCGGGCGCTGAAAACACATGCCCACGTGGCGGCGCAGCCGCAACGGATCCAAACCGGCGATGTCGGCTCCCCGGAACAGCACCCGACCGCCCGTCGGCACCTCTAGGCGATTACACAGCCGCAGCATCGTCGACTTGCCCGATCCCGACGGCCCGAACACCGCCGTCACCCCACCTTCGGGCACCGCCGCGGTGAACCCGTCCAGGGCACGCACCCCGTCTCGCTCGACCTCGACGCCCTCGAAGAAGAACAGCACACGGTTGGCCTCCACCACATCACCTCCACTCACAACGGACCGGACTGAGAGCAACGGTGTGTGACGTGCTCGGTGATCGTCTCATTTGCCACCGGTCAGCGCCGCGGCGGACCAGACGAAGTGGCCGGGACGGGGTTTCTACGCGTTAGGTAGGCATCCAGGGAGTAGGTCTGCTTAAGCGGCGAGGCCGTGAATCTTGAGTCAAGTTGGGCGTTCGGGTCGGGTTGGGTTCAGGCGGCGAGTCCGGCTTGGTGGGTGAGGTCGTCAAAGGCGGCTTGGTACGCGCGTGCTGCTCGTCGAAACGCGGATGGCCGAGGTGGGCTGGGGTCGCTGATTTGGGCGAGACCGGTGCGCAAAAGGTGGTCGTGGACGTGGGTAAACAGCAGCGCGTGCTGCAGCCCGGTGTCGGTAACGCGGTAGCGCTGGCTGCGGGGGATGCGTTCGATGAGTCCGTGGACGCGCAGGCGCCGCAGGTCGTAGGTCATCTGGCCGGCGGTGATGTCCTCGAATCGTTTGCCGAGGAGGGGTGCGGTGAGGGTGCGCAGCTCACGGTTGGTGAATCCATGAGGCAGGAGCCGGTGGATGAGCAGTGCCCTGAGTAGGGCGTGAACACGGTTGTCGCCGAAGCGCAATCCGGAGATGCGGGTGGCGGAGTTGGTGACGACAGGTGTGGTCAGATCGGTGAAGGCCTTCGCGCCGCGGATCGGGTCGTGGCTGATGGTTTGGACGCCGAGCAGGCGCCGGTTGGCGGAAAAGCCGAGCTGCCGCAGGTCGGGCAGGCTGGTCAGCCGTTTGGTGACACCGAAGTCGTTGGGGTTGTTGATGGTGGTCTCGGTGCGCAGCGCCCTTCCTTGCTTGTGATACTGCTTTATTTTGGCGTTCTTGTAGTCGACGTGCAGCGACGGCGTGACGCCCTCGGTGATCACCCGGGTGCGGAACCGGCCCGGGGTTTTGTGTTTGCGGCCGTTGAGGATTCGGCGGTGGAAGATCAGGCTGACGTGATCGGGTCGGCCGATGTCGAGGTTGTCGCGGATGACTTGCTCGAAGAAGATCCGGCCGGAAACCGGCGCGTCCAGCATCTGGGTCAGCGAGAATTCGGCCTGCAGGATCGACAGCTCGTAGCGGTAGCCGGCAGCCTCGTCCTCGTCGGTGAACGGGGTGGGCAGAATGCGCAGCCACTTGCGCAGCAACGCCTCGATCTGGGCGGGGCCCAGAGTGTCGCAGATCGCCTGCAATGCCGCGACGTCATCGACTGCGGCGAACCCGTTGTCGAGTGCGGTGAATCCGATCCCGGCCTTGGCGGCCTGACGCTTTGCCCACTCGTTGCCGTTGATGCACAGCTTGGCGGTGTAGGGGAAGTAGGTGCAGAACTTCAGGAAGAACGGGCCGAAATCCTTGTCCACGCAATAAAAATAGAAGTAGTTGACGAACGCGCTGGAGCGCACCAGCCACGCGTATGAAGAGCCATCGCGACTGTAGCGGCGCTGGGCGCGCCACACCAGTGCCTTCTCCTGTGCCCGGCCCACGAACAGCACCCCCTCGGAACCGGTGAACCGGGCCAGGAATTGCTGGGCCACGTCGTCTTTGCGTTCCTTGCCGAACGACACCAACTCCAGCCCCCGCGCGGCGAGAAAACCGTGGATGCCGGCCACGAACGCCTTCGTCATCGGATCCATCAACGCGGTGGAGGCGTAGTGGTGACCGCGGTGGCCGACGAAGAAGCCCTGCACCCCGGCGCCGTAGGCCAGCCGCGGCAACCACACGTTGAGAAACATCCGGTCGATGCACTCGACCTCGAACACCGTGTGATCGGACAAGACATCGCCGGCACTGCGCGCTACGGTCATGACAGGCTCCGGTTCGGATGGGCGGTCGGCAACGGCCTACCA
>DATJBA010000034.1:0-2868 GCA_035515675.1 Mycobacterium sp.
GTACGGTCAGGTCGGACGGGTAATGCGTCGGTCTGTATGTGCCCGTAGACAGTCACAGTGGCAACATAAATACCATCCATCGCACAGGTGCGCTTTCGGAAACACGTTGTGAGGCATGGTGTCACGCGACCGCAGTGAGGCTGACCGACGAAACTAACACTATTGTGATCAAGTTAATCTTTATTGTGAGATGAGCCGCTGAACCGCTGCTCAGACGCCCATAGGGTCTCGAGCGTCGCGCCTGCCCCGTTGCGCAAAGTTGGTAGGCCGCGTTGGATTCCGTCGCGAATCAGCCGGACGGGTTTCTGCCCGAGGTTGGGTCACTTCTGCTGTGGACTAGCCCCAAAACAGTCGCATAAAGCATAGATAGAGGGAGCTTGGCGTGAGTCATGTTGCGCTGGGGGTGATTAGCAGTCGGTGGGGGGCTAGCTAGCAGCTGCTCAGGGGGTGCTCTGTCGGGGACCGCTCATGCTCAGCGCGCTGACGTTGGTGCGGCCCCCAGATCGTGTGCCGCGAGCCGACGAGCCGTCTGCTTGAAGACAGCGATGGTAGCCATGGTGGTCGCCATTGCTGGTTCCGCAGCTGTCGCTACGACGCCGGTTGCGCGCGCCGACGACATTATTGTAAAGACCGAGCAGTTACATGTCCGCCGCGTAGGTGTGAACGGTGCCGGTGGCGGCTCGTTTCGCCGAATACATCGCCATATCGGCCTGTTTGAGTAATTGATCGACGGAGACGCCGGGATCCTCGGCAGCCGCTAGGGCGAGCCCGACGCTGGGCCGTATCGAGATGTCCTTGCCGTCGATGATGAACGGCTCATCGAAGGTGTCGATCACCCGGTTGGCGACCCTCAGCGGGGGCTCGGCGCCACCCTCTAACAAGATAGCGAACTCGTCGCCGCCCAGGCGGCCGACCGTGTCGCCGGTCCGTACGCAACCCAGGATCCGTTGTGCGACCCCAATCAACAACGCGTCCCCGGCCGCATGACCCAGGCTGTCGTTGACAAGCTTGAAGCCGTCCAGATCCAACGACAACACCGCCAGTGCTTTGGGATCGCGGTGCCGCAACTGCACGGCGTGCGTGAGTCGGTCGTAGAACAAGGCACGATTGGCCAGGCCGGTCAACGGGTCACGCAACGCCTGATCCGCCAACGCGACCAGCAGCCGCCGGTTCTCGGCAACCATGAGAAATTGCCGAACTAACACCGCGCTCACCAGGAGTAGCGCCATTCCGAGCACGGGGGCTGATCCCGGCCTGGGCAGCAGGTAAACCGCGCCGACCGCGCTGGCCAGCAGCAACACCGCATACGGCAGCCACAACGCGAGCCGCGGCGGCACCCGTGCCGCCCGCGAGTCGGTCTCCGGGATCGGGACTCCGACCATCGCGGCCACACCCAGCAGCAGCAAACCCGCGAACCACCCCAGATCGATGATGCTGCCGCTCACGTAGCCGTTGTGCGCGATCAAGTACACAAAGCCGCTATCTGACAGCGCGATCGAGGTGATCCCTACCGCCAGCAACGTCATCGTCGCGCGCTGCCCGGTATGTGTGCGGGCCAGCACCAGCACCGCCACCGTGATGGTCACCAGATCCGATACCGGATAGACCAGCGCTAGGCCGAGCGCGAAATGGCCGGCGCTATCAGCAGTAAACACGGTGCGCAGCACGCCTACCCAAGACACAACGAACAGCGATCCGGCCACGATCAGCCCGTCCAGCACCAGACGCGTCTGAGACTGACCCGAATGCCCGATCGGAAACAAGACCAACGCCAGACATGCGCCAACCGGGAAGAGCAGATACGCTCCGTCCGCCACAGACGGAAACGGGCCCTTCACCCGTGCCCACAACTCGTAATGCGCCCAAATTGCGTCACCGACGAACCATCCAGCCGACCCAATCATCAGGCAGATCCATGCGCCCCGGTCACGCCCGCGAGTGGACCACCCCGCCACCCCTGCACACGTGAGCGCGAATAAGCCGAAAGCCACAGAACCGATGTCGCTGACGGTCCGGGTGGTGTCGTCGCCGCCCCAGCCCGCGAGCAGCCACGCACCGATAACAACGAGTGCGACTCCAGCCAAACCGGTGATCCACAACGCCTTCGGCGTCGCCATCAGAGACCGCGGGGATTCTTCAACTAGGGCACTCCCCACGCAAACGATGAGAGACTCAATACTAGAGCACCGTCCAAGCGCCCCTCCGGCAAACAACCTGCAGGCTGGCAAATCCCTCGCTGCACGAGGCCGCCAGCTAGACCCGTACTACCGAGACGGCATAGGGTGCCGGCCGCTGCGGCGCAATCGCGCTACATTTCTGCCGCGCCGCCGCGACCGAATACGGTGGAACCGGACATGAGGCATTACCGGTAATGGTCTCCGTTTTCATCAGATGAATCACCTAGCGCCGGTTCGTGGGATGGTCGATGCGGTAGAGGTCGCGCAGTTGCTCCTTGAGGATCCAGGCACGCCCGATGCGGCGGTTGGTGCGGGCGATCTGGTTGACCAGGGCGCGTTTGTCGTCGGTGAGTTTGTTCTGCCCGGTGCGCAGCGCCCAGCGGGTGGAGCGCCACTGCGCTGGGGTCATCGCAGCGCGTCCTGGCCCGGTGGCGGCCTCGGAATACACCCGGTCAAGGGCGTGGTTGGCCCATTGCATGATGTGGAACGGGTCATAGCAGATCGTTGCCTGAGGCGCATGGGTGCGGGTGGCTTCGGTATCGGCCCTGGGCACGTCCATGCTGACCGCTTGGATCTGGGACACACTTGAATCAGGTTGGGATTGAAAGAAATTAGCTAGCGAAGCCTCGCTGCGCCCGGGCTGGATGTCGACCACGGTGCCGGTGTCGTGATCGCCGACGATGGTCAAATA
>DATJBA010000035.1:0-4686 GCA_035515675.1 Mycobacterium sp.
GCTGGGAACACATCAAGGGTCGGTGGACCCGGCGCACCTGCCGGCCTATCTGAATGAGTTCGCCTTCCGGTTCAACCGCCGCCGCTCACGCAGCCGCGGCATGGTGTTCTACCGCGTGCTGGAACTCGCTGCCGGCCACGAGCCTGTTCGCTACCGCGACATCCTCGCCACCAGCAAGCCCCGGAACAAGCCACCGCTGTGCCGCGGTGCCGGTCACCCGCCGAGCCTGGAACGCCCTGTCGCGCAACGGCCCTGGCGGACCGCCAAAATGCAGCTCCATTCCACTCCGGTTAACTGCATACCCAAAACCCGTTTTATTACGAATTGAAGCGGCTCCGAGCCGAGGCCAAACAAAACGCGCGACTTACCGGCGCTACCGGGGTAGTTACCCAGGGCTTCGGCGCAAGCCGGCCGCGCGTCGAAGCAGAGCGCGACCCTTCGGTCAGGTGCCGCGAGCGAATTGTCCCTTATTACTCACGCCGGAATCGCCAGACCCAGATCGTGGGCGACGCGCGCGCCGAGGTCGGGGTCGACCTTGGCCCAGTAGTCGTTGACCGCGCGCTCCTGGATGAAGCGCTCCACCCCCTGGCTTAGATGCGCGACGATATTGTCGACCAGATGGTCCCGATCGGTCGGCGTCATCACCTGGCGATAAAGCATGCCGGGCTGGATGAAGTCGTTGTCGTCCTTGTGCGCCTCGTAGGCCGTGCGCATAATGTCGGCGGCCTGCACAAACCAGCTCGGATCGCGGTAGCGCTGCGGATCGCCCTTGGGCCCGCCGTAGCTGTTGGGCGCGTAGACCGGTTGGTTCCCATTGTGCTGGTAGCACATCGGGCCGTCCTTGTAATAGTTGTGCACCTCGTTCAGCGGGCGGTTGACCGGCAGCTGCATATAGTTGGGGCCGTTGCGGTAGCGGGCCGAGTCGGCGTAGGCGAACATTCGCCCCAGCACCATCCGGTCCGGGCTGGGCCCGATGCCCGGGACAAAGTTGGCCACATCGAAGGCGACCTGCGTGACCTGGGCGAAGAAGTTATCGGGATTGCGGTCGAGCACCAACCGGCCGATCGGGATCAGCGGGTAGTCCTTGTGCGGCCACACCTTGGTGATGTCGAAGGGATTGAAGCGGTAGTTGGCCGCATCCTCGTACGGCATGATCTGCATCTCCAGGCGCCACGCCGGGTAGTCCTGGCGGGCGATCGCCTCGCGCAGGTCGCGCCGGTGGCAGTCGAGGTCCTCGGCGCGCATGGCCCTGGCCTCGGCGTCGGTGAAGTTCTGGACGCCCTGCTCGGTCTTGAAGTGATACTTCACCCAGAACTTCTTGCCGCCGGCGTTCTCCCACATGTAGGTGTCGCTGCTGTAGAAGTTCATGTGGCGCCAGGTGCGCGGCGTGCCCCGGTCGCTCATCAGGTAGGTGACCTGATGGGCCGACTCGGGCGAAAGCGTCCAGAAGTCCCACTGCATGTTGTTGCTGCGCAGGCCGGTGTCGGGCAGCCGCAACTGCGAGTGGATGAAGTCGGGGAACTTCATCGGGTCGCGCACGAAAAAGACCGGCGTGTTGTTGCCGACCAGGTCGTAGTTGCCCTCCTCGGTGTAGAACTTGACCGCGACGCCGCGCACGTCGCGGTCCGTGTCGGGGGCGCCCTCGTCGGCGGCCACGATCGAGAAGCGCAGGAACAACGGCGTGCGCTTGCCAACCTTGTTGAGGAAGGCGGCCTTGGTCCACTCGGTGACGTCGGCGGCCACCTCGAAATACCCGAAGGCACCGCCGCCCTTGACGTGATACACCCGATCGGGGATGCGCTCACGCACGAAGTGGGCCAGCTTCTCGATCAGGTAGGCATCCTGCAGCAGGTTGGGGCCGCCGGGGCCGATGGTGAGGGAGTACTCATCGCTGGGCACCGGCATACCGGCGTCGGTGGTCGTGTTCGGTAGTTGGTCACTCATTTCCCTTGGCTCCTAACCCTGATGTGACGGTCAATGCGACAGTGGCCCACGCGTCGTCTACCTATCTCCGCAGCGCACCGTAGCTTCGTACAGCCCAACACTCGGTCGCTGGACCAGGGCCGGGGGGCGAACTACACGCGCCGACCACATGTCGGCTACGACCATGGCGGACGACTGACTGGCGATCGGACGGGCTCGTTCGACGCGCGAAGGCTGGGCCAGCACCGACGACACCCCGCGCGGTGTTGTAAGCCTGGAAACCAGGCCCAACCTCATGCATCGAGCATGCTCCTCGGCGGGAATGATGGAAAGAACTTGAGCACAACCGCAGAGCGCGCAGCTGCGCCGTACTCGGTGCGAGAACCCGCTAGACGGTTGCTCGGCTCACGCCGAGTGCGTTGGCAATCGTGGTCGCCGATTCGCGGCTTGAATGGATCCGCAAAGCGGATACCGATGAGTTCTGCCACCCAGCCGCTTCATCGGCCCCGGCCCGGCTGCTGCCGAGGCGGCGGATCAGGGTGCTGCGGAAGGCGCCCGTCGGATGCCTTCGCGACCGACGGGGGACAATTGACAGCGATGGGCAACAGCGTCGGTGTGAGCGTGTGATGACCGCCGAGGGCAGCTCCGACCGTCCACGGGACGGCGATTCGGCGCCACGGCGAGCGGTCCGCGCACGCCTGCACCCGCTGTTGCTGCGCCCAATCGCCCCGCCGCTGTGGCTTGGAGTCGTGGTCGCCGCGGCTCTGCTCGTGGGCGAAACCGCGCTGGTGTTGTTTCTTGCGCGCATGGGCATGGAACCGCGCAACCTCTTCGGTGCGGTGTTTTTGCTCGGAGTCCTGGTGATCTCGGCCGGCTGGGGCTTCGGGCTGGCGGTGACAATGACGCTGGCAAGCGCCGTTGTCTACCTCGAGGTCCATCTTGGTACCGGTGGCAGCCTGTTTCCGATGACTGCGCTGGACGTTGTGCCGGTCGCCGTCTTCCTGCCCATCGCACTATTGGCCAACGTGCTGGTGGGCCAGGCGCGACTGCGCGCCGTCGAAGCCGAAAAGCGGCGTCGCGAAGCCATATTCGCGGCGGAGCAAGTCAGCGAACTGGCTGAGCAACAAGCCGCCTTGCGTCGGGTCGCGACCCAGATCGCGCAGGGCGTCTCCCCATCGGCGGTGTTCGCCGCGGTGGCCGACCAGGTGGCCAACGCGCTGCGGGTATCCAACGCCTCCTTGTTTCGCTACGGAAGGGACGGGTCGGGCACAATCGTCGCCGCACATGACGAGACCGGCCTGAAGAAAATGCCGGTCGGCGCGCGGCTGACACTCGAGGGCGACAACGTCGCCGGGCTGGTGTTGCGCACCGGCGCCCCTGCCCGGATGGATAGCCACCAGGACGCGAAGGGCCCGGCTGCGGCGCTGATTCGAGACCTGGGGCTGCGCACCGGGGTTGGGGCGCCCATCGTCGTTGACGGCCGACTGTGGGGTGCGGCGATCGTCGGATCGTCCCGCCCTGAACCGCTCCCCTCCGACACCGAGGCGCGGCTTGCTGACTTCGCCGAGCTGGTCGCCACCGCGATCGCCAATGCGGAGGCTCGTACCCAGTTGATGGCGTCGCGCGCCCGGATCGTCGCGGCGGCCGATGATGCGCGGCGGCGCATCGAACGCGACCTACACGACGGGGCGCAACAGCGGCTGGTGACGCTGGGGCTACAGGTTCGGTCGGTAGAGGCCTCGGTCCCGTCAGATCTCGACGGGCTCAAGCAAGACATCGCGGACATTGGTGACGGCCTCGTCGCGGCGGGCGAAGAGTTGCGCGAGATTTCGCACGGGATCCATCCGGCGATCCTGTCCAAGGGTGGCCTACGCCCGGCGCTGCGGACCCTGGGCCGCCGTGCCGCCATGCCCGTTGAGGTCAATGTGCGCGTCGAACGGCGGTTGCCGGAGTCAGTCGAAGTGGCCGCATACTGCGTTGTGGCGGAGGCGCTGACGAACACGGCCAAGCACGCACGGGCCTCGGCGGCCACCGTGAGCGTCGATGCCGACGATCGGTGGCTGCGGGTCGCCATCCAGGACGACGGGATCGGCGGGGCCGATGTCGACGGCGGCTCGGGACTCATCGGCCTGAAGGACCGCGTTGAAGCCCTCGGCGGGGTGTTGCAGATCCAGAGTCCCACCGGCGGCGGCACGAAGGTGATCGCCGAGATGCCGTTGGCACCGGAGTAATCGACGTCCCGCCAGCTGTGCTATTCCGGGTTCGGCAGCCGTCGCCCGCTCTGGGCCGCTGTGCTGGATCAGGGTGCGACACCGGCGCCACACCGGTCTCTTCGATCACCCGCAATGAATCGGCCTTGCTGTCGGTTCGATGATCCGCGCCAACACCAGCTGACGAAACGCCTCATCGCCGCCGGGTGATCTCGTCGAACCCGAGAACGTCGTAGGCGCAGCAGAGTGCATCCCACATTTGTGCGGCCTTCGAGGACGTGATCGGCAACGGCTCGGCGTCCGACCTGACCGCCAGTTCAAGTCCAACTGGGCTTGGCAGGCAGCCAGCCGCTGGGCAGCGGCAGCTTTGAGTGCAGCCACCCCCGCCTCATCATGAGCCGAACCGAGGTGCTCGATTTTGCGCGCCCCGCGTCGCGTCGACCACACGATCTGCACCACCTGGCTCCCGAGGAGGTCTTCACCGTGCGCACCTAGGCCAAGACGCACCCCCCTCCCCGCCGACGAGATCGCCAACGCCGTCACCTTCCTTGCC
>DATJBA010000036.1:0-9978 GCA_035515675.1 Mycobacterium sp.
GACTACGACATCCTGCTGATCGGTCATGAAGGCCATGAGGAAGTCGTCGGCACCGCCGGGGAAGCGCCCGACCATGTGCAGCTCGTCGACGGCGTGGAGTCCGTCGAGCAGGTGACCGTCCGTGACGAGGACAAGGTGGTCTGGCTGTCGCAGACCACGCTCTCGGTCGACGAGACGATGGAGATCGTCGAGCGGTTGCGGCAGCGTTTCCCGAATCTGCAGGACCCGCCCAGCGACGACATTTGCTACGCGACCCAGAACCGGCAGGTCGCGGTCAAGGCGATGGCGCCCGAGTGCGAGCTGGTCATCGTCGTCGGGTCCCGCAATTCATCGAATTCGATGCGGCTGGTCGAAGTGGCGTTGGGTGGGGGAGCTGCGGCCGCTCACCTGGTCGACTGGGCCGACGATATCGACCCGGCGTGGTTGGAGGGTGTCACCACGGTAGGTGTCACCTCCGGGGCGTCCGTCCCCGAGGTTCTGGTGCGAGGTGTGCTGGAGCGGCTCACCGAATGCGGCTACGACGTGGTGCAACCGGTGACGACGGCCCAGGAGACGCTGGTGTTCGCTTTGCCCCGAGAGATCCGGTCGCTTCTCTAACGGCTCGTTCGTCTATTAGCTCGCTTAGACGTCGTACTCCCAGGATTCCGCCGGGGGTCGGTCCTGGGACCGGCCGGACGCCCGTGATCGACTCCCGCGCTCGGCGCGGGGCTCGGCTCTGGGCTCGTTCAAGGGGGCCGACCCGCGGTAGCGGACCCGCGAGATCGGGTGGTGTGTCGGGTTGGCGCCGTTAGGCCCGCCCGGGGTGGCACGACGGTGCCGAGGCTCGTATGGGGGCTCGTACGGCTCATAGGGCTCGTACCGATTGAAGTGTTCAGGCGCCCGGGGCGGCTCGCACATGTCGTAGCCATCGAAGCGGCTGCTGCGGGGCGCCGGCCGCTCGTAGGGATTACGGCGCGTGCGCGGCTCCCGACGGGCTTCCCGCGGCGGCTGGGCACGCAGGTCTGGATCACCCTGCGGCCTAGGGCGGCGACGCGACCGCCGGGGCAGGTCGGCAGGGTCGAAGTCGCGGGGAGCCGCGTGGCCGCTGCGACTTGGACTTGGGCGCCGCGGACGTTCGACCACGGGTTCGTGCTGGTCGTCCAGCGGTGGTCGAGCATGCCGGGAGCGGGTTCGGGTGGGACGTGTGGCGGACCGACTGCTGCGCGCCGCTCGGCTGGTTTTCGGCGGAGGGCTGGCCGGCTGGATCCGCCGTGAGTCGGTGGAGGGGGCATCGTCGGCATCGTCCTGGCCGGAAACGAGGCGCAGGATCGAGTTCAGTTTCGCGGCGACGCCGCTGATGAGGGACTTTACATCGGCGGTGATGGCGGTCGCCGTGTCGGCGGTTGTGTCCACCGCCTTGGTCGTCCGGCGCGACGTCCCGAAATACCACCTGACCAGTCCGATCAGCAGCACGCCGCCGGCGGTGCCCAACATCAGTGGGAAACGCTCGATGAGCGGATAGCCGCAGTTGAGCAGGAGGTCTTTCAGGTTGCCGACTTTGCCGCTATGGAAAAGCCAGTAGGCACCGGGCACCGCGCAGAAAAGTATCAGCGGTGGCTGGATGATCGCGGTGAACACGCCCTCCTGACGCACGGCCAGCACCGCTGCCACACAGCCTGCTATGTAGAAGCTGGCGAAGACGTGGGTCAGCTCTTTATGACCCGATCCGGCGTCAATCCCATACCCGATGACGGTCGTGGTTATGGCGATAAGCAGGGCTGCCCACCACGGCACACCTGGGATATTTGGATGGATCGAGCGGTGGGCAGCCTCTACCGCCGACCTTGCCCGCTGTGCTGACACATGTAGACCGTACCGGCAATAGGCCGAAAGGCCCGTAAATACCTCGTAGGGATCCTTGGCGTGCCATGCTTGTCCACTCGGAACGCACCCCGATGCCCCAGATCGGCCGGCGCCCGCCCGGCCCCGCCGCCGAGCCCTAGACTTGGTTCCCCGTGAGCCTGAGCCTGGGAATCGTCGGCCTGCCCAATGTGGGCAAGTCGACACTATTCAACGCGCTGACCCGGAACAACGTGGTGGCAGCCAACTATCCGTTCGCGACGATCGAACCGAACGAGGGCGTCGTTCCGTTGCCCGATCTGCGACTGGCCAAGCTGGCGGAGCTTTTCCATTCCGAGCGCATCGTCGCGGCGCCGGTCACTTTCGTCGACATCGCCGGCCTGGTTAAGGGTGCATCCGAGGGGGCCGGGCTCGGGAACAAGTTTTTGGCCCACATCCGCGAATGTGACGCCATCTGCCAGGTGGTCCGGGTGTTCTCCGACGACGACGTAACACATGTCGCCGGACTGGTCGATCCCAAATCCGATATCGAGGTCGTCGAAACCGAGTTGATCCTGGCCGATCTGCAAACTCTCGAGCGCGCGCTGCCGAGGTTGGAGAAAGAAGCTCGCAACAACAAAGAGCGCAAACCGGTCCACGACGCCGCGCTGAGCGCTCAGCAGGTGCTGAACGGCGGGAAGACGCTGTTCAGCGCGGGTGTGGACGGTTCCGTGCTGCGGGAGCTGAACCTGCTGACCATCAAACCTTTCCTGTATGTCTTCAACGCCGACGAGGCGGTGCTGACCGATGCCGCGCGGGTGGCCCAGTTGCGTCAGCTCGTCGCGCCCGCCGATGCGGTTTTCCTGGACGCTGCCATCGAATCCGAGCTGGCCGAACTCGACGACGAGTCGGCCGCCGAGCTGCTGGAGTCGATCGGGCAGACCGAACGGGGGCTCGACGCACTGGCCCGGGCGGGTTTTCACACGCTCAAGTTGCAGACCTTTCTAACGGCGGGTCCGAAAGAGGCGCGGGCGTGGACCATCCACCAAGGCGATACCGCGCCGAAGGCCGCCGGGGTGATCCACAGCGACTTCGAGAAAGGCTTCATCAAAGCCGAGATCGTGTCCTACGACGACCTAGTCGCCGCTGGGTCGATGGCGGCGGCCAAGGCGGCCGGGAAGGTCCGGATGGAAGGCAAGGACTACGTGATGGCCGACGGGGACGTGGTCGAGTTCCGTTTCAACGTCTAGGGGAGCAACAACAAAACCCGCGAAGTAGGCAGTAGGCCGGCCGGTAGACCGTTTGATGGCGCCCCTAGGTGACAATTACTATCGTCGCGGAGACACCTCACAAGGAGGCTGCACATGACATCGTCGTCGCTCGCTTCGAAATTCGGTGCCGAGCTGTTCGGCACGTTCTGGTTGGTGTTCGCTGGCTGTGGCAGCGCGATTTTTGCGGCCAAACAGATCGCCCAAGCCGAGGATGGCAGCGGCACCTACCAATTGGGTATCGGCTTCCTCGGAGTGGCTTTGGCTTTCGGGCTCACCGTCGTCACCATGGCTTACGCCGTCGGTCACATCTCGGGCGGACATTTCAACCCCGCGATCAGTCTGGGAGCCGCGGTGAGCGGCAGGCTGCCGTGGAAGGATCTTCCTGGGTACTGGATCTCCCAGGTCGTCGGTGGTCTGCTCGCAGGCATAACGCTGGTGACCATTGCGAAGGGAAAGCCCGGATTCTCACCCGTCGGGCACATGGCCGCGAACGGGTACGGTGCGCATTCGCCTAGCCACTACTCGCTGGGAGCCGTGATCATCGCTGAGGTCTTGTTGACGGCGTTCTTCCTCATCGTGGTGCTCGGCGCGACCGACGACCGGGCGCCCAAGGGATTCGGGCCGTTGGCCATCGGTCTGTCGCTGACGCTCATCCACCTCGTCTCGATCCCGATCAGTAACACCTCGGTCAATCCGGCCCGGTCCACCGGCGTCGCCTTCTTCAATGGGGACGGCGCACCCGGCCAATTGTGGGTGTTCTGGCTGGCCCCGCTGATCGGCGGCCTTATCGGCGGTCTGATCTACCCGCTGCTGTTCGAGAGCGGAAAATTGGCGATCGGTAAGACGACGCCGTAGGCCAACTGATGGCCTACGGCGATGTCGTGGAGTTCCGGTTCAACGTGTAAGGGTCCAGGCCCGTGCTTGTCAAAGTGCATGTATTGATCTATTGCAGAACTTTTTGCGACGTAGGTCAGCCACACGAATCGCTTTAGGCGCTTAGGACAAGTGGAGTAGCGCTGACGCGAGACCATTTGTGGGTTACGTCACTTCGCCTGCAAGCGTTGTGGTAAACCGCAACGTCAATGCCAAGTTCGCCTAGACTCTGCCCAACCTTTAGCACAGGCGTTCTAGGGCGGACTTTGCTGTGGCCCAAAGCCAGCCAGAAACCACATAGACCCGAAACGTCACTACCGTCACTACGTGCCTCTCGGTGAGCCCAGCAGACCGTATATTCTGGCGCTGCTCGCCGAGATCGGGGATCGGGCAAGCGGGCGCAATGGGAGCTGCGAGCATAAGCGGGGACCGGCAATGATCTTCATCGTCGTCAAGTTCGAAACCAAACCCGAGTGGACCGACCGCTGGCCAGAACTGGTCGCCGCGTTCACTGCTGCAACTCGTGCCGAAGCGGGCAACCTGTGGTTCGAGTGGTCTCACAGCCTGGACAACCCGGCGGAGTATGTCTTGGTCGAGGCGTTCCGTGACGGTGACGCGGGCAGCGTCCACGTCAATAGCGATCACTTCAAGCAGGCGATGCAAGAACTCCCGCAGGCGCTGAAGTCCACGCCCAAGATCATCAGTCAGACGATCGACGCGACGGGCTGGTCGGCGATGGGGGAGATGTCGGTCGACTAATCGACGACGACTTCGATTTCGGCGCCCAATTGATAACCCGGCGACAACCGAAGAGTGTCACCGCTCCAGAACGAGCCTGGGTCGAACCAGTTTGAGTACTTCTCCGTGCTCAGCAATCCCATTTCCTCGTAGGTGATTGCTACCGTCTCCGCGCAGTACGCCGCTTCCAGGCCGACGCGCTGCCGTGCTTTGCGTCGCTGTGTCGACTCTCGAACCTTCGTGTCCACCAGTGGGATTCCCCGCATCCAGTCGTAGGCGGTCGGGAGCCGGCCGCGCATCCACCGGCCGGTCAGCCGCACGGCGGCGGGGAAAGCGGTGCCGTCCATCCGCGCGATGACACGCAGCAGTTCATTCTCCTGTTTGCGGTTGGCGTATGGCGTCAGCTGGCGCAGCCAGCAGCGCTGGTGGTAGCGCTGCGTCCACTGCTGGACAGCTTCGCGGAGATCGTTGAGCTGCACGCCGCGATGTTTTGTGCCGGTCCAGATGTCGACGAGCTTGTCACCTAGTTCGGCGTGCCAGAGCAGCGGCGGCAGATCGTCGATGGCCACCGTCATCCCGACGTGGTTCACCGGGCTGTTCGTCAACGTCTGGATGGCGCGATCGGGTCGTGAACCGCCGCGGAATAGCCAGATGTCGCCGGTCCGGGTTTCGTCGAGCGCTTGGTCCAGCGTCAGCATCTTCGAGTAAGCCCGTTCGTCGCTTCGGGTTTCGTTATTGTCGTCGCCATTATGAGCTTGGAAGTACTTCGCGTGCGACATTGCGCGCGGGGTAGCCTCGGCGCTCGGACCTCGCTGCGAATAGCCTGTGTTCATGCGCCGCATGTGGAAATGGCTCGGGCTGGCCGGCGTCGCCGGCGTCGTCGCCGGCGGCGCGCTGGTCGTTCGCGATCAACGCAAACGACGTGCCTACACGGCCGACGAGGTCCGGGCCCGCCTGCATCAGAGGTTGGCCGAATTCGATGCGGAAAGCTTTCAGTCCAAATCGGGATCGGCCGCGGTTTCGACGGCGAACAAGCGATAGCTGCCCGAAAAGCCCTTCAACTCGACGTCGCGCCCCTCGTCGAATCGGATGTCGTCACAGTCGCAAAGGGCGTCGCACCGCTTCGCTCACCAGGATCTGGCCTCCGACGGCTTGTGCTGCGACCCGTGCCGCCATTGCGACGTTGCGCCCGAACAGATCATCTCCACGGCGCACCGAGCGACCCATATGGATGCCGATCCGAACCCGCGCTGATGAGTGGTTGGCGCGGATCGTCGGCGGCCAGTCGGTGTCCTACACGATCAGCCGCAGACCGGGCCGGGCCGGTCGGTATCTGACCGCGTCCTGGGCCACCCCACCGCAGACAACAACGGCCACCCACACCAGTAACGGTTGTCGGGCCCATACGCAGTGTCTAGGGTTGAGTTCGGGCCGCCGCGGGTAGCGAATCTCAAGTGAGCCGACTGGGTGAGTTTCGGGAGGTGCGCGTCTTGGCGGACGGCGGCGATAGCTCCTCAGCCATGCTGGTGATCTTCGGTATTACCGGTGATCTGGCCCACAAGATGACGTACCGCAACTATGCCGACGTCGCCGGGGTGGCAAAGAGTCGCAAACCGAGATCTACGTCGCACCGCGGACCGAGATCGACAACTGGAGCTGGGCCGGAGTGATCCACCACCACGACCGCCACTCCTGGGGACCCGAGGCTGCGCGGTCGCTGCCGCGTGGTCACCGCAGCTGGCAATTGCCGTGCTGCCTAAAAGCACGCACGCAGCGCAAGAAGGAGACCGGAGCAGATGCAGCTAGGGATGATCGGCTTGGGCCGGATGGGCGCGAACATCGTCCGTCGTGCGGCCAAGGATGGACACGAATGCGTCGTGTACGACCACAACCCGGACGTGGTCAAGGCGATGGCAGGGGAGGACAGGACCACCGGGGTGTCATCGGTGGCAGAGCTGGCCGAGAAGATATCCAGGCCGCGAGTCATCTGGGTGATGGTGCCCGCAGGGACCATCACCACGGGAGTGATCGAGGACCTGGCCAAGACGCTGGGCTCCGGTGACATCGTCATTGACGGCGGCAACTCTTACTACCGCGACGACATCCGGCACGCAAAGCTGCTGTCCGAGAGGGGGATTCACTTACTGGACTGCGGAACCAGTGGCGGTGTGTGGGGCCGGGAACGCGGCTACTGCCTGATGATCGGCGGGGATGCGGACGCGTTCGCGCACGCCGAGCCGATCTTCGCCACCATCGCACCCGGCGTGGACGCGGCGCCGCGCACACCAGGCCGGGACGGCGAGATCGCGCAATCGGAGAAGGGTTACCTGCATTGCGGGCCGTCGGGGGCGGGGCACTTCGTCAAGATGGTGCACAACGGCATCGAGTACGGAATGATGGCCTCGCTCGCCGAGGGGCTGAACATTCTGCGCCATGCCGACGTCGGCAAGCACCTGCAGGAGGGTGACGCCGAAACCGCGCCGCTGTCGAACCCCGAGTTCTATCAGTACGACTTCGACATTCCGGAGATCGCCGAGGTGTGGCGCCGAGGCAGCGTCATCGGCTCCTGGCTGCTGGACCTAACCGCGATCGCGCTGCAGGAATCACCCGATCTGAAGGAGTTCTCCGGGCAGGTCTCCGATTCCGGGGAGGGCCGGTGGACCTCCATCGCAGCGATCGACGAGGGGGTTCCGACGCCGGTGCTAACGACAGCGCTGCAGTCCCGCTTCGCCTCGCGTCAGCTCGATGACTTTGCCAACAAGGCGCTGTCGGCGATGCGCAAGCAGTTCGGCGGACACGCGGAGAAGCCGGCTAACTAAGTGATCCGCGCCTGATGAAGTTCACCACGGCGTCGGTGAAGGCGTCGTTATCGTCGCCCGCCGCGGTATGCCCGGCATCGGATAGTTCGACGAACTCCGCGCGTGGCACCTTCGTCAGGAAATCCTGCACGCTTTCCGGGCTGACGACGTCGGAGAGCCTGCCGCGGATCAGCAGGATCGGGATCTGCAGGTCGATCGCGGCCTGCTCGAATTTTTCCGTGCGCAGGTCGGGGTCGTCCCCGGGTTTGGTCATAAATGCTGGATCCCAGTGCCAGTACCAGCGTCCGTCGCGCAACCGCAGGTTCTTTTTCAGCCCCTCGGGGTTGCGCGGCTTGGTCCGGTGGGGCAGATAGGCGGCGACGGCCTCGGCGGCCGTCTCGAGGGAGTCGAAACCCTGGATGTGGCCGAACATGAAATCGCGGATCCGGGCGCTGCCGGTCTTCTCGTACCGCGGTACCACGTCGACCAGAACCAGGCCGGTCACCCTGTCCGGACCTGCCCCGTCGGCAACCAGGATGCCGGTCAGTCCGCCCATGCTTGCCCCGATCAGCACCACCGGGCAGTCGATCGCATCGAGGACGCGCAGCACGTCGGTGGTCAAGGTTTCGACGGCGTAGTCGGCATTGGGAGCGCGGTCACTGTCGCCGTGTCCCCGGCTGTCCAGCGCAATGACGTTGTAGCCCTCGTCGGCCAGGATCTGGCCGGTGTTTTTCCAGGAGAACCGGTTCTGGCCGCCGCCGTGCAACATGAGAATCGTCGGCTGGCCGGCCGCATCGGCATCGCGGTTCCATTCGTCGGCGACCAGGGTGATCCCCCCGTGGCCGGAAAACTCGACCGTCTGGGGGCTGCTGCTCACGGCGCTCACCCACCTGACGTTACATAGGTCGCTTAAGCACTCTCACGCGGGCCGTCGAGCTATGCCGCCAGGACGCCGGTGAGTTCTCGCCAAGGAGGTGGCGGCCATGCCATCGATCACGCCCTCGCTATGGTTCGACGGCAACTTGGAGGAGGCAGCGCGATTTGATATCTCGGTGTTCCCGAACTCGCGCATCGAGACCTTGAGTAGGTACACCGAGGCTGGGCCCGACGAACCGGGCGCGGTCATGGCCGGCGCTTTCGTGCTGGACGGCGTCCGCTTCACCGCGATCAACGGTGGCCCGCAGTTCCAGTTCAACGAATCGGTGTCTTTCGTGGTCGGCTGCAAAGACCAGGACGAGGTCGACTACTACTGGGACCGGCTGACCGACGGGGGCCGAGGAATCGCAGTGCGGCTGGTGGTCGCGGGGGAGTCATCGTGCTAGCCGGTGGCACTGCGGTTCGAAAGGACTTGCGGCAGTGATCATTTGACGTGTTCTTGGCCGCAGTCGGTGCGTCGCGGACCCGCACGCGTTAGTTTGGTCCGTGCGGACGCACCGAACAGGAAGAAGTGGACATGGCCAACGATGCTGCGCGGGTTGCCCGCGATGGCTGAACCAGGCTGGATCGACGTGCCCGGCCCTGCCGGGGATCTGAAGGCTCTCACCTGGGGGCCCCGCGACGCCCCGATCGCGTTGTGCCTGCACGGCTTCCCCGACACCGCCTACGGGTGGCGCAGGGTTGCTCCCCGACTTGCGGAGTCGGGGTGGCGGGTGGTCGCGCCCTTCATGCGCGGGTACGCGCCGTCGTCGATTCCGGCCGATGGCAGTTTTCACATCGGCGCGCTGATGGACGATGCCTTGCGTGTGCGCTCAGCTGCCGGCGGCACCGAGCGTGATGTCGTGATCGGTCACGACTGGGGTGCAATCGCCGCCACCGGCCTGGCCGCAATGCCCGACAGCCCATTCGTCAAGGCGGTGATCATGTCGGTGCCGCCGGCCGCGGCGTTCCGTCCGCTGGGCCGGGTGGTCGACCGCGGCCGGCTGGCCCGCCAGCTACCACATCAGCTGCTGCGCAGTTGGTACATCATCTACTTTCAATTGCCTTGGTTGCCTGAGCGTTCCGCTTCCTGGGTGGTGCCGCTGCTGTGGAGGCGGTGGTCGCCGGGCTATCGCGCGGAAGAGGATCTGCGCCATGTCGACGCCGCGATCGGGACACCGGAGAGTTGGCGGGCAGCACTGGGGCCGTACCGGGCCACGATTCGCAACACCCGGCCACCGGCGCGGTATGCCGAATTGAACCGGCTCTGGACCCAGGCGCCCCTGCTGCCGAGCTTGTACCTACATGGTCACGACGACGGTTGCGCCACACCGGCTTTCACGCACTGGACGGAAAAAGTGCTGCCTGCCAGCAGCGAGGTGGCCATCGTCGAACACGCCGGGCATTTCCTGCAGCTCGAACAGCCGGACAAGGTTGCCCGGCTGATACTTGCGTTCATCGGCTCACCCGGCTGAGGCCGTGGCGGCGCACCGGATGGCGGCCGTCGATGCGCAGTTCTACTGGATGTCGGCCAAGATCGCCAACGATGAGTTCCTGCTCTATGC
>DATJBA010000037.1:0-7936 GCA_035515675.1 Mycobacterium sp.
CCGCCGCCGCCCCCGCGGCCACCGCCGCCACCTTGCGGGCTGACCATTATTTCCACGGTGCTGATGGTGATCATGGTGCGCAGGTTATCGCCGAATCCGCTGCGGCCGCAAGACACTTAGTCTTAACAGTTGGGGCTACAACGAGACTCCAGAACGTCATCCACGACCTCCCGACCCGATCACCTCGCGGGCGTACCGACGGGCTGAAGGCGTCGGCCCCCATCTGATGCGTGGTCCCAGGCCGACGCTGCAGCCGGCACGGATGGCACAGCGATGCCGCGCCGGGTCTGATTGATCGCTGGGCTATTACAGGCATCGCTGTTCCAATCCGTTTGCACGCGGTGCCGTGAACTGCAGGTCGCCTTGTTTAGGCTTGCGCGGTGGTGCGCCGTGTGCGGTGCACATGTGAGCCGCCCCAGTCGCCCTCACAGGCCCGCCCGCTAGCCAAGAGCAAATCGCCCAGCGGTGCCACCGGCTCGCGGAACACACCGTCGTCCCCGGCGCACACCGTCCAGACGGCAACGTCGAGCATCTCGCGTCGATCGGGACGCTCCTCGAGCAGGGCAGCCAGCGCCGCGCCGATGTCGCACGACGTCAGCCCCGCGACCGCGGCGAGCTCCAACCCGTGCGCGGTGACGCGCAGCCCGACGAGATCACCGGCCGCGACGCCCAGCGTGGCAAACCGCCCGGGCTGCAACAACAACACTCCGTCACCGTCAACAGCAATCTCGGGCACGCCGCGTGCGGCCAGGATGTAGCCGTCGAGGAACGGGGACACCTCCGCGATCGGTGAGCCGTTGGTGAGCCGCTGATAGGTCTTGCACCCGGTCAGCATCGACAGCGGCGCCAGATCGGGACCCAACACGACGATGTCGTGCGCGGCCTCCACCGCGCTCAGGCGGCGCGGAAGATCCTCCCGGCGAGCAAGGCAGGAATCCAGGCCCACCGCTCGTCGGCCAGCTGCATGACCAGCTCGGCGTCCTGGTCAAGAACGTCGGCGAGCATGACGTCAGGATCGGGCCCAGGTCGATGCCGTCCGCGTCGAGCACCCCAACAGGTCGTCCTCGGCCATCGGACCGCGCACCGAAAGAACCTGCCGGACAACAGCAACGATCGCCTCACCGGAAGTGCCAGACATTGCCCAGACGCTACCCGCCCGCACCGGGCGATACTGACAGGACACCCGGGTTCACGGCGCATGTGAAGCCTGTCAAGGCCGGACGGCCTTCGCGCCCGATAGTCAGCTCCGCCCGGGTGGTTCGCAGTTCTCGCGCCAGTAGTGGGAATGACCTTGGTGCCGTAGGTCGAATGCTGATCGGAAACGTGGGTGTAGATGGCGGTGCCCTCGTCGAGGAAGTAGCGCGACAGCGCCCGGGCGGAGAGGCTGCGGCCGCGCAGCGGAAAACGCTGCTCGTTCTCCTGGTCGCCGTTGGACCGTTCGGTACACGAGGTGGTGTCCGTCCGACTGAAATCGAAGCCGCCGCGGGCGCTGCCACCCCGCTCGCGATGCGCACAGCGGGACATGCTCATCACCGGTGGAGGCGGAACTCCGACACCTACTCGGCGACTAATTGGTCGCTGTCGACGAAAACCAGACCGCCTGCGTCGAGCACGACCGCCCATCTTCGCGCGGGGTCAACCATGCGATCACCAATATCCACTGCGTGCCCGACCATATCGCCAAAATCTTCGACCACAGTGCCACGGACCTCAGCGTTCGTCCCTGGATATACACGCACCCGCGCATCCACCGCCACGCGGCTATCGCGGGTATCGCCAGCTACCCCAGTAGCGCCTTTTATCCGTCTTTTCATCCATCATCACCGCCGTCGTGCGTGTGAAAAATAGTGAACCATAGAGCAAAACCAGCTAACGCCGTCCGGGGCTTATGGTCAAATCCGTTCAGATGCGCCAGGCATCGGCCATTCCGTCGAGCGCGGCGGCCAAGCTTGTACAGCTATTCACCGAGTCACAGTTCAAGTCCGTAGTCGCGGCTTTGGCCGCGACTGCGGCTGAGCTGCTGATCGCGGCTTAGTTGCCGATCGATGGCCCAGCCGTTGGCTTGACGGCACCATGCCTGGTAGTGGTTTCGCCGGGTGACCACGGCTTTGGCGCGGCGGTCGAGGGCCCATCGGACCCGGTCGGGCAACGGCTCACGGTCGAGGGTTTCGGCGGCGATGTCGTGGGCGGTGCGGGCTTGTTCGTGTGGTTGGCGATGATGGCGGGTGCGAGTTGGGCGGCGTCGCGGCTGGTGCCGCGGTGAGCCACGTGCACACCGGGGGTGAGCTGGGCGTGTTCGTGCTCGCCTTCCCCGACTGCCTTCAAACCCGACAAACCTACGACGAGACCAAGGCCTGGAACTCACCGATACGGGCGCAGGAGCCTAACGCGGCTTGACTCCAAACAAGATCGGAGGTCTGCCTGCAAAATCGAGAGCTGTTCAACGAAGATCGAGCGTTTCGACAAGCGATCACTGCGACTACCGCCCAAGTCTCGGCAGCGGCGCCGCGGAAGCAATTGAGGGCGGCGAGAATGCACCTTGCCGGCACTGGCTACCTCAAGACCGCTGGCGTTCGGCGATCTGGTCAGCAAAGTCGACGCCGCTGGCTGAGGCCGGTACTCAACCCGATCAGATCGCACACGCCAAGATCACGCGCGCACCGCGGGGACCACATCACCGCGCCATGCACTCTCGACTTTTAGCGCGATCGGAGATCTTGTCTCAGATGACCGGTGGTCTTGCGCGACAGGTCTGATCAAACGGTCGCGATCCTCAAAGAGATTGTCACAGCATTGCGCGCAAACGCGTTCCGTGCCCGGCGGCGACGGTGAACCCGCCGGGCATGACCCGCATCGGATAGCAAGTACGCGACCGACCTGTCGGCTGTCTGACCGATGGACCGCGCTAGTCGGTCGTAGCGGTGCGTGTACGCTTCAGGATCTCTCGTCGCAGGTCGTTGTAGCTGAGCCCTGCGCAGCTGGACTCCATTTGCCATGTCCCGAAGATGGGATCCCACACCGTTATGGATATTTCGTCAGAGACGCCACGGGCAACATAGGGGTCATGCACAACCCAGCGGCGCGCGGCCTGTTCGTCCGCCGCGGTGGCGATGATGCAGCCAGTGCGGCCGGGGTCCATTCCCCCCGCTGCTAGCAACGTGCCCTCTTCCAGCTCGGATTGCAGCCAATCGAGGTGGGCTGGCTGGTACTTCACCCATCGTTCGTGATCAGGGTGCGCGAATGTAATGATGAATACGGCCACATCAGCCTCCATCGTTGACGTACCGGACATTCGGTGATAGTTAAGGCAACCCATCCTGCGGACGCCCGGACCGCGATGGCCGCCAGCGTCAGACAGCCGAGGGCGTCGCCTCGGCGCTGTAGCCGGTGACAGTGCCGCACCATTGGCTGAGCGCGGCCTGGATTTGCTCGTCGAGCCGTTGTGCGTCGCTGGTGTCGGTTGCCCAGGCGATATAGCCGTCGGGGCGGACCAGCATAATCGGGTGCTGCGGCGCTGCGGGGTTTGCGACTTGTACCCGCGTCGCCCATGGCGCGGCGGCTCGAAGGTTCGCGGGTGTGACACCAGCGGGCGTCAGCCCTGCGCGTACGAGGAGTACGAAGTTGCCCTTGCGCAGCATCTCGTACAGGCGGGTTGAGCACCGGCCGTCGTCGGCCAAGAGCATGTCTTCGGCCCGCGTACCAGCCGGCGCGTGAGTTCCCTTGCTTCTTGGGTAGTGGATGCCCACTCCGGAGACGGAGCCGGCGACGCGGCGAGCGATCGCACCGAGGCGCAGCGCGGGGCCACCAGCCACGTTGCGTGCGGCACGCAGTACCCACGGTTTGACCATGACGAGACGCGTGACCGCGCTGCTGCTGCGCATGACCATGCGGCCGACCGGATGACGTTCGCTGTGGTAACTGTCCAGCAGCCCGTCGGGAGCCCAGCCCTGCACGGCTGCGGCGAGCTTACAGCTCAGGTTGGCCGCGTCCTGCATGCCGGTATTCATCCCCTGCGCGCCGGCCGGGGAGTGCACATGGGCGGCGTCGCCGACGAGGAAGACTCGCCCCATCTGGTAATGCGGAACCTGACGTTCGTCGCTGTGGAAGCGTGAAGCCAGCGTGGGTCGTGCATGCCCAGGTCAGTGCCCAGCGCTCGGGCGGTGACATCGCGGACCTCGGTGAAGTCGAGCGGCGCGGAGGCGGGCTGCTAGTTGCGCCGATCCCAGGCAAAGATCCGATACCGGCCGTCGCCATACGGTGCGACGAACGCGAAGCAGTCCTTGACGGTGATGACGCTCTCGGGCGCCTCGGTGAGGCGGACGTCGGCAAGAAGCCACGATTTGATCACGGAATGGCCAGGAAACGGCAGTGTGAGAGCTTTGCGGACCGTGCTGTGCAAGCCGTCGGCGCCGACCGCATAACTCGCCCCGAGGTCTCGACGCCGTCGGCGACAGATGCGTCGATGTCCACGGCGTCGGCGTCTTGGGGAACGTCGATAACCTCCGCGCCGTAAACGATGTCCGCACCGCGGCGGATGGCACGGCGCTGCGGGATGCGCTCGACCTCGTACTGCGGAGTGATCAACAAGTACGGGAAACGGCTGGGCAGCACGGTCAGGTCGACCTTGGTGTTGTCGAATAGCCACACCGAGCCGACCGGGCTGCCGGTCGCGATCACCTCATCGGCAAGGCCGCGGGCGTCGAGCCGCTCCAGGGTACGGGCATGCACGCCGAACGCCCGAGTCAGGTTCGACTCGTCTGTTCGCCGCTCCAACACCGTGCAGCGGACACCCGCGGCGGCAAGGTCGCCCGCCAACAACAGCCCAGTGGGGCCGGCGCCGGCGATCACAACATCGGTTTGGGTGCTTTTCATGACGTCTCCTAGCTTCGATATCGGGTTGTCGCGGTTGGTGACAGACATTTCAATGACCAACGGGTGCACACCGGTGCACCGGCGGCGGCCCGTCGAGCATCGCGTCCGACCATCGATGTACAGAGCCGGGGTCGCGGTTCTGTGAAAGGAGCGGCGAGTTGTTGACTCGTCGGCTTGTGTTCATCTGGCCCCGTACTGTTGGGTGAATGTTTGTCTTAGGTACTTGCCCTCTGCGGGAGTTCGAGTGCAGCGATGTAGCCGTCGGGACGTATCAGCGCATATCCGCCGCTCGGCATGTGATAACGCGCGCTGACCTGACCGTCGGCATCGAGGAACACAGAATCGCTGTCGGCAGGACCTAATTCGTCATCGTGAACGACGCGTCGGACCCGGACATCGTCTGGGTGGTCTGCTGCGGCGGCCGTAATGTGTCGTTGGGCGGGGCCAACAATCATAAGTGTGTGTCGTTCGTCGTCGAGCACATCGAACAACGTGACAAGTGCACCGGTGCTGCAGTTTATGACCCGGGCATTGGGTGCCCTGTCACCGATAGCGAGTCGGCCTCGTGTATGGATACGGCTTCGGCGCCGATATGAGATGTCGATCTCCGACAAGGCTTGGGCCAGGGTGTTTTCTGGACCGGTTGGGGACATGACACGCGAAGCGATACCGCGGCGGGCGGCTGTGGCCACTGGATCGCCAAGCAGCACCAGGCGGGTAAATGTGCGAGTCCCTTTCACCAGCCTACTGACCACAAGGGCGCGCTCTGCGTGATAAGTGTCCAAAAGCCCCGGGCGGGCACGGTTTTGGACAACCGCGCGAGCTTCCACCCGACATTGAATGCATCCTGGATACCGGTATTCATCCCCTGCGTGCCGATGCTCGCCTAGCCAGTGCCGCAATGTCTTCCGCGTTGCCGGACGGATCTGACCCCAGTGGACCGAGCCGTCGTTGTCCACGTAATCAAAGGTGATCTGCTGTCGATGCACGTCCAACCCGCCTACGATGGTCATCGGGACCCTCCTCGAGCTCCTGAAAACTTTGACTGACGCTTAGATCATCGAGCGTCTGCGCCGAGGGGGTCCCCATCACATTTCATCTTTCAATCAACACTTTTTGACCATGTGTCATAAGTGTCATGTGTCATAAGTGCTAGCTCAGAGGCTATTTCGGCGGAACCCGATGCGTCATCCTGCGTCAACATGCGGCATCACCCGTTGGGAATCGGAGCGATGTCGTACCGCCAGCGCCCGTCGCTCCTGCGCTTACCCGCTGGGAAGCCCTTGGTGTCTAACGCCTTCGCAAACTCCTTGACGCTTCCGAACGAATCTCCGCCCTCACGCTTGGCCCATGCGTCGTAAGCCTCAAGGAGCCGCGTGGTCGTTGACTTGTGCTGGCTGCCCTCGCGCGCTGCTGGCTCGCTGATGACGTGACACGCGTCGGCGATGAACCGGCCCAGGTCGTCAGACTCGTCGCGGTACGCCGCCGTCTGCGCCCGTACCTTCGGCGGCTCGGCCAGCCGATAACCGTTGGCCTGGCACGCCTTCCAGCCCCCGACCGCCCACGCGCCGATTGCATCGGCCTCGGCGTGCAGCTTGTCGTCCAGCTCCGGGTCTCGTTCTGGCCTCGGTTACGACAACCTCGAACGGGACGACCCGCAACCGTCGCCACACAGCCGGATTGTCGCCGGACACCTTCGGCAGATGGTTGGTGGTGAATAACGGAGTGTGGCTCCCATGTCGACGGCTCAGACGGTGTCGGCTGCGTGATGTCGAACCAGGACGTGAAAACTGGCCAATGCATTGGCTAATTCGTCTTCGGTCGGGTACTGCTCGGCGAACTGCGCGCGAAACTTCAGCTCGGCGCGCTTCTTGGCGAGGCTCTTGCGAATCGCGGTCCACGAGTCGAAACTGTGTACGGTGGTACATAGTTCGTCCTCAGTCGGATACCGCTCCGCGAACCAGGATGCGAAACTTTCCAATGCACTGGAAAGTTCGGCGTCGCTCGGGAATCGCTCCGCGAACTGCATCCGATAAGTAAGCTCGGTCCGGTTCTTGCCGGTGCGCTTCCACGAGCTGCTCAAGGTAGCCATTCGGCAACCGCTTCAGGCCGTTACGGCTTGCAGCATCAACCACCCGAACTTCCAGCAGTCGCAAGCTTAGGGTCTACAGAACCAAGACCGAGACCACGGCGGCCAGCGCACAATCTTCATAGTGCCCTTGAAGGCTCGGCCCATGCCCGTCACACCAGCCCGGCTCCGTTGGTCGCCCTGCGGGCTTCTCAGCGCCAAAACCGCCACATGAAGGAGCGCAACTATGACCACGAGTATCCCGTGGTTTGTCCCCTGACATCCCAGGGCGTATGCATGCCACTCCGATACCAGACTAGAAGTCTGGCACATCTTCACATCCAATCTGTTAGTAGGTAGGATGCTAGCTTGAGTGTGTCGTCAGTATGCTCCACTGAGGCGCCGCCGCCGTAACCGCGGCCCGCCTTCGCCTCGGCCGAATCAGACGGAGGATCGCACATGAGTCACAAGTCACGTCGTCTCGGTGCTGCTGCGGGCCTCGGGTTGGCTGCCCGCTCCGCACTAACCGCGGGGTTCATCTCGGTGGCCGCAGCACCCATCGCTCTGGCCGACGGCACCGCCCTGGCTCATGCTCCGGCGCCGGAGTTTCCCGGCCCGCTCCCTGTTCCGGTACCGTCGCCCCCAACTCCGGCAGTTCCGGCACCGCTGGCCCCAGCTGCGGTAGCTCCAGCTGCGCTGCCCCCAGCTGCGGTAGCTCCGGCACCGCCGGCCCCAGCTGTGGTAGCTCCGGCCGCTCCGGCAGCTCCGGCAGCTCCGGCCCCAGCTGTGATAGCTCCGGCAGCTCCGGCCGCTCCGGCCCCAGCTGTGGCAGCTCCGGTAGCTCCGGCAGCTCCGGCCGCTCCGGCCCCAGCTGTGGCCGCTCCGGCAGCTCCGGCCGCTCCGTCCTCTCCGGCCCCAGCTGTGGCCGCTCCGGCAGCTCCGGCCGCTCCGTCCGCTCCGGCCCCAGCTGAGGGAACTCCGGCTGCTCCGGCCGCT
>DATJBA010000038.1:0-3723 GCA_035515675.1 Mycobacterium sp.
ACGGAACGAACCGCCTGTCATGGTGAACTCGAACCGAAAGAGATGTCCTGCGATGCCGACAATGTTTGGGTCGAAGTCGAAGGCGATCAGGTAGTCAAGCCCACACCAGGATTCAAACGTCACGTGACGCTTTGTCGTCACCAGCCACCCAATCGCCCACACAATTGCGTTGCCGCGTCGCGGACGCAGCCGGCAAAACGGTGTGCAACAAACTCGAATTCGACTGAGGCCGCCTCACGCACAGAGATCAGGATCGGATCGACAACCCTGGCCGTCCGGTAATACACAGCAAGAGCACCGTCGCTCGCGGCGGCAACGGTAACCGCCACACCGGCATACTAGCGATCAATCAAACCTTTGGTCAGAATATCTCGGAAACCCGATCAGATGCCACAACTAAAATGACCAGATACACAGATACATCTACCAAGGACAGCAGCTGCTCTTAAGCGCCAGGGCGTTATTACCATAGGACGTAATCTGCTGCGCGGCAGTACAATTCGGTCCAACCTGACATAATAGGACTGATCGGCGAAATATATTGGCAGGCAACACGATTCAAAGAGCTGCTATTGCAAGGGCAAATGTCGATGAATCGACCGGCAATCAGCCACAACGGATGCTCAGTAGTCCCGGGGTGGTCGGTGGCCGCCCAAACAAATGTGCGCCCGGATTCGAGCTGACCGGTCGGTTCCGTTGATGCGCCGCGGCGGAATCGATTTCGCACGACGTGCTGATCCGACCGCATGAAGTCGTCGTAGCCGGTCTCGGCCATCACTTCGGCGAGCTCGTCGCAGTGGTGGCGGGCATGCAGGTCCGAGCCGCAGATGCCACACCGGAGGACGTCGATCAGCAGCTGCCCCTTGCCCGGCGTCGGTGTCGGCTGGTCAACCACCTCGAGCTTTGCGTTGGTGCAGGTGACCGCCTTCATCTCGCCGCACCGATCCCTGAGCCGGCGCCCGTGATGACCGCGACCTTTCCGGTCATGTCGATGTCTTTAGCCATCGTGACCTTCCTGGATAGTGACGGGCTTCGTGGGCCCGGAGTAGACCTCGAAGAAGCGGGCGGTCATCTCGGCGGGCACGGCGAGGTTCGCGTCGTGGTCGGTGCGTAGGCAGACCAGGCTGGGACCGTGGTGTTCGCGTGCGCGTCGCAGCGCGCCGTCGAGGTCCTCGATGCGGTCGACGTACTCGCCGTGGCAGCCTAGCCCCTGTGCCACGACGTCCCAACGGATTTCGCCCTGCGTGGTGGCGAACGTCGTGCCGTACAGCTGGCGCTCGTTGAGCTCCTCCATCGTCCACGAGCCTTCGGCGCATACGATCACGGTGATGTCGATGCCCTCACGCGCGGCGGTGTGTAGCTCCATGACGTTGAAACCCGCGGCGCCGTCGCCGGTGACACACACGACGTCGCGGTCGGGCGCGCCGAGCTTGGCCCCGATTGCCGACGGGATGCCGGTGCCGAGCATGCCCAGCTCGAGGATCGAGTGGTACGACTGCGGCCGCGTCGGCGGCAGCATGTTGTACGCCCATAGTGACGTATTGCCGCCGTCGACGGTGTACACCGCCTCCGGACCGAACACCGCGCCAATCGCGCCGAGCGCATGCGCGGGGTGGATGCCCGGGCCCTGCCACGCCAGGATCGGCGTGGCCATCTGCATGCGCACCTGCTCGTCGAGCTGGCGGTAGCGCGCAAGGTCCGCGCCGTCGCGCGTGCCAAGGTCGGTTGCGCGCAGCCGCGCGGCGATGCCGTCGAGCGCGGCGCGGGCGTCCGCGAGGATGCCCAGGTGCAGCGGGCGCGTGACGCCGAAATCGCGTGGGTCGATGTCGATCTGGATTAGCTGCTTGCCTTCGGGGTTACCCCAGTGGGTGTTGTAGGGGACGTCGAGATTGCCCATCCGCGAGCCGGCGACGAGCAACACGTCGGCCTCACTGCGCGCAAGATCACCGGCAGGGCCGAAGCCGAGGACGTAGTTGGGGTGATCGGCCGCGACGCTCGCGCGGCCGGCCATCGAGCTGATCGCGGGGCAGCCGAGCAGCGCGGCGATCTCGAGCAGACGATCGCGTGCGTCGGCGCGATCGACGCCCTGGCCTGCGATCAACACCGGGCGCTCGGCGGCGGCAAGAAGCGCAGCAGCCTCGTCGAGCTGGCGATCCGACGGCTGCAGCGGACCCAGGCGGTAGGCAGCCGGCGGCAGCACCGGCGCGGTGTCTGGGTCGCCGGTCTCGTACAGGACCGGTGCGGGTAGCTCGACGTGCACCGGACCTGGGCGGCCGTTGTGCATCTCGCGAAACGCCAACCGCAGCACCTCGGGGATCCGCGCCCACTCGAAGATCGGCCCGCCCCACTTGACCGCCGGCCGGAAAAGGTCGAGCTGGTCTTGGCCCTGAAATGTCGAGGGCGGCGACGGGTACACGATCCCGAGCCGGTGCTGGGAAGTGATCGCCAGCACCGGAACACCCTCGTGCAGCGCCGTGATCACGCCTGGCAGCAGGTTCGCCGAACCCGGCCCGGGGTTACCCAACACCGCGGCCACCTTGCCGGTCGTCTTGTACAGCCCCTCGGCCATGTGCACGCCTGCCGCCTCATGGCGCACGGGCACCAACCGGATGCCGTGCGCCTCCAATTGGGCCAGCAGCGGATCGATCTCTGGGGATGGAAGACCGAACAGAAACTCGATGCCCTCCGCCTGAAGAGCGCGGGCGAACAACTCGCCACCGCTGATCTCAGTCATCTCCAACCTCCAAGCGCGGGGCCTCGCTGCCGCGCAGACGCTGGCATCAGACCTCTGCATCGGACCATTCAGACCCGTATACGAGTAGGGGCTGAAGTCATAGACAAGTGGGTCATTGGTTGTTTCCCGAGCCTGTGGCAGCTCTGGAGCCGCAGTAACACACAGCTTATTTTCGGGACTTTGGTCCCTGTTGGACGGATGCGGTCGAGCGAAGCATGGCGGGAATCCGGGCGAAGTCGACATCGGAGGAGGGCCGATCATGAATGAGCAGCGTGCGCTGGTGTTGGTGGCCGGCTATCAAGATTTAGACGCGGCGCGAACCGATTTCGACGCACTGACCGCTCGAGTCAGGGACAAGAGCATCGCGTTGAGGGGAGCGGTTCACCAGTGGGGGAGAGGGCGGTGACTGAAAAGTACTTAGACGATGCGGAAAATGACGCGGTCCCCAACGACACGCGCCCGGCTGATGATGACTTCGTGTCCGCCAAGCCAACCGCTGGCGTGCGGCTGGTGGCGGGCGCGAGCATCGCCGATGGCCGGTACCGGTTGCTGTTGAACCACGGCGGGCCGGAGGGTCTGCAGTTTTGGCAGGCGCTGGATATCCCGTTGAACCGCCAGGTGGCGGTCACGATCGTTGACCTTGGCGACGGGCCGGGCGACGTGGTCGGCGATATCCTGACGCGCACGCTGCGGTTGAGCCGATTCGACATGCCGGGTATCGCCAGGCTGCTCGACGTGGAGCGCGCCGCCGAGGGCGGAGTGATTGTCGCCGAGTGGATCCGCGGCGCATCTCTGAAGGAGGTCGCCGACGTCTCGCCCTCGCCGATTGGCGCGGCACGTGCCACCCAGGCGCTGGCCGCGGCAGCGGAGGTGGCCCATCGAGCAGGCGTGGCGCTGTCGATCGACCATCCCGGCCGGCTGCGTGTCAGCATCGGCGGCGACGTCGTGTTGGCATTTCCTGCCGTGATGCCCGACGCAACCCCGGAGGC
>DATJBA010000039.1:0-2845 GCA_035515675.1 Mycobacterium sp.
AAGGAAAACCTCCAGCGCATGTTGGCCAACGTCCCGCTCACCGACGACGAACAAGCGGCAGTCGACGACGGGCAGGCGGCCCTCGACCGGCTCTTGGAACGACTGATCGACGTCCCCACTCCCGATGGCGCAACCCCCCGCAAGATCGGTATCTCGGCGACCGCCACCCTGCTGCCGATCATCGCGGTCAACCAGGGCAAATAGGGCACGAACTTGACAAATCAGATTCCACATAACACTCTCGCCATGCGCGGCAGTCGTCGGCGCATACTTCCCGCCGGACGCCGCAAAGGGCACGTCGCTCCGGTTCCAGCGCACGCTCGCCGGCTTGCTTCCGATCTGCACCCACCGGCAGAAGTCACGCGCCTCGACCCAGGTCGCCTGGTCCCACGGCACCTGCACCGCCCACAGAAACCTGAACCACCGCAACAGATCATGACCATACGATCGCTGCGTCGCTTCCGACCGCCCGGACGCCTGCAGCTCCTTCAGGAACTCACCGACCGGGCCGACCGCCTCCCCGAGCGGATCGATCACCCGATACGGCTCCCACGGCGAACCGGTCGCCTCCAGCCGCCCGACCCGAGCAACCACCAGCGCCGCCAGGTCCCGCCCCAGCTCATCTTCGACCACGGCGCCGAACCCTAACGGCCCCACGCTCGGCCCGCCACTGAACAGGGAAAACCACCCCGGTAGTTCAGTTAACAAGCAACACCTACCAAGTCGACCCGGCCCTGGTCGGTCGGCGGGTGGAGCTGGTGTTCTGCCCCTTCGACCTGGAAACCGTCGAGGTCCGCTACCACGACAAAAGCTATGGCAAAGCCCTGCCGCATGCCATCTCCCGCCACACGCACCCGAAGGCCAAACCGGAAACACCCGAACCCGCGCCGCCGCCGACCGGGATCGACTATTTGGAGCTGACCGCGGCCGCCCACCACGCACAGCTGCGCCGCGACGAACGCATCGGCTATCACGCCCTCTACGGCAACACCGACGACGGCGAGATCCCCGGCCAGCTATCCATCGACGACCTTCAGCCCAGCGTCGACATCGACGATGAGGATGAGGCGTCAGCATGAGTATTCAACGGTTGCAATCACATTGGGGATTCACCCGGATGCCATTCGGGCGGGACCTGGCACCCGCCATGCTGCACCGGCATGCCGGGCACGGTGAGGCGGTCGCCCGCATCAGCTGGTGTGTGGACCAGCGCGCGATCGGGGTGATCACCGGCGAGGTCGAGCCGGGTTCTCACTACTAATTTCCTTTCCCTGGTTGTCTCATCCGGTCCAGATTCGGGCCGGATGCTGCGTTGTTATGGGTTTTCATGGTCACGCGGATGGTGCGACCGGGTGTTCTGGACTGGATGCGACAAGTTGGCCTCGGCGTTTCATGGCGTTGCAGCGAACAAGGCGTCTTCCGGTGGTGGCAGTTGGATGGCCAGGCCCTTGCGTTGGCCGCGGTTGACATGCACGGCGTTGAGCTCGCCGCGTTGAATCCGGTCCAGGACAGTCTGTTTGGCCACGTCGAGTCGGCAAGCGGCCTCATGGAGCCCGACCCATCCCTCGGGTGCGTCCGGGGTGATCTTGGCGCGCAGCTCGGCGTCGATGCGGATTCGCCACGGGCCGCCGGGGCCGTGTTGCTCGCCGGGGATAAACCCACTAGACAGCCACCGGTAGAGAGTGGCTCGGGAGGTGCCGAGCAGCGTCTGGGCTTCGACGATGCTGACCATGTGGGCATCGTCGTCGATGGGTCCGACGGGTTCGCTGGGCCCGGCGATCCGGTGTTTGCGGCGCAGGCTGCCGACCCGGTCGCGGGTGAACGGCAACCCGGTCGCGGTCATCACGCCTTGCCGGGCAAGCAGGCGGGCGATTGTCGCGTCGTCGTAGTGCACGGCCAGCCGTCGAATACGCTCCAGCGTGTCGGCCTCGGTGCGGATCGCGCTATCGACGCCGCGGCGCGGCAACGCGATGGTGATATCGGTATGCGCGCTGCCTTCCCACCGGATCCGGACCGCGGCCTGACCAGCGTCGCGGTCGACGGTGATGACGACCTCACCGATCAGCAACCGCAGCAACTGCTTTCGTTCTCGGATCGTGGTGGTGTCGGCGTCGAACACCGCCCGCAGGTCAGCACCTGCGTGGGATAGCCAGGCCAGCTCTTCCTCGGTGAGCACCGCCGGGCGGCGGGAAAGCTGCGCGGCCAGGTCGGCCTCGGCTTGACGCAGCGTGACCAGCCGCGCTTCCCAGTCGCGTTCCAGGCTGCGGGCGACCAACCGGTTTTCCGGCTCCACCGCGTCGAACTGGCGGCGGGCTCGCTCGGCCTCGTAACGGGCCCGCTCGACGCCCAGCTCGAACGCGCGCACCCGCCGGGCCTGCTGATCCTCGGCCTCGGCCAGCGCGGCGGCGGTGGCCGCCAACGCGGCCGGCTGCAACACCGTGAACATCTCATCGACCACAGCGGCGTCCAGGCGGCGTCCGCTCAGACTCTGGCAGCTGCGCCCCGAGCCGTACAGCCGCAGTCCCTGCGCGCACAGATACCGTGGGACCCGGCCATCCGGGCCGGAGTAGCCGACCAGCATCCGCCGTCCGCACTTGCCGCAGACCACCAGACCCTGCAGCAAGGCGCGGCCCTCACGCACCGCCCCGCCGCCCTGCCCTTTGGGCGGGTGCACGTTGGCGCGCAACCGATCCTGGTTGGCCAGATAGGTCTGCCAGGACACATAGCCGGGATGATGATCCGGGATGGTCACCTCCCACTGCTCACGCGGCAATTCCTGATCGCGGGCCACGATGCGGCCGGCCTCGTCCAGACGCCGACTCACCTTCGTTCGCCCGAACACGTA
>DATJBA010000040.1:0-12422 GCA_035515675.1 Mycobacterium sp.
GATGTAGACCTGGCCTGCTGCCGCAAGCAGCACCTGCCCAAGTGCATGGTGCCCCGCTCGGTCGTGATCGTTGACGCCATGCCCCAGAACGCCGACGGCAAGATTGCCAAACAATGTTGCGCAAACTCATAGTCACCCACGGACTGCTAAAACCGATGGTATTCTCTGAGCCAGATTGTGAGCCTTAGAGGTTTGCGACGAGGAGGTGGCGGAGCATGCTGGCCCCAACCCGATGGAGGTTCCGTCGCCCCGTAGCCGCAGTTGTCGCCGTGATCGTGCTCGTTCTGGCCCTGGCCCTAGTGATGGCTGACCGTTGGGGCAAGGAGAAGTCGATGTCGATCCAGGGCAAGGTGGCGTCCGCGATCACGACGGCGGACTTGACCGCTGTGGCCCGTACAAGGGTGTTTTTCGGTCACTTTTCCGTGGGGATGGACGTGCTGAACGCTGTCCCGGGCGTCTATGCGGATCACGGTGTCTCGGCTCCCCCGATCGAGCAGGGGGGCACCCAGCCCGGCCCCAACGGCGGGTTCATCGCCCACAAATTCATCGGCCAAGACGGGAAGCCGCAACTCGAGGACTTCGACCGCACCATGCGCGGTGGGATGGGCCGGCAGGTCGACGTCGCTCTGATGAAGTTCTGCTCCGTCGACATCACCACCAGCACGGATGTCGACGCCCTCTTCGCGAGGTACCGCGACACCATGGCCGCGTTGGAGCGGGACTTCCCCAACGTCACCTTCATCCACGTGACGGTGCCCCTGACCACCGAGCCGAGCTTCATCTCGAAGCTGAAGGGACTTGTCGGTGGAGGCGACCGGTTCGGCCAGGCAGAGAACCTCGCGCGGGAGCAGCTGAACGCGCTGATCCGCCGTGAGTACGCCGGCCGTCACCTGTTCGACCTGGCCGCGATCGAGTCCACGAAGCCTGACGGCACGAGGGTCTCTGTCCGCTACGACAATCAGAGGTACTTCGCGCTGTACGACGGGTACGCTTCCGGCGTGGGCCACCTTAATGCGGTTGGTTCCAAGATCGCGGCTACAGCCTTTCTGGACGCGATCGCGCAGGCGTCGCGGAAGTAGACACCGCTGGCCATGATTCGGCCCACATGCCTCGCGACTAAGTGGTATCACCCGCGCATTCCTCAGTGGGCGGACCTATCGAACCTCCCCGGGTGGTGCCGACCTTTTCGCACAGCCACGCGCGCCGGCGTGTACTGTCCCGGCTCCCCGCAGACGAAGTGGGTCGTAGCTACGAAGCGCCCGAATTGCGCCGGCGTGCAGGCAAAACCGCGAGCTAAGACCTGGCAACGAATCCCGGCGCTGGCTAGAACAGGCCCGAAAGCAGGAGATCGCCGCGCGCAAATTCCGAACCACACGCGCGACATGTTGTTTCTGTTCAAGGGCACACCGAATACCAGTCCCGACTGCACATGGGTGAACGAACCCCGAGAACCCGAAGAGCTGTCTCCGGACTGGACCCCTGACGAACCGGCGCGGGCACCCGTGCCCGACGACCCGCCCTTCTGAGAACCGCTGATTCGGCGCGCCCGAGAGGCTAGGGTGCCAGCATGCCGATCGCATCGAGCACTCCGAGGTTTGTCCGCAGGTCGATCGCTGTGGCTGCGGCCGGCTTGGCTATCGCCACCGTGTCGGCGTGTATTTCCCACAACCCCGCGCCCACGCCTGGGTCGAATCCGCGTCAAGTGACCGTCATCGGATCAGGGCAAGTCCAAGGCGTCCCGGACACCTTGACCGCCGACGTCGGCATCGAATTCACGGCACCCGACGTCACCGCCGCGATGAACCAGACCAATGACCGCCAGCAAGCGGTCATCAACGCACTGGTCGGCGCCGGCATCGACCGCAAGGACATCAGCACCACCGAGGTCACGCTGCAGGCGCAGTACAGCAGTCCCGGCCCGAACGGCACCGCCACCATCAGCGGCTACCGCGCCACCAACGCGATCAAAGTCAAAATCCACCCACCCGACGCGGCGTCCCGGATCCTGGCCCTCATCGTCAGCACCGGCGGCGACGCCACCCGGATCAACTCGGTCAGCTACTCCATTGCCGATGACTCGCAGCTGGTCAAGGATGCTCGCGCGCGGGCTTTCGACGACGCCAAGAGCCGTGCCGACCAGTACGCTCAGCTGTCCGGGCTCCGGCTGGGCAGGGTGCTTTCCATCTCGGAGGCGACTGGCAGCACCCCGACGGCAGGGGCGCCGCCGAAAGCTATGCCCACCGCCGTCCCGCTGGAACCCGGCCAGCAGACGGTGAGTTTCTCGGTGACCGCGGTGTGGGAGCTGAACTAAAGGCCCGGTCTACTGCTGGTAGACCCTGGGGTCCAGGGTTCCGATATACGGCAGGTCGCGGTAGCGCTCGTCGTAATCCAGGCCGTAGCCCACGACGAACTCGTTGGGAATGTCGAACCCCACGTAGGCGATATCGACATTGGCGCGCATCGCGTCGGGCTTGCGCAGCAGCGTGCACACCCGTAGGGAACGCGGATGCCGGGTGGTCAGGTTGCGCAGCAGCCAAGACAAGGTGAGGCCCGAGTCGACGATGTCTTCGACGATCAGCACATCGCGATCGTTGATGTCGCGGTCCAAGTCCTTCATGATCCGCACCACACCCGACGACGATGTCGAGGACCCGTAGGAGCTGACGGCCATGAATTCGAACTGCGTCGGCACCGGAATCGCGCGGGCCAGATCGGTGACGAAGATCACAGCACCCTTGAGCACGGTAATCAACAGCAGATCCTGGCCAGTCTCAGCGACGATGTCGCAGTAGTAGTTGCCGATTTCCTCGCCGAGTTCGGCGGTGCGGGCCTGAATCTGCTCCGCAGTAAGCAGCACCGACTTGATATCCCCCGGGTACAGCTCCACTGGCTGAACGGGGGTGATCGCCGAGGAGCTCTGGGCCACGACCACAGCGTGCCACGCCAGCGGGCGAACAACCAACGGCAGTTCCGATATTGCGGCTACTCGACCGGCTCGCGCCACAGTGTGAGTACGCCGTCGCGCCGCCCCGCAATCAATCGCTCACCGCGCAATGAGGACCCCACCGCCACCCCTCCCTGCCCGTGCCAGGCAGTGACCAGGGTGTCCACGCCACGGATCTGCTTGTCGGTCAGTCCGGTCGCGCCCCCGGCCAGTAGCCAGCCGCGGATCACCCGGCGTCGAACTGGGTCGGGCAGCCCGGCCAGAGTCCGGGCTTGCAGCCCGGAGCCTGCCTTCACCTCAGGCAGTGCCTGCGCGGCGAGCGTGTCGAGCAGCTCGGTGTCCTCACGCAACGCCGTCGCGGTGCGCGCCAGCGCCTCGGCCACCCCGCCGCCCAGCACGTCCTCCAGCAGCGGCAGCACCTCCAGGCGCAGCCGGGTTCGGGTTAAGCGGCGGTCGGTGTTGTGCGGATCCTGCCACGCGGTCAGGCCCAGCTCCCGGCACGCGGCGTGCGTCGTACTACGCCGCACACCCAACAACGGCCGGCACCACGGTGGGTCGTGCGGGCGCATCCCGGCGATCGAGCGCACCCCGGAGCCGCGGCCCAGCCCCAGCAGCACCGTCTCGGCTTGATCGTCAAGCGTGTGGGCCAATAGCACCGGGCCGTCTCGGTACGCGCCCAACGCGGCGTAGCGGGCAGCGCGCGCCGCTGCCTCGGGGCCGCCGTCATTACCCACGTGAACGCAAAGCACTTGTGCGTCAACACATCCCAACGCGACGGCTTGCGCCCGGGCGGTTTCGGCGACGGCGGCCGAGTCCGGCTGCAGGCCGTGGTCCACGATCAGCGCGGTGGTGGGCCGCAGCTGGGCCGCGACAGCGGTGAGCGCCAGCGAGTCCGGGCCACCGGAGAGCGCCACGCACCACTGCTCCGCGGTGACGAGATAGGTCTTGGCGAACGCCGCGACAGCCGTGCGCAGCTGCCCTACAGCACCCTGTCGATCCATCGCTGGGGGTCTTCGATCTCGGCGGGCAGCGGCAGCGTTTCGGGGCCCGACCAGATGGTGTTGAACCGCTCCATTCCGACCCGGCCCACCACGTGGTCGACGAAAGCCTTGCCGCGGGTGTATTGGACGAGCTTGGCGTCGAGCCCCAGCAATGCGCGCAGCAGACGCTGCAGCGGCGGTTGCTTGCGGTGGCGACGCTCGTCGAATCGACGGCGGATGGTGGCTACCGACGGCACCACCAACGGCCCGACGGCATCCATCACGTGGTCGGCGTGGCCCTCCAGCAGCGTGCCGAGCACCAGCAACTGATCGAGGGCTTTGCGCTGCGGCTCGGACTGCACGGCGCGCACCAGGCCGAGAATGCCCGGCGAACTGCCATCCGTTGCGGACGCCCCGTCAGCGCGGTTGCGGATGAAGTCGGCGAGCCGGCTCGCCACCTGCCCGATGTCTTCACCGGCGTCGTGGGTCAGCAGCCCCAGCGCCTGCGACATGTAATCGGACAACCACGGGTTGGCGGTGAACTGCACCCGGTGGGTCACCTCATGCAGGCATACCCACAACCGGAAATCAGAGGGCTCGACCCGAAGCTGCCGCTCGACGGCGATCACATTCGGGTACACCAGCAGCAGGCAGCCCTCTTTTGCGGCGGCGAACGGATCGTACTGACCGAGGATCCCGGAGGACACGAACGCCAGCACGGCGCCCGTCTGCGCACCGGTGATGCGACCGGTCAGAAAGCCTCGCGGCTTTTCGGTGCCGTTCGTCATCACCCGCATCGACTCGGCTGCCGCCCGAATCCACTCCGGGCGGTCGACGATGCGGGCCGCCGGCACCACGGCGTTGGTGACCAGGCGCGTGACGTCGCGCACCGGCGGTTCGGCTTTCGCGGCCGCACTCGTCAGCTCATCGATCACCTGGCGGCGGGTGTAGTCACTGGACGGCGGACCCGGCCGGGCCAGCCGCTGCCCGACGGTGGCCGCGAATCGCCAGTCGACAGCGGTACCGAGGGTCAGCTCAGGGGACGCGGTCACGTTGCGCACCCGCATGACCACAGCCTGCTGGCCAGGGCGTCCATCACGTCGCGGCCATTCGGGCCGGCGGCGTTGGAGAGAAACGCGAACGTGAGCACCCGTCCGCTGCGGTCGGTGAGAACCCCGACCAACGAGTAGATGGCGGTCAACGAGCCGGTCTTGGCACGCAACCAACCGGCCGGGCCTTGGTTGGTTCCCGCGTCGAGAAAACGGTCGGCCAGTGTGCCGCTGCCGCCGGCGATCGGAAGCAGGTCCAGCAGCGCTCGCAGCGCCGGCTGGTCTGGCCCCGCGGCCGCCTGCACCGTGCCGTCGAGCGTCTTAGCCGTCAACCGGTCGTCGACCGAAAGCCCGCTGGAATCCGCCAGCGCAGCACCGGTGGTGTCGATGTGCGCGGTGCTCAACCGGTTGGTCACCGCGTCAACCGCGCCGGCGAAGCTTGGCGGCCGGTTTATCGCGCCCGCCACCTCGCGGCCGATGCATTCGGCCATCACATTGTCAGAGGCGTTCATCATCTCCCAGAGCCGCTGGACCAACGGGGCTGACTGCACCACGGCCAGCTGCCGTGCCCCGGACGGCGCCGGGCCGCTCGTCACCGCGGCAGGATCAAGGCCGAGGGCCTTGGCCAGCTCCCGCCCGGCATCCAGCGCCGGGGTCCGCGACCGTCTCGAGTTGACGGTGCTCGGCTGGATACGACCGGCGTCGATCATCGCCGACTCGATCGGCGCAATGTCGCCATTGTCGACGTCAGCCGGATCCCAGCCCTGCGCCAACGTCGGACCACTGAACGCCGAAGTGTCCACCTGCACCGCGGTCGGCGTCACACCACTGCGACGGATCTGTTCGACGAGGTCGCTGATACGCGGCGCACCCCGGTACCAGGTGTCCACGCCGGGTGGCGCCGCCGACAGCGTCGGATCCCCGGCACCCACCAGCACAACCGGCCCTTGGGGGTTCTGGCCACCGGCCACCACACGCGTGCTGATCCGGGACTGACGGTCCAATGTCAGCAACGCCGCAGCCGCGGTCAGGACTTTGTTGGTCGACGCCGGCACCAATGGCATGTCGTCGGCCACCTGCCAAAGCTCTTTTCCGGTTATGGCGTCGGTGATCCGACCCCCTAACCTGCCGAGGTTGGGATCGGCCGCCACGGCCGCCAGCGCGCCCGCTACCCCACCGGCGCTGGGTGTTTCGGCGGTATCGGCGACCGGGACCAATCCCGGCTTGACGGTCGGCGCATGCGGAGGCGGTATGGGGCCCCGCGCGCCCCTGGCGCCGTGCCCATTCGTGGTGAAGAACGTTACCGCCGCCACCACGGCGGCGACGAACACCAGCACGGCCAACCCGACGAACACATGGGTGGATTTCGGCCAGCGAGTAGGACCCATCGCTCTCCTGACTGTTTGATCCCATTCTGCCGAATCGGCGGCAATGCGCTCGACTAGGGTGGTCCCCGACGCAAGAGAGGAACCCGGGCCCACCCAGACTTAAGGAGCCGACACGGTGGAATTCGACGTGACCATCGAGATCCCGAAAGGCCAGCGGAACAAGTACCAGATCGATCACGAGTCAGGTCGGATTTATCTGGACCGCTACCTCTACACATCGATGACGTACCCGACCGACTACGGCTTCATCGACGACACCCTCGGTGACGACGGCGACCCCCTCGACGCGCTGGTGTTGCTGCCGGAGCCGGTGTTTCCTGGCGTGCTGGTCAAATCGAGGCCGGTTGGGATGTTCCGGATGACCGACGAGGCCGGCGGCGACGACAAAGTGCTGTGTGTACCGGCGGGTGACATCAGATGGGATTCGATCAAAGACATCGGGGATGTTCCGTCCTTCGAGCTGGATGCCATCAAGCATTTCTTCTCTCAATACAAGGCTCTGGAGCCGGGCAAGTTCGTCAAAGCTGCCGACTGGGTTGGCCGCGCCGAAGCCGAGGCAGAGGTGCTGCGCTCGGTGGAGCGGTTTAAGGCCGGCGGGCACTGATGCTTCTGGCGTAACTGCGCACCGATTCTCGGTGGCATCCTGGCGATGTGACCCCGATGCTGCATTTCGCCGCGAATTTCTGGTGGCTGATTTTCCCGCTGGGCGGCGCGATCGGCGGGGGCGTCAGGGTGATCGCCGCCGCCAACGAGCGTCGGGCCGAACGACGGCTGGAACGGTATCGGCTGAAGCAGCAAGCCAAGATCGCGGTGGCGCAGGCGTCCGGGCGGGTGCGGAACAACGAGGAAAGCTCCCGCCGCGAGCTCGCCAAAGTCATTGCGGCGCATGACCGTACCGACGCCCGGTGGCTGGACTACGAAGTCGATATCGCCAAATTGCTGGACTTCCCGATGATGACCGATATGCGGGACCCGCTGACCCTCGCGTTCCATAGGGCCAAGCGGCACGCGGACTTGCTGCGGCCGGAACGGCCCGACGATCTGGTCTCCGATCGGGAAGCGCAACTGGAATACCGCAACGCCGTCCACGAGTACATCAGCGCGTTCGAGATCGCCGAGGCTGAGGCGATTCGCCGACGCCGCAGCGACTTCTCGGAAGACGAACAGCTGCGGCTGGCACGTGCCCAAAACCTGCTGCACCTGGCGCAAGACGAGGCCGCTACGCGGGAGGAACGACAGAACGCCTACGCGCGGGCGAGCAAGGAGCTCGACGGCCTCATCGTGCTGCCGGCCCCGGCACGGGCCAGCATCGAACGGCGCATCGCCGGCCAGATCGAGGCCTAACAGGTCAACGCGGCATTGCGCCGATTGCGCAGCACACTCCAGCTCAAGGCCGCCGCGATGAAGACCACCCCCAGCGAGGCGGTGACTGCCTCGGGAACCTGGAATCGCTGCTCGATGGAGAGCAGCATGATCACGGCCAGCGCGCCGATCGCCCAGTGCGCGCCGTGTTCTAAGTACACATAACGGTCCAGCGCCTCCTGCTGGACCAGGAAGATGGTGATGGATCGGACGAACATCGAGCCCACCAGTCCCAGACCCAGCGCAATAATGATCGGGTCCGAAGTGATCGCGAAGGCGCCGGTGACCCCGTCGAACGAGAAGGCGGCGTCGAGCACCTCGAGATAGAGGAACAGCGTCAGACCAGCTCTGCCGGTCGGCACAGCCTCGATGGCCGGTGGCCGAAACGCCCGACTCAAACCGTTGACGACCTGATAGGTGACCAGGCCCAGCAGCCCGGCGGTCAGCACCGTCGCACGCTCCTCGCTGGAATGCGTCAACAGCGTGCCGACCAGGACCAACGCAACGCCGGCCACCGCCACCGACACCTGGCCAAGCCGCCCGATGCGGGCGAATGGGGCTTCGATCCACTTGAGCCACTTGATATCTCGGTCGTGAAAGACGAAATCCAGGAACAGCATCAACAGGAACGTACCGGCGAATGCCGCGATCTGCGGGTGGGCGGAGATAACCAGCTTTTCATAGCTGGGCGAGCCGTCCGGGAACTCCAGTGCGCCGTGCGGCGGCGGATGCAGCGCCAACTCCATCACGCGAACCGGGTCGATGCCCGCGGTCGCCCAAACGATGACCAACGGGAAGGCCAGCCGCATACCGAATACCGGGATGAGGATCCCGATCGTCAGGAACATCTGCCGCCAAAACGGACTCATCCGCTGCAGGATCGCGGCATTGATAATGGCGTTGTCGAACGACAGCGAAACCTCGAGGACAGCCAGCACCAGCAGCAAAAAGAGGGCATCAAGGCCGCCATACGCATATCCGACGGCAAGGGCCGCCAGGCTGAACACCAGCGAAATCCCGAAGATGCGGAACGCGGCCATGGATCCTTCCCGACAGCCGCTCACGATAGCGAACACGGTCGCCACCGCAGGCTATCGGCACCGGCGCCCTCATTATTTTCAGATTGTGGCCTATTTTCAGATTGTGGCGATACATCGGGTCAGTCGGTCGATAGCGCCGCCCCGGTGACCGAAGTCGGAGCCTCCCGGGGGCCGGTCGCGCGTGGCAGCATGGCCCGGGTCGGCACCGCGACCGCACTGGCCGCGTTGTGCGGCTACGCGGTGATCTATCTGGCCGCTCGTGACTTGGCTCCGAGCGGCTTTTCGGTATTCGGGGTGTTCTGGGGGGCGTGCGGCATGGTGACCGGCGCCGCACACGGTCTGCTGCAAGAAACCACCCGGGAGGTTCGCTCGACGCGCTACATCGACGTGCTGCCCAGCCCTGACGGATCACGCACCCATCCGCTGCGGGTCGCCGGGAAAGTCGGTTTAGCCGCAGCCATCGTGATCGCCGGTAGCTCGCCGTTGTGGAGCGGGCGGGTATTCGTCGAGGCGCGCTGGTTATCGGTGGCACTGCTCAGCGTTGGGCTGGCCGGGTTTTGCCTGCACGCCACCCTGCTGGGCATGCTGGCCGGCACCGATCAGTGGACCCTGTACGGGGCGCTGATGGTGATCGATGCGGTCACCCGGCTGGCGGTGGCCGCGGCTACGTTCGTGATCGGATGGGGCCTGACCGGGTTCTTGTGGGCAACCCTGGCGGGCGCGCTGGCCTGGCTGATCATGCTGGTGGCCTCACCCACGGCACGCGCCACGGCCCGCCTGCTGACGCCGGGCAGTACCGCGACCTTCCTGCGGGGCGCCACCCATTCGATCACCGCAGCCGGTGCCAGCGCGATTCTGGTGATGGGATTTCCGGTGCTGCTGAAGCTGACCAGCAATGAGCTAGGGGCACAGGGCGGCGTGATCATTCTGGCCGTGACGTTGACCCGCGCGCCACTGCTGGTGCCGTTGACGGCCATGCAGGGCAACCTCATCGCTCATTTCGTCGACGAACGCAGCGACCGGCTGCGGGCGCTCATCGCGCCGGCGGGAATCATCGGCGGCATCGGCGCGGTCGGGGTGGTGGCGGCAGGCGTTGTGGGCCCCTGGTTGCTGCGTGTCGTGTTCGGGCCGCAGTACGATGCCAGCGGCGCGCTGCTGGCGTGGCTGACGGGGGGCGCGCTGGCGATCGCCATGCTGACGCTCACCGGTGCCGCCGCGGTAGCGGCCGCACTGCATCGGGCCTATTCGCTGGGCTGGGTCTTTGCGACGGTGGTATCGGGACTGTTGCTGCTATTGCCGCTGCCGCTACAGACTCGCACCGTGATCGGCTTGTTGTGCGGCCCATTGGTGGGAATCGGCGTCCATCTGGTGGCGCTGGCGCGCGCCGGGCGCTTAACCGGCTGACCAGCGTGTACCTTGTGGGCTTAAATGGCCACCGAAACGCATTACCCAGACGTCTGGATCGTCATTCCCGCCTTCAACGAAGCCGCTGTCATCGGCGAGGTGATAGCCGATGTGGGCTCGGTCTTCGACCACGTCGTCTGCGTGGACGACGGCAGCACCGACGGCACCGGCGAGATCGCCAGGCGGGCCGGGGCTCACCTGGTGCGTCATCCGATCAACTTGGGCCAGGGTGCGGCTATCCAGACCGGCGTCGAGTATGCCCGCAAGCAGCCCCGGGCCCGGGTTTTCGCCACGTTCGACGCCGACGGCCAGCACCGCGTCAAAGACGTGGCCGCGATGATCGACCGGCTCTGCGCGGGTGACGTCGACGTTGTCATCGGAACCCGGTTCGGCGGGCAGGCGGGCAGTCGGCCGCCGTTTCTGAAACGGATCGTGCTGCAGACCGCCGCACGGCTGAGCCGGCGTGGTCGCCGACTTGGCTTGACCGACACCAACAATGGCCTGCGGGTGTTCAACAAGAAGGTCGCCGACGGACTGGACATCACCATGAGCGGCATGAGTCACGCCAACGAGTTCGTCATGTTGATCGCCGAAAATCACTGGCGCGTGGTTGAACAACCGGTTGAGGTGCTGTACACCAAATACTCGAAGTCGAAGGGGCAGCCCCTCCTCAACGGCGTCAACATCATCTTCGACGGGTTCCTGCGAGGGAGGATTCCACGATGAACTGGATCCAGGTGCTGCTGATCTCCTCGATCATCGCGCTGCTGGTCTATCTGCTGCGGTCCCGCAGAAATGCGCGGTCCCGAGCATGGGTCAAGGTCGGATATATCGCATTCGTGCTGACCGGTATCTATGCCGTGCTCCGGCCTGACGACACCACGGTGGTCGCGCACTGGTTCGGGATAGGCCGCGGCACCGACCTGATGCTTTACGCACTGATCATGGCGTTCAGTTTCACCACGCTGAGCACTTACATGCGGTTCAAGGACTTAGAGCTGCGCTACGCGCGACTTGCCCGCGCGGTAGCGCTCGAAACCGCACAGGCCCCCGAGCCTGCGTCGAACGTGTAGCCACTGCGAAAAACCCACCGGAATTTCGCAGTGAGTGCACGCTCGGCGCGGGGTCAAACCGTGCGGGCGGCACGGAAGTACTCCACCGTGCGACACACACCGTCGTCTAGCCGAACTTTCGGCCGCCAGCCCAAAACCCTTTCGGCCAAACCGATGTCGAGGCAGGACCGCTTCAGATCGCCCAGCCGCGGCGGATGAAACTCGGGGTCGTCGGGCCCCCCGACGGCCGCCGCCACCGCCGAATGCAGTTGCCGGTCTGAGGTTTCTATTCCGGTGCCGATGTTGAAGCGCTGCCCGCCGCCTGCCTCTCCGGAGGCCTTGATGAAGGCTTCCACCACGTCGTCGACGAACACGTAGTCGCGGGTGTTGGTGCCGTCGCCGAACACCCTGGTGGTCTTACCCGACAGCAGCCCCTGGGCGAAGATCGCCACCACGCCGGCTTCACCGTGCGGGTCCTGGCGGGGGCCGTACACGTTGGCCGGTGCGATGTGCGAGCAATCCAGGCCGTAGAGATGGCGAAAGGTGTTCAGGTAGATCTCACCCGCCACCTTGCCCGCGGCATAGGGCGACACCGGATCGGTGGGCACTGTCTCGGGCGTCGGATACTGCGGCGGAGTGCCGTAAATGGATCCCCCCGACGAGGTGTACACGATTTTGCGGACCCCGGTCAGGCGTGCCGCTTCGGCCAGGCGCACCGTGCCGATGACGTTGACCGAAGCGTCGAATTGCGGATCGGCCACCGACTGGCGCACGTCGATTTGCGCCGCCAGGTGAAACACCACCTCCGGGCGGTGCTCCTCGAGGATGGTGTGCACATCGGCGGTCACGATGTCCGCCTCGATGAACACGTGCGCGGGATTGCCGGCCAGATGCTCGAGGTTGGTCGCGCGACCGGTCGCGAAATTGTCCAGTCCAACTACCGCGTGACCTTCGGCCAGCAGACGGTCGACTAGCGTCGACCCGATGAAACCGGCTGCCCCGGTGACCAGTGCGCGCACCGGCCCACCATACCGGCGGGCTGCACCGACGACCCGTATACCTCGGGTCGCCCTGGCCGCTGCCGCCCTGATCGCGGTGCAGCTGGGGATACGCGCAGTGCTCGCATTCGGCGGTTACTTCTATTGGGACGACCTGATTCTCATCGGAAAGGCAGGCACCCACGGCCTGCTGTCGCCGTCGTAC
>DATJBA010000041.1:0-80311 GCA_035515675.1 Mycobacterium sp.
GACCAGCCCCGACGATCCCGTGACGGCGATGGTCACGGGGGCCAGACCGTTTTCGGCGGCCAGCCGGTGTGCGGCCAGGTCGTCGGCCAGCTGACGGTGGCGATAGACGAACATGGGGCGCAGCAACGACCCGGGCACCGGCGTCTCGACGCGGTCGATGACCCGGGTCCGGTCGCCGCCGACATCTTCGAACTCATGGGTGTGCCGCCACCGCACCGCGATCCGCGCCGGCAGGGAGGCCGGCCCGTCGCTGCCGATGGTGTCGACGAATCGTCGTGGCGGATCGTAGGAATCCGCCTGGTGCTCGGCCACCCAGCGCAGGCCGCCGGGCAGGGCGAGCGTGGCGCGCCCGTCCTCGAGCGAGGCCGCCTCGGTGAGTACGCGCATGGGTTGCCACGGCGGCGACAGTCGGTTGAAGGCGCCCGGCCTGGCGTGCCAGGCGAACACCTCGTCGCGCGGCGCGTCGACCACGCTCGAATATTCCAGCCCCATCGCTGGAACGTTAGCGGTCCGGCAGCGCGTGCTCGACGATGGGCAGCCGTGGCTGCGGCTGCCGCTCGCGGCGCTTGGCCGCCAGATACACCTGCGCGGTCTGGTTGGCCACCGTCCGCCAATCGAAGTCCGAGGTGAGCCGCTCGCGGGCGGCGCGGGCGCGCCGTTGTGCGGCGTCCGGATCGTCGAGCACGACGCGCACCGCCGCGGCCAGCGCCGCCACGTCGCGCGGCGGGCACGACACCCCGGTCTGCCCGTTGATCACCGCCTCGCCCAAGCCGCCGATGTTCGAGGTCACCAGCGGGGTGCCCGCCGCGGCGGCCTCCAAGGCCGCGAGCCCGAACGGCTCGTAGTGGCTGGGCAGCACGGCAGCATCGGCGCGATGCAGCACCGTCAGCAGCTCGGCGTGGTCGAGGTGCCCGGCGAACCGAATTGCCTTGAGCACCCGGTATTTACGGGCCTGCTCGACGAGCCAGTCCTGCTGGGTGCCCTCCCCGGCGATGGTCAGTGTGGTCCCCGGATGCGTGCGCCTGATCCGCGGCAGCGCGGCGATGACGTCGTGCACACCCTTCTCGTACTCGAGCCGTCCGAGGTAGAGCAGTTCGGCCGGGCCGGTGCGTGGCCGGCGGCCCGCGAACGGCCAGCGCGTCGCGTCGATGCCGTTGCGGATCACGGTGGTCTCGGCCAGGCCGGGGCCGAACAGCTCGGTGATCTCGTCGGCCATCGACGCCGAACACGTGATCAGCGAATCGGATTCACGCACCAGCCACGATTCCACCGCGTGCACCTGACGGCTGAGTGCGCCACTGACCCAGCCGGAATGCCGGCCGGCTTCCGTGGCGTGGATCGTGGAAACGATTGGCACGTCGTAGAACTGGGCGAGGGCAATGGCCGGGTGGGCCACCAGCCAGTCGTGTGCGTGCACGACGTCGGGGCGCCACGGTCGCTCCGTGTGCGGTTTCTTCAGAGTGAGCCCGGCGCGGGTCATCGCGTGACCCATCGCCAGCGTCCAGGCCATCATGTCGTCGCTGAAGGTGAATTCGTGCGGATCGTGCGCGGCCGCGATCACCCGGACGCCCTCGCTCATCTCGTCGGACGACGGGTGCGTGCTGGGATCGGTGCCCGAAGGTCGGCGCGACAGGACGACGACGTCGTGGCCGGCCGCGGCGAGCGCCGTGGAGAGGTGATGCACGTGGCGGCCCAGCCCGCCGATCACGACCGGCGGGTACTCCCACGACACCATCAGGATTTTCACGCGTCCGCCCACCCTGTTCGTCGCCGAGACCGCGGCCTCGGCTCGACCTTCACCGGGGCAGCCTACGCGCATCCAAAGCGCCGAACAGACCGTCGGCGCGATTCCAGCCCTCGGCCAGCCGCTGGGCACTGTCGCGCCGGCCCGACGCCAGCGCGCCGGCGATCTCGCGGGTGGCGTGCGCGTGCAGGTGGGCCCGGTAGCGGGCGTAGTCGGCGGCCGAGTCCTTGCTGACCATGAACGGCCAGTCGCTGGAGACGGTGAGCAGGGTCTCGCGCAGGATCTGGTCGGCGACGTGATCGCGGGGGAGCGGCCCGTCCAGCGACGAGGTCTGCGACAGCGCCTTGTCGACCGTGCTCAGCGCCGTGTCCACCACTTCGGTGTTGAGCTGGACCAGGTCGGCCACCTTCTCGCCGGCCCAGACCTGCCAGTCCTTGCCCGAACCCCACGAGCTGGGCGGCAGGGCGACCGCGTGGCCGACGAGTCCGCCGTCGATCGCGTCGTTCAGCGTGCCGACCCGCACGCCGGCGGCGGGCAGGGCGCGCAGCACGCGCTGCAGCCACGTCGGGCCCTCGTACCACCAGTGGCCGAACAGCTCGGTGTCGAAGGCGGCGACCACGTGAGCGGGTCGTCCGAGGCGCTCGGACTCTGACAGCAGCCGGTTGCGGACCACGTCGATGAAGTCGGCGACATGGACGTCGACGGCGCGGTCGGCGCGCTCGGGATCGTAGGGCGCCTTGGCCTCCGAACCCACATTGCGGCCGCTCACCCTGGCCGGCTTGAGCCCGGTGAGGTGGTCATAGGTGTGGAAATCGCGGTAGGCGGCATGCCCGGGGTAGCCGGATTTCGGCGACCACACCCGGTAGCTGACCTGCAAGTCGCGCCCGAACGCGACCACGTCGGTGTCGCCGACGGGCCGGCCCAGAGCGGTGTCGCCGTGCAGCGACGGGCCGTCGACCATGAAGTGCGTGACTCCCGCGGCGGCGTAGTCGTGTTCCATTCCCGGCGCGTAGGCGCATTCGGGTGCCCAGACCCCGGTCGGGCGTTGCGCCAGCCGCAGCTGCGCGTCGGCCAGGCCTTCGCGCAGCGCGAACTCGCGCAGCCGGGGCGCGAGCAGCGGCTGGAACGGGTGGGCCAGCGGGCCGCCGAGCAACTCCACCGTGCCGGCGTCGATCAGGCTGCGCAGCAGCGAGCTGCCGCCGTGCCGCCATAGGGTGGCGAAGTCGTCGAGGGCCCGGTCCGCCTCGGCGCATTCACGAATTCCGAAGGCCCGCAACGCTTCCGGTGTGCACGACCGGTAGCTGGCCGAATTCGATCTAAGTGACCGCACGCTGGCGGCCTCTGCCGCCCGCAGCCGCCAGTTGGCCAGCCAGTGATACATGCCGTCGAGGCAGTACGGGTCGTCGAGCTGGGCGTTTACCACCGGAGTGACGCCGAGCGTGATCAGCCGGTGCCGATCCTCGTCGGCCAAGGTGCGCAGCACCCGCAACAGCGGCAGGTAGGCCGCCGCCCAGGACTGGTAGAGCCATTCCTCGCCGACTGGCCAGCGGCCGTGATGGGCCAACCACGGCAGATGGGTGTGCAGCACCAGGGTGAACAGACCGGGCACCCGGTCACCACACGTGCTCACGGCCGCACCGCGATCGCGATGAGATCCAGGCTGTCATCGATGTCACGGGCGGCTCCGCCGCCCTCGGAGGCTTCGGCCTCCCCAATAATGTGGAAGTCGTCCCCAATAATGTGGAAGTCGTCGGTGGTGACCGCGGCGACATCTGCCGCCAGCTCGGGCGGCCACGGCGCATCGGCCACCGCTCGCGCGATCTGCGCGTCGATGATGGAGCCGCCATGGCGGGCGTCCATCTGCTGAAGGCGCGGGCCGTGGAACAGGCCGCTGATCGACACCTCGGAGAAACCCGCGCCGACCAGCAGCTCGGTCAGCTCGTCTGCGTTCAGTTCACGGGTGTGAAACGGATTGAGCGGGGTGTCACGGCCCGGTGAGAAGGTGATTCGGTTGGGCGTGGACACCATCAACAACCCCGAGGGACGTAGCACCCGAGCACACTCGGCCACGAACTGGGCCTGGTCCCACAGGTGCTCGATGACCTGGAAGTTCACCACGACATCCACCGACGCGTCGGGCAGCGGCAGCTCGGCCAGGTTTGCCTGCATGACTTCTACCCGGGGGTAGCGGCGACGGACGTGGGCCACCGCGGCCTCGTCATAGTCCACCGCGACGACCCGGCGGGCGACGCCGGCGATCAGGTCGGCGCCGTAACCTTCGCCACAACCGGCCTCGAGCACCTCCCGTTCCGCGCAGCGCGCCGCCAGCCGCTGGTAGACCACCTGGTGGCGGCGAAACCAGTAGTTTTCGATGTCCAGATCGGGGACGGTGCGCTCGCCCGTCAGCGTCAACACCGCGTCAGCCGCCGGCGAGGTGTCGCCGGGGACGTGCAGAGGAACGTCGGGGACGAATGCGCTCATTGCATAGGCAGGCTAACGCGAACTGTCCGATTCGCGAACCGGGCAGCGGATGCGCTCCGCTTGCGGGAGGGCAGGGCCGCGAAAACCTGCACCACGACCCGCTATGGTGTGAAGGCGAACCGCACAAAGTTACCAGGTAGTAACACCGTTGGGTGTTGCGAAACACGTACCGAGGTCTTGCAGTCGAGGACTGCGAGACTCCTTCGAGGAGGACAAACCACCCATGACGAACATCGTGGTGCTGATCAAGCAGGTCCCAGACACCTATTCGGAGCGCAAGCTCACTGAGGGCGACTTCACCCTGGACCGTGAGGCCGCCGACGCCGTGCTGGACGAAATCAACGAGCGCGCTGTGGAAGAGGCGCTGCAGATCCGGGAGAAAGAGGCCGCCGACGGCGTCGAGGGGTCGGTGACCGTGCTGACCGCGGGCCCCGAGCGCGCCGCCGAGGCGATCCGCAAGGCCCTGTCCATGGGCGCCGACAAGGCCGTCCATCTCAAAGACGAGGGGATCCACGGCTCAGACGTCATCCAGACCGCATGGGCGCTGGCGCGTGCGCTTGGCACCATCGAGGGCACCGACCTGGTCATTGCCGGCAACCAGTCCACCGACGGCGTCGGCGGCGCGGTGCCGGCCATCATCGCCGAGTACCTGGGCCTGCCGCAGCTCACTCACCTGCGCAAACTGTCGGTCGAGGGCGGCAAGATCACTGGCGAGCGGGAGACCGACGAAGGCGTCTTCACCCTCGAGGCTTCGCTGCCCGTTGTCGTGAGCGTGCACGAGAAGATCAACGAACCGCGCTTCCCGTCGTTCAAAGGCATCATGGCCGCCAAAAAGAAAGAGGTCACTGTGCTGACCCTGGCCGAGATCGGGGTCGAGCCCGACGAGGTGGGACTCGCCAACGCCGGCTCCGCCGTGCTGTCGTCGACCCCGAAGCCACCCAAGACCGCGGGCGAGAAGGTCCCCGACGAGGGTGAGGGCGGCAACCAGATTGCGCACTACTTGGTCGCCCAGAAAATCATCTAGACGGCTACTCCCGACGACAAGAAGGCAGGAGGCTACCCATGGCTGAAGTACTGGTGCTCGTCGAGCACGCTGAAGGCGCGCTGAAGAAGGTCAGCGCCGAATTGATCACCGCCGCCCGCGCGCTGGGCGAGCCGGCCGCTGTCGTGGTCGGTACGCCTGGTACGGCTGCGCCGTTGATCGACGGGCTGAAGGAGGCAGGCGCCGCCAAGATCTACGTCGCCGAGTCCGACGACGTCGAGAAATACCTGATCACCCCGGTGGTCGACGTGCTGGCGTCGCTGGTCGAGTCGGCCACCCCGGCAGCGGTGTTGCTGGCCGACACCGCCGACGGCAAGGAGGTCGCGGGCCGGCTCGCGGCTCGGACCGGGTCGGGTCTGCTGGTCGACGTGGTCGAGGTGAAGAAGGGGAACAAGGGCGTGCACTCCATCTTCGGTGGCGCGTTCACCGTCGAGGCGAAGGCCAACGGCGACACCCCGGTGATCACGGTTCGGGCCGGTGCGATCGAGCCGCAGCCGGCCAAAGGTACGGGCGCACAGGTCACCGTCGAGGTTCCCGCGCCCGCCGAGAACGCCACCAAGATCACCGCGCGCCAGCCCGTAGTCGCCGGCGACCGGCCGGACCTGACCGAGGCCAGCTTTGTGGTAGCCGGTGGCCGCGGCGTCGGCAGCGCCGAGAGCTTCAGCGTGGTCGAGGCGCTGGCCGACTCGCTGGGCGCCGCGGTCGGGGCGTCGCGCGCCGCGGTGGACTCCGGCTACTACCCGGGCCAGTTCCAGATCGGTCAGACCGGCAAGACGGTCTCGCCGCAGCTCTACATCGCGTTGGGTATCTCCGGAGCGATCCAGCACCGCGCGGGCATGCAGACCTCGAAGACCATCGTCGTGGTCAACAAGGACGAGGAGGCGCCGATCTTCGAGATCGCCGACTTCGGAGTGGTCGGCGACCTGTTCAAGGTCGCCCCGCAGCTGACCGAGGCGATCAAGGCCCGCAAGGGCTGAGCTTTCTGCGCGAACTGGCTAAAAAGCCCCCAGAGGGAGGGTCGCGCCCAGGCGCGCGACGTGCGCTTCCGTTGACGCGCTGCCCGGCAACCCGACGGGCAAGGTCATAACGGGGCTGCTCGACACGGCGCGGTAGGAGACGGCGTCGCTAGCTGTCGACCAAATGCGCGCTGCCGTCCTGCAATTCGTCACGGCGCACGTTCATCGGAGTGACAGCGGGGACATCGCCACCGGCGACCACGGCCCGGGTGATCGGAGTGAGCGCCTGGAACAGCGTTTCCACCTCGTCGTCGCTGAGAGCGTCGAGCGCCGACAGGGCAAGCGTGTCGGTTCTCGATTCGATGCGGTCCTTCAGGTCCCGTCCGGCCGCGGTCAGCGACCCGTCGTCGTTGAGCAGTCCCCGCTCGGCCAGCCGTTGTTCGTGGTGATGCCATGCAGCCTCGTCGTAATCGCGGGTGCGCGCGATGTGGTCGCGCGGGACCCCGCCCGCCGCGGCGTGCAACACGTTGGATTCCCGACCTGAGACGCCGGCGGCGGTCAGCACCGCCACATGCGCGTCGCCGCGCTGCTCGCGCAACAGCGTCACAGCATGCCACAGCGCGGCCAGCGGATTGTCCGGCCACGGCAACGCCAGATTCGCGGCGAAAAGCGGTCGTCCGTCAAGCGGCGCCTGGCGCGCCGCCCTTCCCGCCAATTCCGCGGCGACACTGACGTTTTCATCTGCGCCGAGGCCGTAGCGGCGCAGCGCCGCAACCGCGGAGTCCTGCCGGGCGCGCAACGCGGCTTCGGGACCGGCGATCTGCCACGCCGCCGGCAGGGCCTTGGCGACCCGCTCGGGGGCGAAGTTATAGAAGATCGCGGTCACCACCTCTGGCGACGTGATGCCCAGCGGCGCCGATCGGGCGGCGAAGTAGCCCATCCAATAACCTCGGTAACCCAGCCCGTTCAACGCCGCCCGCGCCTCCGGCGCGAAGTAGGTAACCGCATGCACCGGCTCGAATCGATCGAAGAAGCGTCGCGCCAGCCCCGGTTGTCTGCGCATGGTCGCAGTTAACCACCCGCTGCTGCCCATGACCAAGTGTGGAGCCGTGGATGGGATTAGCCGCGGCGGCGCGGCGGACTCCTTAAAGGGTCGACAGCAAAGGGTCGACAGCAAAGGGTCGACAGCTCGTTTAGTGCGCCGGACGGCTCATCCCGGCGATGGTTCCAGAGGCTTCGCGACGCGCTGCTTGGGCGCGGTCACGTGTGGCGCGGGCCCTCTCTCTGGTCTGTCGTGCCCGCGCCACCGCACGGTTGAACTCCGGTACGGGAAGCGTCTTTTCGGCGGCAAGGCGTCTGGTACGGGCGCGGTGGGCTTTCTGTCGGCACGCACCACAGCAGTAGCGCGCGTCGGCACGACCGTAGAACGCCGCGCGGCATTCCCAGCAATGCAGTCGGCAAGCGGGCATAGCGCAATGTTACAGCTATCCGTAACGCCTAGCAATCGGCGTCCCTCCGAAATCCGGACTGATATGACAGCTGCGACCTGCATCACAATGTGCAATACTCACTATTGGTCGGCTGATACCGCAAACGTCTAGACCATCGGGCAGTGTGGAGAAACGTGGTATTGAAGCGCGTGTGTGCGCGCTTTGCCGGCGGGCCGCAGAGCACTAGTTAGCGAAGTTGGGTGATGAGCGTCACCGAAGGGGAATTGGCTTTCGGGCTGTGCCGGCCGGACCATCTGAGCCGGATGTATGAGCAGCTTGAGGAGTTGCTTGCCGGCCGCGAGCAGATGGGGCAGCTGCTGCAGCTAGTGGTCGAGATTGGCTCCGATCTCGAACTGGACGCGATATTGCACCGCGTCGTCGCCGCCGCGCTGAGCATCACCGGAGCCCGGTACGCAGCGATCGGGATGTCGGCGCCCGACGGAACTCTGGCCTCATTCGTGCACAGCGGAATGGATCCCAACGCGGTGCGGCTGGTCGGTCATCTGCCGGTGGGCAAAGGGGTGCTGGGTGCTCTTGGCGACCGCACCGAGCCGCTGCGGCTGACGGACCTGACCGACCATCGGGCCGCCGTCGGATTCCCCGAACACCATCCACCGATGCGGGCCTTCCTGGGAATGCCTATCGTCATCCGCGGCGCGGTGTTCGGCAGCCTGTATGTCACCGACGACCGGCCCGGGCATGACTTCAGCGAGGCCGACGAGGTCACCGTGCGGGCGCTCGCGTTGGCGGCATCGGTGGCCATCGACAACGCCCGACTGTTTGGCCGGGTCGGGGCGACCGCCCGGTGGGCCAGCGCCAGCCGCGAAATCACGGCTGCCCTCTTGTCGGAGGCTGACCCTCATCTGCGGCCGCTGCAGCTGATTGTCGAACGCGTCGCAGAGCTGACCGGGGCCGAGCAGGCGATCCTGCTCGTTCCGCCCGACCCCGACCAACCCAGCGCAGAAGTCGACACTCTGGTGGTGTCTGAAGCAGTCGGCTTGCACGCCAATGAGGTTCTCGGACAAGAGGTTCCGGTCAAAGGCTCCACCATCGGTGAGGTGTTTCGGACAGGCCACCCCGTGATCACCGAGACGTTTCGGCCCTCAATCCAGGGGTTCACCGATGTCGGCGAGCGACCGGCGATCGCGATGCCGCTGCGATCCGAACGGCAGGCGATGGGTGTGATCGTGGTGGCGCGCAACACCGCTGCGCCGCCCTTCGACGACGAGTATCTTGAGCTGGTCCGCGACTTCGCCGATCACGCCGCGATCACCTTGACGCTGGCCAGTGCGCGACAGAACGCGCGGGAACTGACCGTGTTGGCCGATCGGGAACGCATCGCCCGTGATCTGCACGACCAAGTCATCCAGCGCGTCTTCGCCGTTGGCATCGACCTGCAAGGCGTCATCGCCCGCCTGCACTCACCGCAACTGGCGGTGCGGGTGACCCAATCCGTGGACGAATTGCACGCCGTCATCAAGGACATCCGCACCACCATCTTCAACCTGCAAAACCCCCCGGCCCGGCGGCGCAGCTTCGCCCAACGCATCCGGGACGCGGTCTCCCGCCTCACCGACGATTACGACGCGGTCACCACGCTGGACATGGCGGGACCGATGACCACCGTAAGCGACGACCTCGCCGAGCACGCCGAAGCCGTTGTCGTCGAAGCGCTCAGCAACGTGGAGCGCCGCTTAGGGGCCGCCACCATCGCCGTCGGGGTCAGCGTCACCGACGAACTGCTCATCGAGATCACTGCCGACGGACGCGCAATCCCCTCCGACCACCAGCGCCACAGCGGCCTGGCCGACATTGCCCAGCGCGCCGAAAACCTCGGCGGCCACTGCACGGTCACCAGCCCACTAACCGGCGGCACCCACCTGCGCTGGAGCGCACCGCTACAGCACTCGTAACCCCGACAAATTGTCTGTAACGCGATGCGTGACAGGCGTCGTAACGGCATCTGATTGTGATGTGAATTCGCGCGACATTTCGTCATCTGACGTGCACCAACACGTCAGCGCGCCGATGCCGATTAGCTCACCGGCTGCGACACGTTGTTGGCATGAGCATTGCTTCGGTCCTGATACCCAGCGACAAGCCGGACGGCGCGGCGACCAGCTCGCCTGTCGGACCGCGCTACTCCCTGTTGCTGTCCACCGACCCCAGCCTGATCGAGGCGGCGCAACGGCTCCGGTACGACGTGTTCAGCAGCACACCCGGGTTCGCACTGCCGGCGGTCGATGAACAGCAACGGGACGTCGACGGGTTCGACGAGTACTGCGACCACCTGCTGGTTCGTGATGACGACACCGGTGAGCTGGTGGGTTGTTACCGGATGCTGGCGCCGGCGGGTGCCATCGCGGCCGGGGGGCTGTATACCGCGACAGAATTCGATGTTCGCGCGTTCGACCCGCTCAGGCCGTCGTTGGTGGAGATGGGACGCGCCGTGGTGCGGGAAGGTCATCGCAACGGTGGTGTAGTGCTGTTGATGTGGGCGGGCATCCTGGCCTACTTGGACCGCTACGGCTACGACTACGTGACCGGGTGCGTGTCGGTACCCATTGGCGGCGAATCGGACGGCGAAACTCCGGGCAGCCAGCTGCGCGGCGTTCGCGACTTCATCCTGAGCCGTCATGCCGCACCGCCGCAGTACCGGGTGCGCCCATACCGGCCGGTGCGCGTGGACGGGCGGGCCATTGACGACATTCCCGCTCCGCCACGGCCCGCGGTTCCGCCGCTGATGCGCGGTTACCTGAGGCTCGGCGCACAGGTCTGCGGTGAGCCCGCGCACGACCCAGACTTCGGGGTGGGCGACTTCTGCGTGCTGCTGGACAAGCGGCGCGCCGATACCCGATATCTGAAGCGACTGCGGTCGGTATCGGCGGCCTCCGAAATGGCAGGTGCAATGGCCTCCGAAATGGCTGGTGGGATGGCGTGCGGCGCCCAGTGAACAGCTCGGCGCGCGCTCCCGCAGTCACCGCCCACGCCTGGCTGCCCCGCACATCGTGCGATGCCAGCTGCGTGGGTATTGGCGATGCTGCGCAGTCGCGACGGTCGCTGGTGGTGGTGCGGGTAGCGCTTCGCGTCATGCTGGCGCTGCTGCTGACACCGGGGGTGCCGCTAGTGGCTGTGCCACTTCCGGGCCGGACGCGGGTGCAACGCGTCTATTGCCGGCTGGTCCTGCGCTGCCTCGGTGTCCGGATCACGGTGTCGGGCAGTCCGATTCGCAACCTGCGCGGAGTCTTGGTGGTCAGCGGACACATGTCCTGGTTGGACGTCTTCGCCATCGGTTCGCTGTTGCCCGGATCGTTCGTCGCGCGAGCCGATATGTTCACCGGGCCGGCGACCTGGATCGTGGCCCGCATCCTGAAGATCATCCCGATCGAGCGGGCCAGTTTGCGGCGGCTGCCCGGCGTGGTGGACGCCGTCGCGCGCCGGCTGCGCGCCGGCCAGACCGTGGTGTGCTTCCCGGAGGGCACCACCTGGTGCGGTTTGGCGTCGGGGCCGTTCTACCCGGCAATGTTCCAGGCCGCGATCGACGCCGGGCGTCCGGTGCAGCCACTTCGCCTGACGTATCACCACGTCGACGGGACTGTATCCACCGCGCCGGCCTACGTCGGCGACGACACCTTACTGCGGTCAGTCTGCCGGCTGCTCACCGTGCGCCGCACGCTGGCGCGGGTGCGCGTCGAATCCCTGCAGCTGCCGGGTACCGACCGGCGAGCCCTGGCCAGCCGCTGCCAGTCCGCGGTGGGCGTGGGAGCCGCGCAGCACCCAGGTCAACAGCGCGTGCTGGTCGCGTAGGCGGGCTGGCTGAGCCGGATTGCCCAGCTCGCCCCCTCGCCGTCCCCCGCAAGCGGGCGGTGCCCCCAGCGCGGCTGGGGGCACCCCCACCTCATACCGTTCCGGCCTGCATCGTCGCTGGGCCGAACCGGTATCCTGGGGCGCGTCATGGCCTACCTGGATCACGCCGCCACCACCCCGATGCACCCCGCCGCCGTCGAGGCGATGACGGCCGTGCTCGGCACCGTCGGCAACGCCTCCTCGCTGCACACCAGCGGCCGGACCGCACGGCGGCGGATCGAGGAATCCCGCGAGCTGATCGCGGACAAGCTGGGCGCGCGTCCGTCGGAGGTGGTCTTCACCGCGGGCGGCACCGAGAGCGACAACCTGGCCGTCAAGGGCATCTATTGGGCCCGCCACGAGGCCGAGCCGCGCCACCGGCGCATCGTCACCAGTGAGGTCGAACACCACGCCGTTTTGGACTCGGTGAACTGGCTCGTCGAACACGAAGGCGCCCAGGTGACTTGGCTGCCCACCGCTGCCGACGGCTCGGTGTCGGTGGCCGCGCTGCGCGAGGCGCTGCAGAGCCACGACGACGTTGCGCTGGTATCGGTGATGTGGGCCAACAACGAGGTCGGCACCATCATGCCGGCCGCCGAACTCGCCGCCGTCGCAGCCGAATTCGGAGTTCCGATGCACGGCGACGCCGTTCAGGCGGTGGGGCAGTTGCCCGTCGACTTCGCCGCCAGCGGGCTGTCGGCGATGAGCGTGGCCGCGCACAAGTTCGGCGGTCCGCCGGCTGTGGGCGCGTTGCTGCTGCGCCGCGACGTTACCTGTGTACCGCTGTCGCACGGCGGCGGGCAGGAGCGCGACATCCGCTCCGGCACTGCCGATGTCGCCGGTGCTATCGGAATGGCGGCGGCGGCCAGAATCGCAGTGGACGGACTCGAGTCCAACAGCGCGCGGCTGCGGGCGTTGCGGGATCGCCTGGTCGAAGGGGTGCTCGCCGACATCGACGACGTCAAACTCAACGGTGCCCGCGACCCATTGCGACTTCCCGGCAACGCGCACTTCACCTTCGGCGGCTGCGAAGGCGACGCGCTGTTGATGCTATTGGACGCCAACGGAATCGAGTGTTCGACCGGATCGGCCTGCACCGCGGGTGTCGCGCAGCCGTCGCATGTGCTGATCGCGATGGGCGCCGACCCGGCCAGCGCCCGCGGATCGCTGCGACTCTCGTTGGGACACACCAGTGTTGACGCCGACGTCGACGCGGTGTTGCAGGTGCTGCCCGGAGCAGTGGATCGCGCCCGTCGGGCTGCCCTGGCCGCTGCGGGGGCTTCCTAAGTGAAAGTCCTCGCCGCGATGAGCGGTGGTGTCGACTCGTCAGTCGCCGCCGCTCGCATGGTCGATGCCGGGCACGACGTGGTCGGTGTGCACCTGGCGCTAGCGTCGGCGCCCGGCACGTTGCGCACCGGATCGCGGGGCTGCTGCTCGAAAGAAGACGCCTCAGACGCGCGCCGGGTCGCCGATGTGCTCGGAATCCCGTTCTATGTCTGGGACTTCGCGGGGAAATTCAAAGCAGACGTGATCGACGATTTCGTGTCGTCGTATGCCCGCGGGGAAACACCCAACCCCTGCGTGCGGTGTAATCAGCGAATCAAGTTCTCGGCGCTCTCCGCCAGAGCCTTGGCGCTCGGCTTCGACACGGTGGCAACCGGACACTATGCCCGGTTGTCCGGTGGGCGGTTGCGCCGCGCCGTCGATCGGGACAAGGACCAGTCTTACGTGCTGGCGGTGCTGACGGCCGAGCAGTTGCGCCACGCCGCATTCCCGATCGGCGACACCCCCAAGCCGCAGATCCGCGCCGAGGCTGCCCGTCGCGGCCTCGCGGTCGCCGACAAGCCGGACAGTCACGACATCTGCTTCATCCCGTCCGGGAACACCCGGGCCTTTCTAGGCGAGCGCATCGGGGTTCGCCGCGGCAGCGTGGTCGATGCGGACGGCGCGGTGCTCGCCACCCATGACGGGGTGCACGGTTTCACCATCGGTCAACGCAAAGGCCTGGGCATCGCCGGGCCGGGCCCCGAAGGCCGCCCGCGCTACGTGACGGCAATCGATGCCGACACTGCGACCGTTCAGGTGGGCGAGGCAGCCGACCTCGACGTGCATGCATTGGTTGGACGGGCGCCGGTCTTCACGGCGGGAGCCGCACCGTCGGGTCGGATCGAGTGTGCGGTTCAGGTGCGTGCACACGGTGAAATCGCCAGTGCGGTAGCCGAATTGATCTTTGACGAGCTTATCGTGCAGCTGCGTACTCCACTGCGCGGTGTGGCGCGCGGCCAGACGCTGGTGCTGTATCGCCCCGATCCCGGCGGTGACGAGGTACTCGGCAGTGCCACTATCGCCGACACTTCGCGCTAATGGGGTACGTTGACTCGAACCTACCCGCGCAGGCCCAGCAAACACCCCTGATGACCGGCGTGCGATGTGACGTCGAATATGGTTGGGAGGGTGAGTGTTTTCGCGACGGCCAGCGGCGTCGGCTCGTGGCCCGGCACCGACCCGCGGCAGGCCGCCGAGGTTGTGGTCGGTGAGTTGGCCGGCGCGCTGGCCCACATCGTCGAGCTGCCCGCCAGGGGCGTAGGCGCTGACATGCTCGGGCGGGCCGGCGCGCTGCTCATCGACATGGCCATCGACACGGTGCCGCGCGGCTACCGCATTGCCGCTCGGCCCGGCGCGGTGACACGCCGGGCCGTCAGCCTCCTCGACGAGGACATGGACGCACTGGAAGAGGCCTGGGAGATGGCCGGCCTGCGCGGTGGTGGGCGCGCGGTCAAGGTGCAGGCTCCCGGGCCGGTCACACTGGCCGCCGGGCTCGAGCTGGCCAACGGTCACCGGGCGATCATCGACTCCGGTGCGCTGCGCGACCTGGCGGCGTCGCTGGCCGAAGGTGTTGCCGCGCACCGCGCGGCGCTGGCCCGACGACTCGACACGCCGGTGGTGGTGCAGTTCGACGAGCCGTCGCTGCCGGCAGCATTGGGCGGACAGCTGACCGGGGTGACCGCACTGAGCCCGGTCGCCGCGCTCGACGAGGCGGTCGCGGGCGCACTGCTCGACACCTGCGTCGCGACAGTGGGCGCTGACGTGCTGCTGCACAGCTGCGCCCCGGAGCTGCCATGGAACCTGTTGCAGCGCAGCGCTATTAGTGCGGTATCGGTGGATGCGAGCACACTGCAAGCGGCGGATCTGGACGGTATCGCCGCATTCGTCGAATCGGGTCGCACCGTCATGCTCGGCGTGGTCGCCGCCAGCGCCCCCGAGCGGTGGCCTTCGGTAGAAGAGGTGGCCGCCGCGGTTGTCGCGGTGACCGATCGCCTCGGTTTCGGCCGCTCGGCGCTGCGCGATCGCATCGGCGTCACCCCGGCGTGTGGTCTGGCCGCCGCGACGCCGCAGTGGGCCCGCACCGCGATCGAGCTTGCCCGCAAGGCCGCCGCCGCGTTCGCCGAAGACCCGGACGCCATCTGAAGCGTGTCGACTACCTCACTCACTTGTCGCACCGACGGGACGCCGAGGTGGACCGGCTGCGGGCCTACGTGGAAGAAGATGTAGACGACTGAGTGCACCGGGGCCTATGTCGGTGTCCTCCGATAGCCTGCGAAGGTGAGCACAGCAGACCCTGATCCGGTCCCGCCTGAGGTTCGCCGTCTTTGGCAGGTCCTCGCCGACGAAGTGCGCGAGCACCAGTTCCGTTATTACGTACTTGACGCCCCGATCATCTCCGACGCAGAATTCGACCGGCTGTTCAACGAGCTGAATGCGCTTGAAGAACAACACCCCGAGCTACGCACGCCCGACTCCCCGACGCAGCTGGTCGGCGGGGCGGGCTTTGCCACCGACTTCGCTGAGGCCGAGCACCTCGAACGGATGCTGAGCCTCGACGATGTATTCGACCGCGGCGAGCTGGTTGCATGGACTCATCGCGTCGAGAACGAGGTCGGCCGCGATCCCTACTATTTGTGCGAGCTCAAGATCGACGGGGTGGCGCTGAGCCTGGTGTATCGGGACGGCCGGTTGGAATGCGCCGCGACGCGGGGCGACGGTCGAGTCGGCGAGGACGTGACACTCAATGCGCTCACCATCGACGATGTGCCCGAACGGCTTGGTACCAGTGACCACTTCCCGATCCCCGCCGTGCTCGAGGTGCGCGGCGAGGTATTTTTTATGCTCGCCGATTTCGAGGCGCTAAACGCCAGCCTGGTTGAGGAGGGCAAGGCGCCATTCGCCAATCCCCGTAACAGCGCGGCCGGGTCGCTTCGCCAGAAGAACCCGGCTGTCACCGCCCGGCGCAAGCTTCGGATGATCTGCCACGGCATTGGCCACACCGAGGGGTTCGCCCCGGCGACTTTGCACGAGGCCTACACCGCGCTGAATGCCTGGGGGCTGCCGGTGGCGGAGCAGACGGCGCGCGCGCGCGGCCTTGCCGCCGTCGAGGATCGGATCAGCTACTGGGGCGAGCACCGCTATGACATCGACCACGAGATCGACGGCGTGGTGGTCAAAGTCGACGACTTCGCGTTGCAGCGCCGACTGGGAGCGACATCGCGGGCGCCGCGGTGGGCCGTTGCTTACAAGTACCCGCCCCAGGAAGCGCAGACCAAGCTCTTGGACATCCGGGTGAACGTCGGGCGCACCGGGCGGGTCACGCCGTTCGCGTTCATGACACCGGTGAAGGTCGCCGGTTCCACAGTGGGGCTGGCCACCCTGCACAACGCCGCGGAGGTCAAGCGCAAGGGGGTGCTGATCGGCGACGCCGTGGTCATCCGCAAGGCCGGCGACGTGATTCCCGAAGTGCTGGGTCCCGTCGTCGACCTGCGCGATGGCTCCGAACGCGAATTCGTCATGCCCACAACCTGTCCCGAATGCGGTAGTCCGCTCGCTCCGGCGAAGGAGGGCGACGCAGACATTCGTTGTCCCAATGCCCGGTCCTGCCCGGCGCAGTTGCGGGAGCGGGTGTTTCACGTCGCCCGTCGGGCTGCCCTCGACATCGAGGGGCTGGGTTACGAGGCCGCCATTGCGCTGCTGCAGGCCGGGGTGATCGCCGACGAGGGAGACCTGTTCTCCCTCACCGAGGACGACCTGTTACGCACCGAGCTCTTCCGAACAAAGGCTGGCACGTTGTCCGCCAACGGCAAGCGGCTGCTGGCCAATCTGGACAAAGCCAAGACCGCACCATTGTGGCGGGTATTGGTGGCGTTGTCGATCCGGCATGTCGGGCCGACGGCTGCCCACGCCCTGGCGACCGAATTCGGCAGCCTGGACGCGATCAGGGCGGCGTCGACCGAGCAGCTGGCCGCGGTCGAGGGTGTGGGCCCGACGATTGCCGCCGCGCTCACCGAGTGGTTCACCGTCGATTGGCATCGCGCGATCGTCGACAAGTGGCGAGCGGCCGGAGTACGGATGGCCGACCAGCGAGACGCCGGCGCCCCGCGCACGCTGGAGGGGCTGACCATCGTGGTCACCGGTTCGCTGACGGGTCTTTCCCGCGACGACGCCAAGGAAGCGATTGTGGCGCGCGGCGGCAAGGCCGCGAGTTCGGTGTCGAAGAAGACCGCCTACGTCGTCGCCGGCGACTCGCCGGGCTCCAAATACGACAAAGCAGTGGAGCTGGGGGTACCGATCCTCGACGAAGACGGGTTTCGCCGGTTGCTTGCGGAGGGCCCCCCTGCAGAGGCAGTCCCCCAGTGACGGGCGTTCAGCGCAGCATGGTGGCCACGATTCCGGCGAGATAGCCCAGCCGAGCCACCTCCGAAGGCCGGAACTCCGGGCCCGGACGGCCCAGCACCACCGCCGTGTGCGGGTCGCCCAACGGCGCCGCGACCATCGTGGTATCCATATCGCGCCACGCCTGCGGCACCCACTCGGCGGTATTGTCCAGCGCTGCGGCATGCTCGATCGGCAGCCACGGGGCTGAATCCGCCTTGGTTTCCGGACAGCCCGGGCTGCCGGCGAGGCGCTGCAGCTCTCCCTGCGAACTGCGCAACACCGCGCACCAGCTGACGCGCAGCACCCTGGGCGCCTCGTCGACCAGAACTTGCAGCCTGGACGCGTTGTCGACGGCCGCGGCGACATGGTCGAGGAGCTCGAGCTCACGATGCGCTTCCAGCAGGCCGGTATGTGGACGGAGGCTGTCCACCCGGACACCGGACAGCGACTCGGCGGCGGTAATCAACGTATCGGGCATCGCCCCCGGGGGCAGCTCGATGACCAGGTCGTCGATCGCATAACCACCGCTGCGCTCCACCACGTCGAGCGACAAGATGTCGGCGCCCACCGAGCCCAGCTTTACAGCCAACGAGCCCAGGCTGCCCGGGCGGTCGGCCAGCTCGATGCGCAACAGATACGACGGCACTGCCAACACTGTTGCACAGCGTTGCGCGCACGGCATTTCGGCCGGGCCAGGTCTGACCGGCTCGCCAGCGGCACGCTTCACGCCCGCGTTAGGCTTTTCGCTCGTGTCCCAGATCTCCCGCGACGAGGTGGCGCATCTGGCCCGGTTGGCCCGGCTGGCGTTGACCGATATCGAGCTGGACAGCTTCGCCGGCCAACTCGACGCCATCCTGACCCACGTCAGCCAGGTTCAGGCGGTCGATGTCACCGGCGTCGAACCGACCGACAACCCGCTCAAGGACGTCAACGTCACGCGCCCGGACCAGCCGGCACCATGCCTGACGCAGCAGGAGGCGCTGGCCGAGGCACCCGAAGCCGTCGATGGCCGGTTCGCTGTCCCCCAGATCCTGGGGGACAGCGAGTGACCGAGATCATCCGATCCGACGCCGCGACGCTGTCCGCCAAGATCGCCACCAAGGAGCTGTCGTCGGTCGAGGTCACCCAGGCCTGTTTGGACCAGATCGAGGCAACCGACGACCGGTACCGCGCCTTTCTGCATGTGGCGGCCGAGGGAGCACTGTCGGCGGCGGCCGCCGTCGACAAGGCGCTGGTCGCAGGCGAGCCGCTGCCCTCGGCGCTGGCCGGGGTGCCGCTGGCGCTCAAGGATGTCTTCACCACCGTCGACATGCCCACCACCTGCGGGTCCAAGATCCTCGAGGGTTGGCGTTCCCCCTATGACGCCACCGTCACCGCGCGGTTGCGCACGGCCGGCATCCCGATCCTGGGCAAGACCAACATGGATGAGTTCGCGATGGGTTCCTCGACCGAGAACTCCGCCTTCGGCCCCACCCGCAACCCGTGGAACGTCGACCGGGTGCCCGGTGGCTCCGGTGGTGGCAGCGCGGCGGCGCTGGCCGCGTTCCAGGCACCGCTGGCCATCGGTTCCGACACCGGGGGCTCCATCCGACAGCCGGCCGCGCTGACCGCGACCGTCGGAGTCAAACCCACCTACGGCACGGTATCCCGCTACGGGCTGGTGGCCTGCGCGTCGTCGCTGGATCAGGGTGGCCCGTGCGCGCGGACCGTGCTCGACACCGCACTGCTGCATCAGGTGATCGCCGGGCACGACACCCGCGACTCCACATCGGTGGACGCCGAGGTGCCCGATGTGGTCGGCGCCGCCAAGGCCGGTATGGCGGGTGACCTGCGCGGCGTGCGCGTCGGAGTGGTGCGGCAGCTGCGCGGCGAGGGCTACCAGCCGGGAGTGCTGGCGTCGTTTCAGAGCGCTGTCGAGCAGTTGACCGCGCTGGGTGCCGAGGTGAGCGAAGTCGACTGCCCGCACTTCGGTCACGCGCTGGCCGCCTACTACCTGATCCTGCCGTCGGAGGTGTCGAGCAACCTGGCACGCTTCGACGCGATGCGCTACGGCCTGCGGGTCGGCGATGACGGCACCCGCAGCGCCGAGGAAGTGATGGCACTGACCCGAGCCGCCGGTTTCGGACCGGAGGTCAAGCGGCGCATCATGATCGGCACCTACGCACTCTCGGCGGGCTACTACGACGCCTACTACAACCAGGCACAGAAGGTGCGCACGCTGATCGCCCGCGATCTGGACCAGGCCTATAAATCCGTCGACGTTTTGGTGTCGCCGGCGACTCCGACCACCGCGTTCCGGTTGGGCGAGAAGGTCGACGATCCGCTGGCGATGTATCTGTTCGACCTGTGCACGCTGCCGCTGAACCTGGCCGGCCACTGCGGCATGTCGGTGCCGTCGGGGCTGTCCCCGGACGACGACCTGCCGGTCGGGCTGCAGATCATGGCGCCCGCATTGGCCGACGACCGCCTGTACCGGGTGGGCGCGGCCTACGAGGCCGCCCGCGGGCCGCTGCCGTCGGCCATCTGATAGCGGCGGGCAGTCCCCCGCAAGCGCGGGGGTACCCCCAGCAAAATCGCCCGAAAACGGCCTTGTTGGGCGATTTTGCGTCTGCTCGCGCCATCGAGCCGCTGCCCCAGGCAAGATGAAGGGCATGCGGATCGGAGTTCTCACGGGAGGCGGCGACTGCCCCGGGCTCAACGCCGTTATCCGGGCGGTGGTGCGCACCTGCGACGCCCGGTACGGCTCGTCGGTGGTCGGATTCCAGGACGGGTGGCGCGGCTTGCTGGAGAACCGGCGTATGCAGCTGCGCAACGACGACCGCAATGACCGGCTGCTGGTCAAGGGCGGAACGATGCTGGGCACCGCCCGCGTGCACCCCGACAAACTGCGGGCCGGGCTGAACCAGATCAAGCAGACCCTGGACGACAATGGCATCGACGTGCTGATCCCCATCGGCGGTGAAGGCACCCTGACAGCTGCGAACTGGCTGTCGGAGGAGAACGTTCCCGTGGTCGGTGTGCCGAAGACCATCGACAACGACATCGACTGCACCGACGTGACTTTCGGCCACGACACCGCGTTGACCGTAGCCACCGATGCCATCGACCGGTTGCACAGCACCGCCGAATCCCACCAGCGGGTGATGCTGGTGGAGGTGATGGGCAGGCACGCGGGCTGGATCGCGCTGAACGCCGGACTGGCTTCCGGCGCGCACATGACGCTGATTCCGGAACAGCCCTTCGATGTGGAGGAGGTGTGCCGGCTCGTCAAACGGCGCTTCCAGCGCGGGGATTCGCACTTCATCTGCGTGGTGGCTGAAGGCGCCAAGCCGATGGCCGGCTCGATCACGTTGCGCGAAGGCGGAATTGACGAGTTTGGCCATGAGCGCTTCACCGGTGTGGCTGCTCAGCTTGGCGCTGAGGTGGAAAAGCGAATCAACAAGGAGGTCCGGGTGACCGTACTCGGCCACGTTCAGCGGGGCGGCACTCCGACGGCCTACGACCGTGTGCTGGCCACCCGGTTCGGGGTCAACGCGGCCGACGCCGCGCACGCGGGCGAGTACGGCCAGATGGTGTCGCTGCGTGGGCAGGACATTGGCCGGGTGCCGCTGGCCGATGCGGTGTGCCAACTCAAGTTGGTGCCCAAAAGCCGCTACGACGACGCCGCGGCTTTCTTCGGTTAAGCCGACGGGCTGAGAACAGCTGGCAGCACCGACGTAACGACTGCCTCCGGGTAACGCACTACGATCGGCCACATGACCGTTGTTTCAGGGGCTGATCTGCTGGATTACGACGACGTCATCGCGCGTTTCGACCCGGTGCTCGGCCTTGAGGTGCACGTTGAGCTGTCCACCGTGACCAAAATGTTCTGCGGCTGCGCCACCGCATTCGGCGCTGAACCCAACACCCAGGTGTGCCCGGTGTGTCTGGGGCTGCCCGGTTCGCTGCCGGTGCTCAACCGCGCCGCGGTGGAGTCGGCGATTCGGATCGGGCTGGCGCTGAACTGCGAGATCGTGCCGTGGTGTCGCTTCGCCCGGAAGAACTACTTCTACCCGGACATGCCGAAGAATTACCAGATTTCACAGTACGACGAACCGATCGCCATCAACGGCTATCTCTACGTTCCCCTGGAAGACGGCACCACCTGGCGGGTGGAGATCGAGCGGGCGCACATGGAAGAAGACACCGGTAAGCTGACCCACCTGGGCAGCGAGACCGGCCGCATCCACGGCGCGACGACATCACTGCTCGACTACAACCGTGCCGGCGTGCCACTGATCGAAATCGTCACCAAGCCCATTGTGGGAGCCGGAGCCCAGGCGCCGCAGATCGCCCGGGCCTATGTGACGGCATTACGAGATCTGTTGCGGGCGTTGGACGTATCAGATGTCCGGATGGATCAGGGCTCGATGCGTTGTGACGCCAACGTGTCGCTGAAGCCGATCGGGACGGCCGAGTTCGGTACCCGAACCGAGACCAAAAACGTCAACTCGCTGAAAAGTGTTGAGGTTGCCGTACGTTACGAAATGCAGCGCCAGGGCGCTATCCTGGCGTCCGGCGGCCGGATCACTCAGGAGACCAGGCACTTTCACGAGGCCGGGTACACCAGCCCGGGCCGCACCAAAGAGACCGCCCAGGATTATCGTTATTTCCCCGAGCCCGACCTGGAGCCCGTTGCGCCCAGCCGTGAGCTGGTCGAGCAATTGCGGCAGACCATCCCCGAGCTACCGTGGTTGGGCCGCAAGCGGTTTCAGCAGGAGTGGGGTGTTTCCGACGAGGTGATGCGAGATCTGGTCAACGCGGGCGCGGTCGAATTGGTCGCCGCGACCATCGAGCACGGCGCCTCCAGCGAGCAGGCCCGTGCCTGGTGGGGAAACTTCCTGGTGCAGAAGGCCAACGAGGCGAATGTCGGATTAGACGAGCTGGCTATCACTCCGGCCCAGGTTGCCGCCGTGGTGGCACTGGTCGACGAGGGCAGGCTGTCCAACAAGCTGGCCCGCGAAGTCGTGGAGGGTGTGCTGGCCGGAGAGGGCGAACCCGAGCAGGTGATGACCGCCCGCGGTCTGGCGCTGGTGCGCGACGACTCGGTGACACAGGCCGCTGTCGACGAAGCCCTGGCCGCCAACCCCGATGTGGCGGAAAAGATCCGCGGCGGCAAGGTGGCCGCGGCGGGTGCGATCGTCGGTGCGGTGATGAAGGCCACCCGCGGACAAGCTGATGCGGCGAGGGTGCGCGAACTCGTCCTGGTCGCCTGCGGGCAGGGTTAGCCGCCCGGCGTTCTGCCGGTGGCGAACGGTGGCATAGCGAAGGCCGCTATGACGCTGACCCGGTTATGCCTGACGACCGTCACGACGCTGACGCCCTGGACGCGTACTCCGCCGTGGTCACCGCGGTGGCCAACGCGGTGTTGCCCAGTGTGGCCAGCCTCGCGGTGCACACCCGCCGGGGCGGCGGCAGCGGCAGCGCCAGCGTCATCACCCCCGACGGTTACCTGCTGACCAGCGCGCACGTCGTCGCCGGGGCCCGCTCCGCCGAGGCGACGTTCACCGACGGCACCACCGTGGCCGCGGATGTCGCCGGTCATGACGAGCTGTCCGACCTGGCCGTGCTGAAGGCGCGCGGCAGCGTTCCTCCGCCCGTGGCCATGGGACGCGCAGAGGACCTGCGTGTCGGTCAACTGGTGGTGGCAGTGGGCAATCCGCTGGGGTTGGCCGGCAGCGTCACCGCCGGCATCGTCTCCGGTCTCGGACGGTCGCTGCCCACTCGTAATGGCCGTGTCGTCGACGAGGTGATCCAGACCGATGCTGCGCTCAATCCCGGTAACAGCGGCGGTGTATTGGCCGACGGTCGTGGCCGGATGGTCGGCGTGAGCACGGCGGTCGCCGGTGTCGGTCTCGGGCTGGCCGTGCCCATCAACGCATCGACCCACAAGATCATCGCGGCGCTGATGCACACCGGCCGCGTGCGCCGCGCGTGGTTGGGTATTGCCGGCTCACATGTTTCGGTGCCGCCCGCGGTTGCCGACAAGCTCGGTACCGCACAGGGCCTGCAGGTCGCCAGCGTGGTCGCCGGCAGCCCGGCCGCCCAAGCGGGCCTGCGCCGCGGCGACATCGTGGTGAGCGTCGATGGCCAGCGCGTCGTCACCGCAACCGCGATTCAGCAGCTGATGGTCGAGGACGCGATCGCGCGGCGAATCGAGATGACGGTGTGGCGCAACGGTGCACTGGTGGACGTGTTCGTGGTGCCCCGCGAGCTGCCCGACTGATCGCCGCGAAACGCCTGTCAGGAGACGTGGTGTGATGATGCGATCGCGTGGTTCGTCGGTAGGACAGTGAATTGGATCGATGCCGGGGATCATGTCGCCTACGTGTTGGAGCCCATCGCCACGTGGGCTCCCGAGTCCTCCGACGATCCGCTCTACCTCTTTGACATCGACGACCTCGACCCCGGCCCGGGCGTGCCGCAGCAGCTCTTCAACGGTGCACCGAGCGACGCGCCGCCGGTTTGAGGTTCACACTTGACGGGCTCTAATCGGCTGGGTTTGATCGCCGGGCTCGCCCCCTCGCCGTCCCGCGCGAGCGGGTGGGGTCCCCGCTCTGCAGGGGAGTGCCCCCAGCGCGGCCCGCTTGCGCGGCCCGCATCGTCGCCTGGCTATGTCTTGTCGTCATTGTTGCGCGGGAAGCCGCCGCCCTGCGGGAACAGCGGGAACACCACGTCGTCGAGCTTCTCGGCGTCCCCGGCAGTCTTGTTGACGGTTGCGCCCCACACGTTTCCGTCAGGCGACATCCGCAGCGCCCACGCGTGGGCGTGGGTGTCCTTGCGGACGACGTCGGGCTCACCGGTGACCGCACCCGTCGACGGCGCGAGCCGGACCGCCACCGTGAGCTTGGTGTTGATCAGGTTGACCAGCACGGTCCCGTCCATTGCCGCGCAGCCGGCCACGCCGGGTTTGTCCGGCCAGGTCCACACCGTGGAGACCTCCGAGGTCTTGGTGATGCGCTGCAACCGGTCCGCCGTGGGGGTGCGGTCGGCGACATACAGTGAGCCATCGACGGGGTCGATGCACAGACCGCCGCCCGAGCCGACGCCGGACAGCGCCGTCGTCGGCGGCGCCTGGCCGATAGTGGTCGGCTGCTCGATACGCAGGACCTTGCCGGCCAACGATTTGGGATCGGCGGCCAGCGCCGGGTTGCCTGTATCGCCGGTCATCACGACCAGCGTGGTGGGGCTGGTGAAGATCAACGCTCCGGTGTTCCCGGTGGCACCCTTAGGGATTCCGGTCAGGATGTCCTTCGGGATATCGCCATCGGCCACCCGGATGACCCGATTGTCAGTGGGCGTGCTGATGTAGGCATACATCAGGCGGTCTTGCGAATACGTGGGCGACAGCACGATATCCATCAAGCCACCATCACCGGACGGGTCGACCGAGATGACCATCTTCACCTTTGGCTCGGCGCTGACAGAGATCTCCTCGACGGCACCAGTCGCGCGTTCGGCGACCAACGCGGTTTTGCTGTCAATGCCCATGATCAGACCGCTGGTGCTCTCCAGGCAGCCCTGCATCACCCCTGGGGCCGGGCACTGCTTGGGGAAAGGTACGGGCGGCAGCGGCGGCGGGGGGGGAGGCGTCGAGCTGGGCTGGGGCCGCAGTTCCGGGTTCGTGGTGAAGGGCTGCGACTGGGCGTCGTTGAACCGCGCGCACCCGCTCGACGCCAGTACCACCGCGCAGAGCGCGGCGAGCCCGCACCGAACTGAGCGCCGCAGTCGCATGACCGACAGGCTACGGACAGTGCGGGCACCGCCGCCACATGGCGTGCCCGTGTCCGCCTCCGGAAGCTCCGCCGGTCCAGGCGCGGGTTCGCCCTTTTCGGGCCTTTCGGATGCATGGGAGAGGTGATTTGGGGCCAATCTGGGCCGGTTTGGCGGTCTAACCGCCGATTGCCTTGCGAAAGCGCCCCTCAAATCCCCAATTTAGGCCCAAATACCCTTACCCTGACACCCGTGACCAGTCAACCGAATGACGCACATTGGGCGCGGCCCGGCGAATCACCGGAGCCAATTCCGGGACGACCCGCCTCTGCGCGCTTGGTCGACCCCGAAGACGACCTGACGCCAGTCGGGTACCCGGGCGACTTTGGAACCACCACCGTCATCCCGTACAGCGACCCCGCCGCCGCGGGTAGCCCAGGGGGCGCGGGTTACCGTCCGCTCGACCAGCAGGAGCCGTTGCCATACGTCCAGCCGCAGCCGGCGGCCCCGCGCGCAGTGGCCGAGCCCGCCGCGATCGACGCGGAGGAGGACAACGGGCGGGCACGCGCCGTCGGCCGGCGCGGCACCCAGAATCTCGGTTTGCTGGTTTTGCGGGTCGGGCTGGGAGTGGTGCTAGGTGCCCATGGGCTGCAGAAGCTGTTCGGCTGGTGGGGTGGCCAGGGGGTTGCCGGATTCAAGAACTCACTGTCCGACGTCGGCTACCAGCACGCCGACATCCTGGCCTACGTGAGCGCCGGCGGTGAGGTCGTGGCCGCTGTGCTGCTGGTGCTGGGATTGTTTACCCCGGTTGCCGCAGCGGGCGCGCTGGCGTTCCTGATCAACGGTCTGCTGGCCACCGTCTCGGTGCGGCCGCATTCGCATTCCTTCTCGTTCTTCCTGCCGCAGGGGCACGAATACCAGATCACCCTGATCGTCCTGGCCGTCGCGGTCATCCTGTCCGGACCGGGCCGCTATGGCCTCGACGCCGGCCGAGGTTGGGCCCATCGACCCTTCATCGGGTCGTTCGTCGCCCTGCTGGCTGGCGTCGCTGCCGGTATCGCGGTGTGGGTGCTGCTCAACGGCGTTAATCCGATCGCCTGAAGCGGCCCCCAACCCCTCATCGGTAGGGATTGGGAACTCGCCCCGAGCTGGCCTCGGTCAGCAGCGGCAGCGTCGCGAAAGTAACCGCAGGCAATCGCAGCTCTGTACCGTTTTTGAGGCGCGCGCGTGCCCAGGAACCTCGGTGGAAGCGCAGCCCGTCGATGTCATCCCAGCACACCGTCTGGCTCCCCAGCAGGGTCCGAGCGGTCAGGCCCTTGTCGTCGGCGACGGTGCGTAGCCGGATGATCAACGCCGACAACACCACCGGGAGGACAAGCAGCGGCGCGGACGCCGGCCAGGCCAGCACCGGTATGAGCAACCCCAGGGTCAAGAAGCCAACGGCGAGGTGCGCCATCGGCGACACCTTGATCACCACGGGCGAGCCGGCCGGTGTTTGGGCAGACGAACCAGTAGCCACCCGAGCATCATTTCACTCGTCACCCGGGCCCAACTCCGCCGAGCGCTTCCGCGCACACGCGGGGCTCCCGTCGCGGCCGGCGGCACCGGATTTGACTGCTGAGCTGTGCGAAGGCTACCGTCGGAGGCTATGGATACCGCCGGAAAGCCCGGAATGCTCGTAGTAATTAGTCGGCGCGTTGGTGCCTGACTAGCCCTTGGGCATTTGAAGCGATCCAGCACCGACGCGCAACCCTCGTGCAGCAGATGAGCTGACGGGGGTTTTTTCTTGCGCACCAACGAAACTTCGAGAGCGAAACGGGACCGAGAGGACTGAGAGGACACAGTGAGCGCACCCACCAGGCCACACACCCGGCCACAAACATCGGCTGCCAAGCCGGAGTCGCAGGAAGCGGCCAACGACGTGCCGGACATAGTGAAACCCGCCGCAAAAGCGACCGCAGCCAAACGTGTTGCACCGGAGCAACTTACCGGTGCCCAGGCGGTGATCCGGTCGTTGGAGGAACTCGACGTCGAGGTCATCTTCGGGATTCCGGGCGGCGCCGTGCTGCCGGTCTACGACCCGCTGTTCGACTCTAAAAAGCTACGCCACGTGCTGGTCCGCCACGAGCAGGGCGCCGGTCACGCGGCCAGTGGTTACGCGCACGCCTCCGGCAAGGTCGGGGTCTGCATGGCCACTTCGGGTCCCGGCGCCACCAATCTGGTGACCCCGCTGGCCGATGCGCAGATGGACTCGATTCCCGTGGTCGCCGTCACCGGGCAGGTCGGTCGGACGCTGATCGGAACCGATGCCTTCCAAGAGGCCGACATCTCGGGCATCACGATGCCGATCACCAAACACAACTTCCTGGTGCGCTCGGGTGACGAAATCCCGCGGGTGCTGGCCGAGGCCTTCCACATCGCATCGTCGGGACGCCCTGGCGCGGTACTTGTCGATCTCCCCAAGGACGTGCTGCAAGGCCAGTGCACGTTCAGCTGGCCGCCGCGGATGGATCTGCCCGGTTACAAGCCGAACACCAAACCGCACAATCGGCAGATCCGCGAGGCCGCCAAGCTGATCGCGGCCGCACGCAAACCCGTGCTGTACGTGGGCGGTGGTGTCATCCGCGGCGAGGCGACCGAGCAACTGCGGGAGTTGGCCGAACTGACCGGCATCCCGGTGGTCACCACGCTGATGGCCCGCGGCGCCTTCCCGGACAGCCATCGGCAGAACCTGGGCATGCCCGGCATGCACGGCACGGTCGCCGCGGTGGCAGCGCTGCAGCGCAGCGACTTGCTGATCGCGCTGGGCACCCGCTTCGACGACCGGGTGACCGGAAAGCTCGACTCCTTCGCGCCCGAGGCCAAGGTCATCCACGCCGATATCGACCCGGCCGAGATCGGCAAGAACCGGCACGCCGACGTGCCGATCGTCGGCGATGTCAAAGCCGTCATCACCGACCTCATCGCAACGCTGCGACAGCACGAGATACCCGGCAACATCGACATGACCAACTGGTGGGCATATCTGGACGGCGTCCGGGCCACCTACCCGCTGAGCTACGGCCCGCAGAGCGACGGCAGCCTGAGCCCGGAATATGTGATCTCCACGCTGGGTAACATCGCTGGTCCGGACGCCGTGTATGTCGCCGGTGTCGGTCAGCATCAGATGTGGGCGGCGCAGTTCATCTCCTATGAGAAGCCACGCACTTGGCTCAACTCCGGCGGGCTGGGCACCATGGGGTTCGCCATTCCGGCGGCCATGGGCGCCAAGATCGCCCGCCCGGACGCCGAGGTCTGGGCGATCGACGGCGACGGCTGCTTCCAGATGACCAACCAGGAGCTGGCCACCTGCGCGATCGAAGGCGTGCCGATTAAGGTGGCGTTGATCAACAACGGCAACCTGGGCATGGTGCGCCAATGGCAGTCGCTGTTCTACCAGGAGCGCTACTCGCAGACCGACCTGGCCACGCACTCACACCGCATCCCGGACTTCGTCAAGCTGGCCGAGGCGTTAGGTTGCGTCGGATTGCGTTGCGAGCGTGAAGAAGACGTCGTCGACGTGATCAACCAGGCGCGCGCGATCAACGACCGCCCGGTAGTGATCGACTTCATCGTCGGCGCCGACGCGCAGGTGTGGCCCATGGTGGCCGCCGGGACCAGCAATGACGAGATCCAGGCCGCCCGCGGCATCCGCCCGCTATTCGATGACGAAAGCGAAGGGCACGCCTGATGAACCCGAAAACGCACACGTTGTCGGTGCTGGTGGAAGACAAGCCCGGCGTGCTCGCGCGGGTTGCGGCGCTGTTCTCCCGGCGCGGCTTCAACATCGAGTCGCTGGCCGTCGGTGCCACCGAGCAGAAGGACATGTCGCGGATGACCATCGTGGTCTCCGCCGAGGACACCCCGCTCGAACAGATCACCAAGCAGCTCAACAAGCTGATCAACGTCATCAAGATTGTCGAACAAGACGCTGGCAATTCGGTGTCCCGGGAGTTGACATTGATCAAGGTGCGGGCCGATTCCGGTACCCGCAGCCAGGTCATCGAGGCGGTGAACCTATTCCGCGCCAAGGTGATTGACGTATCCCCGGAGTCGCTGACCATCGAGGCCACCGGCGACCGCGGCAAGATCGAGGCGCTGCTACGTGTACTGGAGCCTTTTGGTATCCGCGAGATCGCCCAATCGGGAATGGTGTCGTTGTCCCGCGGTCCGCGCGGTATCGGCACTATCAAGTAATTTCCCACGCTTTTCGACAAGCCCAAGACGAAGGAGATATTCAGTTGCCAACGCAGGCATTAGAGATGTTCTACGACGACGATGCAGACCTGTCGATCATCCAGGGCCGCAAGGTCGGTGTGATCGGATACGGCAGCCAAGGGCACGCGCACTCACTGAGCCTGCGCGACTCCGGCGTGCAGGTGCGCGTCGGGCTGAAGGAGGGTTCGAAGTCCCGGGCCAAGGTCGAGGAACAGGGCCTGCAAGCCGACACCCCCGCCGAGGTCGCCAAGTGGGCCGACCTCATCATGCTGCTGGCGCCCGACACCGCCCAGGCGGACATCTTCAAAAACGACATCGAGCCCAACCTGAGGCCCGGCGATGCTTTGTTTTTCGGTCACGGACTCAACATCCACTTCGACTTGATCAAGCCGCCGGCCGATGCCACCGTCGCGATGGTCGCCCCGAAGGGTCCCGGCCACCTGGTGCGCCGCCAGTTCGTCGACGGCAAGGGTGTGCCCTGCCTGATCGCCGTCGACCAGGACCCGACCGGGCAGGGCGAGGCGCTGGCGCTGTCCTACGCCAAGGCCATCGGCGGCACTCGGGCCGGCGTCATCAAAACCACCTTCAAAGACGAAACCGAAACCGACCTCTTTGGCGAGCAGACCGTATTGTGCGGTGGCACGGAGGAATTGGTGAAGGCTGGCTTCGACGTGATGGTCGAGGCCGGCTACGCGCCAGAACTGGCGTACTTCGAGGTGCTGCACGAGCTCAAGCTGATCGTCGACCTGATGTACGAGGGCGGTATCTCGCGAATGTACTACTCGGTTTCTGACACCGCGGAATTCGGCGGGTACCTGTCCGGCCCGCGAGTCATCGACGCCGACACCAAGGAGCGGATGCGGGGCATCCTGCGCGAGATCCAGGACGGCAGCTTTGTCAAGAAGCTGGTCGCCGACGTCGAGGGCGGCGGCAAGCAACTGCAGGAGCTGCGTAAGCGCAACGCCGAGCACCCCATCGAGGTCGTCGGCAAGAGGCTGCGCGACCTGATGAGCTGGGTCGACCGACCGATCACCGAGACCGCGTAGCTCGGCGACGATGCGCGCCGCGAAGCAGCGGGAGGTGGGGGCACGCCCCCACAAGTGGGTGGGGTCCCCGCTCCGCAGGGGGAGTACCCCCCACCCGCTTGCGGGGGACAGCCGGGCAATCGCGCATAACGCGCTCCGGGCCGTCGAAACTTAAACCACTGCGACCGTTCTCGGCGTGTCGTGTACGCAGATTAAGTGTCGCGAGCGCCCGCTACGAAGCCAGCTGGTCGGCGACCGACACCACCCGGCAGGCCAGGTGGTCGAGGGCGGCGTTGGTGGGGTCGTCGAATTCGTTGATGTTGTCGTGGGTGGAGACCAGGCTCACCCCGTACGGATTGCCGTCGACGAATTTGCACGGATCGGTGTATCCCGGCGGCACGATGATCCCGCCGAAATGCATCAACGTGATGTAGAGCGCGAGCAGCGTGGTTTCCTGGCCACCGTGGAGGGTGCTGGAGGAGGTGAAGGCCGCATATACCTTGTCCGCGAGCTTGCCTTCGGCCCACAGCCCGCCGAGCGAGTCCAGGAAGGTGCGCAATTGCGCTGCGGGACAGCCGAAGCGAGTCGGTGAGCCGAAGATCACCGCGTCGGCCCACACAATGTCGTCGCCGGTGGCCGCGGGAAGATCCTTGGTTGCTTCGTAGTTCGCGGTCCAGGCCGGGTTGTGGGAGAACGATTCCGGGTTGTGGGTTTCGGCGACATGCCTCAAGCGGACTTCGGCGCCCGCGGACTCGGCCGCCGCAGCGACGCGCTGCGCCATCGCGGTGCCGTGACCGGTGGCCGAATAGTAGATGATCGCGAGTTTGGTCACGGAGCAAGCTTAGGCATATCGGTGATCCCGAATTCGCGGCGCAACAACGTACGGGCGGCGTAGTAACCGGCCATGCCATGCACGCCACCGCCGGGCGGGGTGGCCGCCGAACAGAGATACACCTTGGGAATCGGTGTGCGCCAAGGGTCCAGGCGTGGTGTGGGGCCGGCGATGGCACGCCAGGCGGAATTTCCGCCCATCCCGATGTCGCCACCGACGTAGTTGGCGTTGTGGTCGGCCATCCGCGCGGCGGGCACGGCGCGGGCCGCTACCACGATGTCGCGGAAGCCGGGTGCGAACCGCTCGACGATTCCGGTCACCGCGTCGGTCGCATCGACGGTGGAACCCGACGGCACGTGGGCGTACGTCCAGAAAGGACGGCGGCCCGAGACATCTCTGCGGCCGGAATCGGCGACGTGCGGCGAGGCGGCCAGCACCATCGGCCACTGAGCGTGGCGCCCGGCCGCGATGTCTGCCTCCGCTTTCGCCATCTGCTCGCGGGTGCCGCCGAGATGAAGGGTTGGTGCCTGCCGCAGACGCGGGTCCGACCAGGGAATATCGTCGCTGAGCACGAAGTCGACCTTGGCGACGCCGGGTCCAAATCGATAGCGGCGCAACGCTTTAGCATATCGAGCTGGAAGAGCGTCACCGTATATCCGCAGCAGCGCGGTCGGTGCCGTGTCAAACGCGACGACACCGCCCGGCGGCTCGGTGATTTCGACGTCGGCTGTCAGCTCACCACCGTGCGCGCGTAGGTCAGCGATCAGCGCATCGGTGAGTACCCGGCTGCCACCCATCGGAATCGGCCAGCCGACCGAGTGCGCGAGTGTGGCCAGCATCAAACCGGCGCCGGCCGCCGCCAACGACGGCATCCGCGAAATCACATGCGCGGCAACGCCGGTGAACAACGCGCGGGCATCCTCGCCGACCAGTGACCCCCACGCCGGGGTGCCTTGGGCCAGCATCCGAAGCCCGAGCCGCAGGGTGGGCAATAACGAACAGGGCACCGAACGCTTGTCGCCGAGCAGCAATCCCGCTACAGCAGCTGAGTCCTGTACCAACGGGCCGAGCAGGCGCCGCCAGGACGCGCCGTGCTCCAGTTCGGCACAGGTGCGCTCGAGATCGTGGTAGGCGATTGCCGCCGGCCGGCCTGGCAGCGGATTGGCATAGGCAATCTTGGGTACCGCCAGCTGCACGCCGCGTGCGGGCAGGTCGAATGCTGCGAAAAACGGCGACGCCAGCGCCAACGGGTGAACCGCCGAGCACACGTCGTGTAAGACTCCGGGATAGTCTAGGTCGGCCGCGGTGCGGGTGCCGCCGCCGAAGGTCGGCTGGGCTTCGACGACCTGCACTTTCAGACCTGCGCGGGCGCAGATGACTGCGGCAGCGAGCCCATTGGGCCCGCTGCCGACGACGGTGACGTCGTCCACCGGTCAATTAGAGCCGATACGCTGGCGGCGTGAACCTGCCTGTTGTGTTAATCGCCGACAAACTCGCCCAATCAACCGTTGCCGCCCTGGGAGACCAGGTCGAGGTGCGCTGGGTAGACGGTCCCGACCGGGAGAAGCTGCTGGCCGCGCTGCCCGAGGCCGACGCGCTGCTGGTGCGGTCCGCGACCACCGTCGACGCCGAGGTGCTGGCGGCCGCCCCCAAGCTGAAGATCGTCGCCCGTGCCGGGGTTGGGCTGGACAACGTCGACGTGGATGCCGCCACCGCGCGCGGTGTGCTGGTGGTCAATGCCCCGACGTCGAACATCCACAGCGCCGCCGAGCACGCATTGGCACTGCTGCTGGCCGCCTCCCGCCAGATCGCGGCGGCCGATGCCTCGCTGCGCGAACACACCTGGAAGCGGTCCTCGTTCTCGGGCACCGAGATTTTCGGCAAAACCGTAGGGGTAGTGGGGCTGGGCCGGATCGGCCAATTGGTCGCTCAGCGGATCGCGGCCTTCGGTACCCACGTCATCGCCTACGACCCATATATCTCACCGGCCCGGGCCGCGCAGCTGGGCATCGAACTGCTATCCCTGGACGAGCTGCTGGCCCGCGCCGATTTCATCTCGGTGCATCTGCCGAAGACGCCCGAGACGGCAGGCCTGATCGACAAGGAGGCGCTGGCCAAGACCAAGCCGGGCGTGATCATCGTCAACGCCGCGCGCGGCGGCCTGGTGGACGAGGCGGCGCTGGCCGAAGCGGTGAGCAGCGGCCATGTCCGCGCCGCGGGTCTCGACGTGTTCGGCACCGAGCCGTGCACCGACAGCCCGCTTTTCGAGCTGCCGCAGGTGGTGGTCACACCCCATCTGGGGGCGTCCACCGCCGAGGCTCAGGACCGGGCCGGCACCGACGTCGCGGAGAGCGTGAAGCTGGCACTGGCGGGGGAGTTCGTTCCCGACGCGGTCAATGTCGGCGGCGGGGTGGTCAGCGAAGAGGTGGCACCCTGGTTGGACCTGGTGCGCAAGCTCGGGGTGCTGGTCGCCGCGCTGTCCAACGGACTGCCGGCGTCGTTGTCGGTGCAGGTGCGGGGCGAGCTGGCTTCCGAAGACGTCGAGGTGCTGCGGCTTTCGGCGCTGCGCGGGCTGTTCTCGGCGGTCATCGAGGATCCGGTGACATTCGTCAACGCGCCGGCGCTGGCCGCCGAACGAGGCGTTACCGCCGAGATCAGCAAGGCCTCCGAAAGCCCCAATCACCGCAGCGTTGTCGACGTGCGGGCGGTGGCCTCCGACGGCTCGGTCGTCAACGTCGCCGGCACGCTGTCGGGGCCGCAAGAAGTGCAGAAGATCGTGCAGATCAACGGCCGCAACTTCGACCTGCGCGCCGAAGGCACCAACCTGATCGTCCATTACGTCGACCGGCCGGGAGCGTTGGGCAAGATCGGCACCCTGCTGGGCGCTGCCGGGGTGAATATTGAAGCCGCGCAACTCAGCGAGGACGCCGAGGGCCCGGGCGCGACGATTCTGCTGCGGCTGGACCAAGACGCGCCACCGGACGTGCGGTCGGCGATCGGAGCGGCGGTGGACGCTTACCAGCTTGAGGTGGTTGATCTGTCGTGACTCGGGCCGGCGACGATGCAGTGGGGGTACCGCCCGCTTGCTGGGGACGGCGTTCGTGAAGTTGGCGACCGTCGGCGGCGACGGGATCGGCCCGGAGGTGGTGGCCGAGGCGGTCAAAGTCCTTGACGCAGTCCTGCCCGGCGTGCAAAAGACGACCTACGATCTGGGCGCCCGGCGTTTCCACGCCACCGGTGAGCTACTGCCGGAGTCGGTGCTCGCCGAACTGCGGGAGCATGACGCCATCCTGCTCGGGGCGGTGGGTGATCCGTCGGTGCCCAGTGGTGTGCTGGAGCGAGGTCTGTTGTTGCGCTTGCGCTTCGAGCTGGATCATTTCATCAACCTGCGACCTGCCCGGCTGTATCCAGGGGTGAGCAGTCCACTCGCCGGAAACCCCGACATCGACTTCGTGGTGGTGCGCGAGGGGACCGAAGGTCCCTACACCGGTACCGGTGGCGCGATCCGCGTCGGAACGCCCAACGAAGTAGCCACCGAGGTAAGCCTGAACACCGCGTTCGGCGTGCGCCGAGTGGTGGCCGACGCGTTCGAGCGCGCCCGGCGGCGTCGCAAGCACCTCACGCTGGTGCACAAGACCAACGTGCTGACATTCGCCGGGAAGCTATGGTCGCGGATCGTGGCAGAGGTCGGCGAAGAACATCCCGACGTCGAGGTGGCCTATCAACACGTCGACGCGGCCACCATCTTCCTGGTTACTGATCCCGGTCGCTTTGACGTGATCGTCACCGACAACCTGTTCGGCGACATCATCACCGACTTGGCGGCGGCGGTGTGCGGCGGAATTGGCTTGGCCGCCAGTGGAAATATCGATCCCACCCGAACCAACCCGTCGATGTTCGAGCCGGTGCACGGCAGCGCGCCGGATATCGCCGGTCAGGGCATCGCGGATCCGACCGCGGCGATCATGTCGGTGGCGCTGCTGCTTGCCCATCTGGGCGAGGACGATGCCGCTGCCCGGGTGGACCGGGCCGTCGAGGCCTATTTGGCGACTCGTGGGAACGAACGGCTCGCCACCAGCGAAGTCGGCGAACGGATTGCCGCCGCGCTCTAGCTTTTAGGCCGGGCGGGAGCAACCGGGCCGGCACCGACGGGACCGCCACCAGCGGGAACAATCCGCACAGCGCCCACGCCGGCGGATATTTCTCGGCGGTGATCAAGACACCGAACAGTGGGGGTCGGGCGGCCGCCATCACCCGCTGGAGGGTGTTTTGGATACCTAAGGCGCGCCCACTCCAGAACGGCCCGGCGAATTCGGTGATCGCGGTTGCCTCCAACCCATTGTCGAGCACCGCGATTACCGAGATGGCGACCATGAGCGGCACCTCATATCGCGAATTCAGATGATCGGCCAAGGCCAGCAGGAACCGGTCGCATTCGCGAGCCGACCCGGTCATACCAGCGGCCGACCGCGATGCGGCCCAGCGCACCGAGCAGCTGCGAAAGGGTCACCAAACCGCCGGCAGCCTCGACCGACCAGTGGTGGTCTTTCATCAGCCAAACCACCGTGAACGTCATAGTCACTGTCTGCGGCATCATCAGCAGGCCCGCTACCGCGTGGATTCGCCGCAGCACCGACGACCCGCGGTGCGGGCTGGCCAGTTCCTGTTCAATGGCTGTCTTGCGGGATTTCCGCGGCGGATCGACGATAGCGATCGCGCTGGCCACGCCGCCACCGTGCACACCAGCGCGGGGAACGTCAGCCCCGCACGCGGGCCGCGTTCGCCCAGCTCGGGCATGACCAATGCGCCCAAGGCGATTCCCAGCGACCACGACCATCGAATGGGCCGATGCCGCGGCGTGGGCCGCAGCGGCGGTAAGTGCCGAGCCCGCGGTCAGCACGATCCGCTCGCCAACGCGGTCCAGCGCGTAGCCCCATCGCCATCAGCCCATGCTTGCACACGGTTCCCGTGGGCAGCGGGTAATGAAATTCGCTGATATTGCGGCCAGCGCATCATGATTCGAACGCACCGGTTCTTTCGGTCGGGATACCCGAAGCGGCCGCATCCGTTAGCCGACGTGATCCGCAGCGCCCGGCTGCGCCGGCCCCTACTGCTCGTCACTAGGCTCAAGCGAATGCGCCTCGGTCGAATCGCCAGCCCGGACGGTGTCGCCTTCGTCAGCATCGAGGGCGAACTGGACGATCCCGCCGGGATGATCGCCCGTGAGATCGCCGAGCACCCGTTCGGCACGCCGACCTTCACCGGCCGATCATGGCCGTTGGCCGATGTCCGGCTGCTGGCTCCGATGCTGGCCGGCAAGGTGGTGTGCGTCGGTAAGAACTACGCCGATCACATCGCAGAGATGGGCGGCCAAACGGGCCCAGCACTGGCGGACCCGGTGATATTCCTCAAGCCCAACACCGCGATCATCGGACCGAATGTACCGATTCGATTGCCCGCCAACGCATCACCTGTGCACTTCGAGGGCGAGTTGGCAGTAGTGGTCGGCCAGCCGTGCAAGGACATCCGGGCCGCCCAGGCCGCCGACAATATCCTCGGCTACACCATCGGAAACGATGTGTCGGCACGCGATCAACAGCAGGCCGATGGCCAATGGACTCGGGCCAAAGGGCATGACACCTTCTGCCCGGTTGGGCCGTGGATCGTCACCGATGTCGACCCGGCGGATCTCGAACTGCGCACCGAGGTCAATGGCGAAGTAAAGCAACACAGCCGTACCTCGCTGATGATCCACGACGTCGGCACCATCGTCGAGTGGATCTCGGCCGTGATGACCTTGCTGCCCGGCGATCTCATCCTCACCGGAACACCGGCAGGTGTCGGTCCCATTGAAGATGGTGACACCGTCTCCATCACTATCGAGGGAATCGGCACCCTCACCAATCCCGTAGTCCGTAAAGGAAAGTCGTGACTCCAGCAGCCCCAAAAGCAGCCCCTCAAGTAGGCACTGTCCGGGTCCGATTCTGCCCGTCGCCCACCGGGACCCCCCACGTCGGGATGGTCCGCACTGCGCTGTTCAATTGGGCCTACGCCCGACACACCGGCGGCACCTTCGTCTTTCGCATCGAGGACACCGACCCCGAACGCGACAGCGACGAAAGCTATCTGGCGCTGCTCGACGCACTGCGCTGGCTCGGCCTGAACTGGGACGAGGGACCCGAGGTCGGCGGACCCTACGGCCCGTACCGGCAGTCGCAGCGCAAAGAGATTTACCGTGAGGTGGTGGCCAAGCTGCTCGCGGCCGGAGAGGCCTACTACGCCTTTTCGACGCCTGAGGAAGTCGAGGCCCGCCATATCGCCGCCGGCCGCAACCCTAAGCTGGGCTACGACAACTTCGACCGGGATCTGACCGATGTGCAGCGCTCGGCATTTCTCACCGAAGGCCGTAAACCGGTGGTACGGCTGCGGATGCCCGACGACGATCTCAGTTGGGATGACCTGGTGCGCGGGACCACCACCTTCGCGGCGGGCAGCGTGCCCGATTTCGCGTTGACCCGGGCAAGCGGAGATCCGTTGTACACCTTGGTCAACCCGTGTGACGACGCGCTGATGAAGATTACCCATGTGCTGCGTGGCGAGGACCTGCTGCCGTCGACTCCGCGGCAGCTTGCGCTGTATCAGGCGCTGATCCGGATCGGCGTCGCCGAGAATATTCCGGAATTCGCGCACCTTCCAACGGTGTTAGGAGAGGGAACCAAAAAACTCTCGAAGCGCGACCCGCAGTCGAATCTGTTTACCCACCGCGACCGGGGCTTCATCCCGGAGGGGCTGCTGAATTATCTCGCGTTGCTCGGCTGGGCAATCGCCGACGATCATGACCTGTTCAGTCTCGATGAGATGGTGGCCGCGTTCGACGTTGTCGACGTCAACTCCAACCCGGCCCGGTTCGACCAGAAGAAGGCCGACGCGATCAACGCCGAGCACATCCGTCTGCTCGACGTGGACGACTTCACCGGCAGGCTGCGCGATTACCTGGACGCACACGGCCATCACATCAAGTTGGACCAGGCGGGATTCGCCGCGGCTGCCCGGCTGGTGCAGACCCGCATCGTCGTACTTGGTGACGCTTGGGACCTGCTGAAGTTCCTCAACGACGACGAATACGCGGTCGACCCCAACGTCGCCGCCAAGGAACTCGGTCCTGAGGGGAGCGCGGTGCTGGATGCGGCGCTGGCCGCGCTGGACAGCGTGGCGGACTGGACCGCGGCCGGGATCGAGGCCACCCTCAAGGCCGCACTCATCGAGGGTCTGGCGCTCAAACCGCGTAAGGCGTTTGGTCCGATCAGGGTTGCCGCCACCGGGACGACGGTCAGCCCGCCGTTGTTCGAATCGCTGGAGCTACTCGGCCGCGACCGCAGCCTGCACCGGCTGCGCGCCGCGCGCGATCAGATCGCCGCGAAGTAGGACCACGCATTCGGATTGCGTTGCAAGTCTTTGGTAGTCTGCACGTCGGTCGACAACGGCTGGCAGCGGCGGGCTCGCAACGCGTCTAAACGCTTGTTCTAGTCCGCAGAAGGCGTTCTGACCAGCGGTTTTAGGCAGCCGATGGGGTATGGTGTAATTGGCAACACAGCTGATTCTGGTTCAGCCATTCTAGGTTCGAGTCCTGGTACCCCAGCAAAATCTCACCACCGCAAGCAATTAGGTGGGCATATCCGGGTGAGCTATGCTGACAGCTCGGATCGGTTCTGGCCCCGTCGTCTAGCGGCCTAGGACGCCGCCCTCTCACGGCGGTAGCGTGGGTTCGAATCCCATCGGGGCTACAAGACCGTCTACAGTGCGGTTACCGGCCGGTCCGCAGCGCCGCCGGTGCGGTAGACCCGCCGACCGGCATGTGCGGCAACCCGAGCTTGCGATGATCCCACGAGCGGGCGCGGCGGGGGACGATCCGTACGCCGACCCGCTTGTGCATCATCTGGTCGACCATGGGTTTGACATCGTCGGTGTAGGGACCGGTGTAGCGCTCCCACACGCTCACCCCGACTCGGTGCAGGGCGTCGGGATCGTCGACGATCTCCGCGACGCCTTCGAAGGACACCCCCCGCAGCGTGTCATAGGTGTCGCCGTCCTCGATCAGGAAGCTCACCCGCCGATCCCGTTTGAGGTTGACGGCCTTCTGTGACTTGGCCTTGGTCTCCAGCCAGATTTCGCCGTCGACCACGGCGTACCACATCGCGGTCAAGTGTGGGTGGCCGTCGGGACTAACGGTGGCCAGCGTGCCGGTACGGCTCTTGACGACGAAATCAGCGATCTCGTCCTCGGACATGACGATGCTCGCGCGCTGATTGATTCCCATGGCGTGAGTCTGTCAGGCCGCCTGCCGTGACTCTGCGCTGGTGGCTTTGAACCTGCGCTCAGGGCGAGAGATACGGTGATTCCCCGGCCCTGAGCGCAGACCCGACGCGGATCTAGAGCCGACGGGTCAGCGCTTCGGCCGCGGACAGGAGATCGGCGGCCCAGCGCGCCCCCGGACGCCGCCCGATCCGATCGATGGGTCCGGACACCGATATGGCGGCGATGACGACACCGCGGCTGTCGCGCACCGGCGCCGATACGCTCGCCACCCCTGGCTCGCGCTCGGCCACGCTTTGTGCCCAGCCGCGCCGCCGTACTTCAGCCAGCACTCGGTCGGTGAATTTCGCCGTCGGTAGCACGGCTTTTTGGGTGGCGGCGTCGCTGTAGGCCAGTAGCACTTTGGCCCCCGAACCTGCCGTCATCGGCAACCGTGCCCCGACCGGAACCGTATCGCGAAGGCCCGCAGACGGTTCCAGGGCGGCCACGCAGACCCGTGAAGTGCCCTCGCGGCGGTACAGCTGCACGCTTTCACCGGTGGTCTCACGCAACGCAGGCATCACCGCCGCGCTGGCGGCCAGCAGCGGGTCGTCGATCTGGGCCGCGAGTTCGGTGATCGCGGGACCAAGCCGCCAACGCCCGTCGTCGTCGCGGGCCAGCAGGCGATGAACTTCGAGGGCCGCCGCCAGCCGGTACGCGGTGGCCCTCGGCAAGGCGGTTCGCTCACACAGTTCGGCTAACCCGCATGGAGATTTCGCGATCGTATGCAGCACCCCCACGGCTTTGTCGAGGACGCCGATACCGCTATGCTGTCTCACAGAAAGATACTAGCGTCTCGCATTGTGAGATCATAGCCGAATTGATCGGCGAGCCGCGAATGAGGTGAATCGAGGCGAGTTCGAGATGGGATTCGACGTCAAGGCGCCCGGCGCTGACAAGCCGCGCACGCTGGCCGGAAAGGTTTGGGACGACCACGTTGTGGTTGGAGGCGGCGGTAGCGCGCCCGACTTGATCTATATCGATCTGCACTTGGTGCACGAGGTCACCAGCCCGCAGGCTTTCGATGGCCTACGTTTGGCCGGTCGGCGGGTGCGACGCCCCGACCTGACGCTGGCCACCGAGGATCACAACGTGCCCACCATCGACATCGACAAGCCGATCGCCGACCCGGTGTCGCGCACTCAGGTCGAGACGTTGCGGCGAAACTGCGCCGAATTCGGCGTCCCGCTATATCCGATGGGTGATATCGAGCAAGGCATCGTGCATGTCGTCGGGCCGCAGTTGGGTCTCACCCAACCAGGAATGACGATCGTCTGTGGCGACAGTCACACGTCTACGCATGGCGCATTCGGCGCGCTGGCGATGGGCATCGGCACCTCGGAGGTCGAGCACGTGCTCGCTACCCAGACGCTGCCGCTGCGGCCGTTCAAGACGATGGCGGTCAATGTCGACGGGCGGTTGCCTGCCGGAGTGACGGCCAAGGACATCATCCTGGCGTTGATCGCCAAGATCGGCACCGGCGGCGGGCAGGGTCATGTCATCGAATACCGGGGCAGCGCCATCGAATCGCTGTCGATGGAAGGCCGGATGACGGTCTGCAACATGAGCATCGAAGCCGGTGCCCGGGCCGGCATGGTGGCGCCGGACGAGACCACTTACGAGTTCCTGCGTGACCGCCCGAGCGCGCCGAAAGGCGCGCAATGGGACGCGGCAATGCAGGATTGGCAGCAGCTGCGCACCGACGATGGCGCCGTCTTCGACACCGAGGTCTATCTCGATGCGGCCTCGTTGAGCCCGTTCGTCACCTGGGGAACAAACCCCGGCCAAGGCGTGCCATTGGCCGCGGCCGTGCCGGATCCCGAGCTTATGACCGACGACGGCGAGCGGCAGGCCGCCGAGAAAGCCTTGGTTTACATGGGCCTTCGACCGGGAACGCCGATGCGCGAAATCGCGGTCGACGCCGTGTTCGTGGGCTCTTGTACCAACGGTCGTATTGAAGATCTGCGGGTGGTCGCCGGCGTTTTGCGTGGCCGCAGGGTGGCCCCGGGGGTGCGGATGCTCGTCGTTCCGGGCTCCATGCGGGTCCGCGCACAGGCCGAAGCCGAAGGGCTGGGCGAGATTTTCACCGCTGCGGGCGCCGAATGGCGGCAGGCTGGCTGCTCGATGTGCCTGGGTATGAACCCCGATCGGCTCGCGCCAGGGGAGCGCTGTGCGGCGACGTCCAACCGCAACTTCGAAGGGCGCCAGGGCAAAGGCGGCCGCACACATCTGGTATCGCCGGCCGTGGCCGCCGCGACGGCGGTTCGCGGCACACTGTCCGCCCCGGCCGACTTGAGCTGACCTATCCGACTGAAGGGATGAGCATGGAAGCCTTTCACACCCACACCGGTATCGGCGTGCCGCTGCGGCGCTCCAATGTCGACACCGATCAGATCATTCCGGCGGAGTATTTGAAGCGCGTCACCCGAACTGGTTTCGAGGACGGCTTATTCGCCAGCTGGCGCTCGGATCCTTCATTCGTGCTAAATTTCAGCCCCTTTGACCGGGGCTCGGTCCTGGTCGCCGGACCCGATTTCGGGACCGGTTCGTCGCGTGAGCATGCGGTATGGGCGCTTATGGACTACGGGTTCCGGGTTGTCATCTCGTCTCGATTTGGTGACATTTTCGAGGGCAACGCCGGCAAGGCCGGCCTCCTGGCAGCCGAAGTTTCTCAAGACGGGGTAGAACTTCTTTGGAAGCTCATCGAGCAGAGTCCGGGCTTGGAAATCACTGCCAATCTTCAAGATCGAAATATCACCGCCGGAACGGCGGTGCTGCCGTTCAAGATTGACGACCATACCGCGTGGCGACTGCTCGAAGGACTCGACGATATAGCCCTTACGCTGCGAAAACTCGACAAAATCGAGTCGTTCGAGGCGGCGTATCGCCAGTGGAAACCGCACACTCGGCCCGCCTCTTGAAGGGGCGACCGGGACGGAATTTCTTCTCGGTCACCTAAGTAAACCGGCCCGATTTTCAAGTCCCGCCACGGGTCAAGGGCGGCAACCGGATTGCGAAAATGCCATTCGCTGGACCCTGAAATTGCGCGTGGCTCTTGGAAATTTGCTGGGTGAGGTTTACCGTGTCCACTAGTAGGTTCAAATCGAGGACCACTAGCTTCGGAGGGTTTTGGATGAACAAGGCAGAGCTGATTGACGTGCTCACACAGAAATTGGACACGGACCGTCGGCAGGCGACCGCCGCCGTCGAGAATGTCGTCGACACCATTGTACGTGCGGTGCACAAGGGTGAGAGCGTCACCATTACCGGGTTCGGTGTGTTCGAACAGCGGCGCCGCGCAGCGCGTGTGGCCCGCAATCCGCGTACCGGCGAGACGGTGAAGGTGAAGCCGACGTCCGTCCCGGCATTCCGTCCCGGTGCCCAATTCAAAGCGGTTGTGTCTGGCGCACAGCGTCTCCCGGCGGAAGGACCCGCCGTCAAGCGCGGTGTTGTGGCGGGCGCGGCCAGGAAGGCGGTGAAGAAGGCGCCGGCTAAGAAGGTGACCAAGGCTGCGGCCAAGAAGGCCGCGACCAAGGCGCCCGCCAAGAAGGCACCGGCGAAGGCACCGGCCACCAAGGCCGCCAAGGCCGTCAAGGCCGTCAAGAAAGCGGCGGCTCCGTCACCGGCCAAGAAGGCGACCAAGGCGGTGAAGAAGGTCGCCGCCAAGGCGCCGGTGCGTAAGGCGGCGACCAAGGCTCCGGCCAAGAAGGCTCCGGCAAAGAGCCCGGCCAGCAAGGCTCCTGCCAAGCCGACCACGCGTCGCGGTCGTAAGTAAGGCCGTAACCAGGTTCCACACGCGGATGCCCTACGGGTGGCAACGATGCCCCCGAAGGGCATCCGCTTGTCAGGCCCGCACGTTGGCGGCCAGCGCGCCGCCGATGTGGTCGGCCGCCACCAGCCGGCCGCCCGACAGCGACAGCACCCACGTACTGCTCTTCTGGTTGCGGGATGCGTCGGGGCGCACTCCGTCGCGTTCGCACCACCACGCGATCAAGTCCGGAATCACCTTGCCCTGTGTGCAGATCACCGGTGTGCCTTTTTGCTTGGCGATACGCAGGCACCGGTAGCGGCCGCGTTTGGGGTTGTTGGCGTAGGCTTCCTCGGTCAGGGTGGGCTCGTTGTGGACGGTCACGCCCAGTTCCTCAGCGAGCGGTTCTACCGTCTGGTGGCAGCGGAGCCGGTCGGCCGCATACACGTCGGAGGCGCCGAAGGCCAGCAGCTGTGGAACTAGTGCCTCTGCCTGCGCACGTCCCCTTTTGTCCAGCGGTCGTTTGGTGTCATCGCCGGAGAAACGTGATTTCCTGCCGGCGGTGCCGTGCCGGATCACCAGTACGGTATGTGTGTCTGCGGGTTGTTGTGCGAAGTGGCGCAACATTTTTCGATCTTGTGGGTAGGTGAGTTTCTTCATCGCGTCATCGACCGGCAGCCAGAGGAGCTCATCGACCTCGCTGCTGGGCGTGAATTCCCCGCCGTTGCTGCGTGCCGCCCAGTAGTAGACCTTCTTGACACCCTGGCCGATCGGGTAACTCACCATGTCGAGCCGCCTGCCAAGGGTGGCGTGGTGACCCGTCTCCTCGAATATTTCCCGCACCGCGGCCACGGGTGTCGTCTCGCCGGGGTCCACTTTGCCTTTGGGCAACGACCAGTCGTCGTAACGGGGGCGGTGGATCACGGCGATCTCGATACCCGGGTTGGCATTAGCCGGATGCCACAAGACCGCTCCGGCGGCATACACGATCTGCCTCCCCGAGCGCCGACCGGCGGACGGGCTCTGGATCGACACCTTCACTCCTGCATGTCAATTCGGCCAGGGTCGCTCGCGGTGGTGGGCCTGACCGGGAAGCTACCAGATAGCCCTCAGGGGCTGCGGTGTCGCTCCATCAGTGAAACCTGGTGGTCGCGCACGGTGTGGCCATCCTGGGGTGACGCGGTCCACTGCCCGTCTAGACCGAGCTCCCAGCACCGGGTAGACGGGTCCAGTGCGGACTCGAACAAATCGTCCAGATATGCGGTGAGCCTCGGGTCCTTGACCTGAACCAGCATCTCGACTCGCCGGTCGAGATTGCGGTGCATCATGTCGGCGCTGCCGATCCAGAACTCGTTGATGGACCGGAAATGGATGATCCGCGAGTGTTCCAGGAAACGGCCGAGAATCGAGCGGACCACGATGTTTTCGGAGAAGCCTTCCACGCCGGGGCGCAGTGCGCAGATGCCGCGCACCACCACCTCCATGCGGACACCCGCCCGCGATGCGCGATACAGCGCGTCGATGACCTGCTCGTCGACCAGAGCGTTCATCTTGAGCCGGATCCGCCCGTCACCGCTTTCGCGGTGGGCGGCAATTTCGCGCTCGACCCGTTCGACGATGCCGGTCCGAATGCCGTGCGGGGCCACCAAGAGGTTGCGGTAGGACAACTTACGTGAGTAGCCGGTAAGCGAGTTGAACAAGTCGGTAAGGTCGGCCCCGACATCCGGGGCGGCCGTGAGCAGACCGATGTCCTCATACAGCCGCGCCGTCTTGCTGTTGTAGTTGCCGGTCCCGATGTGGCAGTACCGCCGGATCATCGGGCCCTCGCGGCGCACCACCAGGCAGGTCTTGCAATGTGTCTTGAGTCCAACGAGCCCGTACACCACATGTACGCCCGCTTGCTCGAGTGCGCGCGCCCACCGGATGTTGGCCTGCTCGTCGAAGCGTGCCTTGATCTCGACGAGTGCCACCACTTGCTTTCCGGCCGCGGCGGCTTCGATCAGCGCGCGAACTATCGGTGAATCACCGGATGTGCGATACAGCGTCTGTTTGATCGCCATCACGTCGGGGTCGGCGGCGGCCTGTTCGATGAATCTCTGCACACTGGTGGAGAACGAGTCGTATGGATGATGCACCAGCACATCGCCTTCGCGCAGCGTCGCGAAAATGCTCTTGGGCGTTTCCCGCTCGGCGAACGCCGGATGGGTGCCCGGAACGAATGCCCGGTCTTTGAGCGCTGGACGGCCCAGGTCGTAGATCTGCCACAACGACGACAGGTCAAGAAGCCCGGGCACTTCGATGACGTCACCGGGATGCACGTCGAGTTCCCGCAGTAAAAGCTCCAGCATGCTTTCGGTCATGTCGTCAGCGATCTCGAGTCGTACCGGCGAACCGAATCGCCTGCGCGCCAATTCCCGTTCCAGTGCCTGCAGCAGGTCTTCGTCGCGGTCCTCTTCAACTTCGAAATCGGCGTTGCGGGTAATGCGGAACGCGTGATGCTCGACGATCTCCATGCCCGGGAACAGCATGGGAAGAAAGGCCGCGATCAGTTCTTCCATCGGCAGGTATCGGACGACGGCCCCCCCTTCGGTCCCGTCTGCACCGCCACGGCCCTCGAGCTCGACGAAGCGATCGACGTTGTTGGGCACCTTGACTCGGGCGAAGTGCTGGCCGGCGTCTTCGGGTTGCCTCACCGTGACCGCCAGATTCAGGCTCAACCCACTCACAAACGGGAACGGGTGGGCGGGATCGACGGCCAGCGGTGTCAGGACGGGAAAGACCTGCTCGGTGAAATAGGTCGATAGTTGGTCGCGCTCAGCCTGATCCAGGTCGGCCCACGTGACGATGTAGATGCCTTCCTCGGCGAGCGCTGGTCGCACCGAATCGAGGAACACCCGGGCGTGCCGGCTGGCGATCTGCTGGGTCTGCTCGCCGATACGGCTCAGTTGCTCACGTGGTGTCAGACCGTCGGCCGAGCGGACCGATAGCCCCATCTCGTCCCGGCGCTTGAGGCCGGCCACCCGCACCATGTAGAACTCGTCGAGGTTGGAAGCAAAGATCGCCAGGAATTTGGCTCGTTCCAGCAATGGCAGCGAGTTGTCGGCGGCCAGTGCGAGAACGCGTGCGTTGAAGTCCAGCCAGCTCAGTTCCCGGTTCAGGTAGCGGTCGCATGGCAGCTGGTCACTGATCGCGACAGGGGTCGCCGCAGGTGGTGCTGCCACGGCCGACTCGCCTGGATGCCATAGATTCTCGTCGGGCCGCGCTTCGGCTTCGATTTCGGTCACCATGTGATCATTGCTCATCGCCCGCCGGTGCTGCCAGCGCCCGACGGACATCCATTCGCCGTTGGTGTGGCGTTCACCCTTCGGACAAGTTTGCTGCTTTGCTGCAGCTGAAGTTAATGCGCTGCGATGGCCCGGGCGGTCGCCGCCCCGACCCCGAGGCGACGGGCGGCCGTCAGATCCGCGGGAGTGTCGACATCGCATCGCAGGCCGGGCCACGCACCCGTCAGCTCGATCGCGCCCGAACGGCGGTGTCGCGCGGACGAATCCGACCCGAACTGCGGCTCGAGCGCGGTTCCGAACGCGCACAGTGCGGCGGTTCCCGTTGCCAGCCGGTCAGCGACGAAGCTGCGCCGGTGGTGGCGTGCGGCGGCGATCGCCTCGGCCAGCTCCTGGGTCTGCAAGGCCGGCAAATCGCCTTGCAGCACCACGATATTGCAGAATGACCCGGCCACCGCTCGCTCTGCTGCGGCGATTGCGTTGTTCAGTGGGTCACTATGGCCCTCGGGCGTTGGGTCGGTCAGCACATTCGCTCCGAGCTCGGCTGCCGCGGCCGCCGCGGCTTTGTCGGGCGTGATGACGGTGATCGAGCCCAGTGATCCAACGCGTGCCGCGGCGGCCAGGGTGTCTACCAACATGGCCAGCACCACGTTCTCCCGGGTTCGCGCCGAGAACACCGGGGCCAGCCTGGTCTTGGCGGAGGCCAACCGCTTGACGGCGACGATCAAGGCGACATCACCCGCGCCGTTGCCCCGTGTGCCGCTCATGAGGTCATCCTGCCAGCGACGCTTTGCGTATCGGTCGCGAGCTGGGGGCACTCCCCGGCGAGCGGGTGGGGGTCCCTCCCTCTGGGGGCGTACCCCCACCCGCTTGCGGGGGACACGCTAGCGCGATCGTGACAGACGGGCGTCACGCCAGCGTGACGCCCGTCCCGCCGCTGTTCTAGGGTGTAGCGGCTGCAGGTGCCGCATCGACGATCGGTAGGGGTGGTAGATGGCCAGCACATCGGGCGCCGTCGCGGTGATGGGCGCCGGTGCGTGGGGCACGGCGCTGGCCAAGGTGCTCGTCGACGCCGGCGGAGAGGTCACGCTGTGGGCCCGGCGATCTGACGTCGCCGAGCAGATCAATGCCACCCGGTACAACCCCGCTTATCTGCCCGGTACGTTGCTGCCGCCGGGCATCCGCGCCACCGCTGATGCGAATGAGGCGCTCAGCCGCGCATCGACGGTACTGCTGGGGGTGCCGGCCCAGACGATGCGGGCCAATCTCGAGCGGTGGGCGCCCTTGTTGGCCGACGGCGCGACGCTGGTCAGCCTGGCCAAGGGCATTGAGCTGGGCAGCCTGATGCGGATGAGTCAGGTCATCGTTTCGGTGACGGATGTAGACACGGATCAGGTCGCGGTGATTTCCGGGCCGAATCTGGCCACTGAGATCGCCGAATGCCAGCCCGCCGCCACAGTCGTCGCGTGCAGCGACTCCGGCCGCGCGGTCGCCCTGCAGCGCATGCTGAACAGCGGGTACTTCCGCCCCTACACCAACAGCGATGTGATCGGCACTGAGATCGGCGGGGCCTGCAAGAACGTCATCGCACTGGCATGCGGGATGGCGGCCGGCGTCGGGCTTGGCGAAAACACGGCGGCGGCGATCATCACCCGGGGCCTGGCGGAGATCATCCGGCTGGGGATAGCGCTCGGTGCCAAAGGCGCGACGCTGGCCGGGCTGGCGGGTGTGGGTGACCTGGTGGCCACGTGTACGTCGCCGTATTCGCGCAACCGCTCGTTGGGCGAACGCCTGGGCCGGGGCGCGACCATCCAATCGGCGTTGCAAGCCGGTGGCGCAAATGGGCACGTCGTCGAGGGGGTGACGTCGTGCGAGTCGGTGCTCGCGCTGGCGTCCAGTTACGACGTCGAGATGCCACTCACCGACGCCGTGCACCGGGTCTGTCACAAGGGACTCTCGGTGGACGAGGCGATGGCTCTGCTGCTGGGCCGCAGCACCAAGCCCGAATGAGCCCGGTCGGGCACCCCGAAGCGACTACAAGCCGTTCCCTGTCAGTGAGCACAAGTGAGTTCTGCTCGGTGTGCGGCCCGAACGGTCTTAGCCGCGGCGGGCGGATGTTTTCCGGTGGACCGGGACGCCTCAGTGCCGGCGTGTGGTGAACCGGAACTGCCGTGCCTGCCATCGTGGCTCGCGCGACGATTAGGCCTGGCCGGTGGTGTGCCCGCAGCGGTCCTTCCCCCGCAAGCGGGAGGGCCCACACCGCAGGTAGGGGAGTGCCCCCAGTCCGTTGCGGGGTCCTGCCGACCGTCGCCGGATCGCCAGTGCGAGACCACGTCTGCTGATCACGCCCGCCGCACCATGATGGCGGTGACAGCGGGCAGATTCGGAAGCCTGTTGCTACGGAGGGTGCCCTCGCGTCGGCTGCGGCCGTCGACGACAATGATGATGACGCCGCGGCAACCGCCGACCCGCACGCCCACCCAGCACCGTGTCGCTACCCATGCGCCGCATCCTGCCATGCACCCCCGACAGCGATGGTGACCTGCGCGGACCGACTCACTCCTGCTCGGTATCACTTACTTCCGCCCACTATCGCGCAAGCAGTTCAGAACTCCGGCTCGGGAACCCGACGCCCGACCTCAGAGCTCCCCACCCGGTAGCCTCTCCAGGTTGTGAATCCCAGCGACCGGTCCCCGACGCCACGGCCGTCACGCGGTAGCCGCGTGCGCGTCGCGGTCGTGTTCGGCGGGCGCAGCAACGAGCACGCCATCTCGTGCGTGTCCGCGGGCAGCATTCTGCGCAATCTCGACCCGCAGCGTTTCGACGTAATCGCGATCGGCATCACCCCGGAAGGTTCGTGGGTGCTCACCGACGGAAACCCGGATGCGCTGGCGATCACCAACCGGCAGCTGCCTCAGGTGACCACCGATTCGGGCACCGAGTTGGCCCTGCCGGCGGATCCGCGCCGAAGCGGCCAGTTGGTGGCACTTCCACCCGGTGCCGGCGAGGTCTTGGCGTCGGTCGACGTGGTGTTTCCGGTACTGCACGGCCCGTACGGCGAGGACGGCACGATCCAGGGGCTGCTCGAACTCGCCGGCGTGCCCTACGTCGGCGCCGGTGTGCTTGCCAGTGCCGTCGGCATGGACAAGGAATTCGCCAAGAAGCTGCTTGCTGCCGAGGGACTTCCGATTGGCGCATATGCGGTGCTGCGCCCGTCGCAGCCGGCGCTGCATCGGCAGGAGTGCGAGCGGCTGGGTTTGCCGGTGTTCGTCAAACCCGCACGGGGTGGCTCTTCGATCGGCGTCAGCCGGGTGTCGAGTTGGGACCAGCTGCCCGCCGCTGTTGCCAATGCTCGCCGGCACGATCCGAAGGTGATCGTCGAGGCGGCGATCAACAGTCGCGAGCTGGAGTGCGGCGTGCTCGAAATGCCAGACGGCACAGTGAAAGCCAGCACATTGGGTGAGATCCGGGTGGCCGGAGTACGGGGCCGCGAGGACTCGTTCTACGACTTCGCGACCAAATACCTCGACGACGCAGCCGAATTGGACGTTCCCGCAAAGGTCGACGACGACATCGCTGACGCCGTGCGCCAATTGGCGATCCGGGCTTTCAAAGCCATTGACTGCCAGGGCCTGGCCCGGGTTGACTTTTTCCTGACCGACGACGGGCCGCTGGTCAACGAAATCAACACGATGCCGGGGTTCACCACCATCTCGATGTACCCGAGGATGTGGGCGGCCAGCGGCGTGGAGTACCCGACCCTGCTGGCGACCATGGTCGAGACGGCGTTGGCCCGCGGCGTGGGTCTGCGCTAGCGGGCCTTCTAACCGGGCAGAGCGGGGTTGATGGGTACCGCCGCGATGGTGCGGTCGATCACCTCGGACAGCTGCTGGATTGGCGTGGGCCCGGAGCCCGACGGCAGTGTGAGAGCCACATACACCGGCCGGTCCACCGTGTACCAGGTGGATCTGCCCGCGTCACCGGCGGATTGTGGTTGGGCTGCCACTTCAAACCATTGCACCCGGTCGACGACCTGGATCGGGGAACCCACCACGAAGTCGGCGGGGCGGTCGAGTCCGCAGCGCAGCACGACCGGCTCGCTGTCGGGCCCGGCCCGCCAGGCGGTCGTGCCCTGGGGCGCTGGTTGCGCGACGGGTGCCCGTTGATAGTCCCCGAGCCGCTGCGGCAGCGCCTGCGCCAGCGCCCGGCATGCGGCACTGGTGGCCTGCGGCGCCGGGACGGCGGGAACGGCAACCGGTTGCGGGGGTGCCTGGCGGGTTGCCGCAATGACCAGGATTACGCCGATCGCCACGACGGCCAGTGCAACCGCGGCGATCATCACGGCACGAGGCGGTCCGCCCGGGTCGGCGTCCGGACCGCTCATCACCACCCGGCCGGCGACATCAAAGCATCGACCACCCGGGCACCTCCTGTCTCATACACTGGCGCGGTCCGCTCGTGTCGGCAGGGACCCAACTTACCGCAGGTCGGGCAACCGTTTAGCGGCGCTTGCATGGCCAGGATGCACCGAAGGGGGTGGCGTGGGCGACGACGCATCGGGCGAGTCCCCGACGCTGCAGCAGCTCGGTGAGTTCGCCGTAATCGATCGCTTGGTGCGGGGCCGCCAACAACCCGCTGCGGTCGTGCTCGGGCCCGGCGACGACGCGGCGGTGGTGTCTGTCGGGGGCGGTCGCACCGTGGTATCGACCGACATGCTCGTGCAGGATCGGCACTTCCGGCTGGACTGGTCGACACCCCACGACGTCGGCCGCAAGGCGATCGCTCAGAATGCCGCCGATATCGAGGCGATGGGCGCGCGGTCCACGGCTTTCGTGGTGGCCTTCGGAGCGCCCGGTGAAACGGCGGCGGCGGACGTGGACATGCTGGTCGATGGAATGTGGGACGAGGCGAGGCGGATCGGCGCCGGCATCGTCGGCGGCGACTTGGTCAGCTGCCCGCAATGGGTGTTGTCGGTGATGGTTCTGGGTGACCTGGACGGCCGCGCGCCGGTGTTGCGGTCCGGGGCGAAAGCCGGCTCGGTGATTGCCGTCGCCGGTCAACTGGGCCGCTCTGCCGCCGGATATTCCTTGTGGCATAAGGGAATTGATGGTTTCGACGAACTGCGATGTCGGCATGTGGCGCCCGAGCCGCCCTATGGCGAGGGAGCGGCAGCCGCGGCCGCGGGCGCGCAGGCGATGATCGACGTCTCCGACGGTCTGGTCGCCGACCTGCGGCACCTCGCCGAGGCATCCGGGGTGGGTATCGATCTGTCCACCGCGGCGTTGGGCGCAGACCATGACGCGCTGACTGTGGCCGCCGCCGCTGTGGGCGCCGACCCCTTGTCGTGGGTGCTGGGTGGCGGTGAAGACCACGCCTTGGTGGCCTGTTTCGCCGGTCCGGTGCCGACCGGGTGGCGCGTCATCGGGCGGGTGCTCGACGGGCCGGCCCGAGTGCTTGTCGACGGGCAGGAGTGGACTGGGTACGCGGGCTGGCAGTCGTTCGGGGGTTAGCCCGGACGACGATGCGGGCCGTGAACGGCCCGTTGGGGTCCTCCAGCCGCGAAGCGGCGAGGGGGCGAGGGGGGCAGTCGAGTAGGGTGGCGCGGTGACCGTGTACGCGATCGCCCAGCTGAAATACACCGACCGGGCAGGGCTGAAGTGAGCGCGCGGCCGTTAAGTGAACTTGTCGAGCAGGGATGGGCGGTTGCGCTGGATCCGGTAGCCGACCAAGTCACCCAGATGGGGCAATTCCTGCGGGCCGAGATCGCGGCCGGTCGCGGGTACCTACCCGCCGGACCGAATGTGTTGCGCGCCTTCACTTTCCCGTTCGACGACGTTCGGGTCCTGATCGTCGGCCAAGACCCCTACCCGACACCCGGACATGCTGTGGGCCTGAGCTTCTCGGTGGCTCCCCAGGTGCAGCCGCTACCGCGCAGCCTGGAGAACATCTTCGCCGAATACGCGCGCGACCTTGGTTATCCGCTGCCGTCGTGCGGCGATCTCACACCGTGGGCGCAGCGTGGGGTGATGCTGCTCAACAGGGTGCTGACAGTGCAGCCGGGCAATCCGGCGTCACATCGCGGTAAGGGCTGGGAGGCGGTTACCGAGCGCGCGATCCGCGCCCTGGTGGCCCGCGAGCAGCCGATGGTGGCCGTCTTGTGGGGGCGCGACGCGTCGACGCTCAAGCCGATGCTGGCGGCCGGCGACTGCGTCGCGATCGAATCGCCGCATCCTTCGCCCTTGTCAGCGTCTCGCGGGTTCTTCGGTTCGCGTCCGTTCAGCCGCACCAACGAACTGCTGGCGGGGATGGGCGCCGACCCAATCGATTGGCGGTTGCCCTGACCGCAAGCCGGAGGTCGTCGACCGAGTCTTTAATGGCTCGGGCGATGCCAGTTGGATCGGCGACATGTGTCGATCGGCTCTCCGACCCAATATGAAGTGGTCACAGCGTCCCCGGCGTGATGATCGTGCGGTCAAACGGGCCCGGGTGTGCGGCGGCGTGTGCTACCGCTTCGTTGGCGGCATCGAGATCGAAGGCGCTGACGCGTTCATGTGTTAGATCGAGCAGACCGCAGCGCACAAGTTCGATCAGTCGCGGGATAGCAGAGCGCGGGTACATGAACTGGCCGCGGACTGTAACCGAATTGCGCATCAACCAGGGGTAGGGGAGCGCGAGGTCGTCGCCGCCAAGCGTGCCGACGCCGCCCATAAGCACGATCCGTCCGAACTCACGCACCGTCATCGCCGCGGTGCGGACGGTGGCGGCGGCGGCAGCAGGCGGCAACAGATCGAGCACCACGTCGATCGGCCCGGGCGCCGCGCTTTGCATAGCTTGACGGTCCGTCGCACTGTCGCCGGTCAACGTAACAGTGCGGATGCGTTCGCCAAACCGTCGCTTGAGGTTGGCCAGTACATCGGTGTTGCGGCCGGGGCAAATTACGGTCGCTGCCCCCATTGCCAACCCGACCGCCACGGCTGCGCTGCCGAAGTTGCCGGTGGCCCCACTGACCAGGAGAGTCTCGCCGGCCTGCAGCCCGGCCGCGAGCAGCCCCCCGTAGGGCACCAGTAGAACTCCCATGGCGGCCCAGCGGAAGACCTCCTCGGCGTCGATTCGGCCCAGCGGCACAGCGTTTTCCGTCGGAACCGCCATCCGCTCCGCGAAGGCGCCGTTGTGGAAGTGGCGTGACAGCTGCAATCCGCCTTCGCTGGTGGAGGTCCAGCCCTGCAACGTGATATGGGGCGTAATCGCATCGTCACGCGAGCGAACGGTGCAGTCACACCACACCAGGTCTCCGGGTTGTAAGCGGGTGGCGTCGGATGCGACGGCGACGACGCGCCCGATTCCCCCCACGCCGGGGATTACCGGCGGCTCGAGCAGGTAGAGGCGTTCGCCGCTGAAAATCTCGGCCGCATACGGCAGAACGCACGCCGCCAACACGTCGACTAGCACCTCGCCCGTGCCGATCTGCGGATCTGCTGTGGTGGTGATCGCCAACGGATCACCAAACCGTTCAAGCACTGCCGCTTTCATGTCTGCCTTGACCTCCCCGCCGCCGCGGATTCGTCGATTCCAGATTAGGCTCGCGACTGGTATGCCGGTAGCGACTATCAAACATAGGTGGTATGACGACTAGTCATGGATGTGTCGCCTGCTGCCCTGCGGGTCCTGCGCTCGGTAGCAGAGCGCGGGAGCTTCTCGGCTGCCGCGGTCGAACTGGGGTACACCCAGTCGGGGATTTCCCGCCAAGCCGCCGCCCTCGAGCGGGAAGCGGGCACACGGCTATTCGAACGACAGCCGGCGGGTGTGCGGCTCACTGCGGCAGGCCTCATCCTGTTGGGTCATGCTTGCACCATCCTCGACGAACTTGCTGCGGCACAGTGTGAGATTGCCGGTGTCGACTCCGATGTCCAACATGTCCGGCTCGGGGTCTACATCAGCGCTGGGGCAGTGCTGCTACCGCGGACGCTCACTGCGTTGCGGCACCGCCGCGACATCCGGGTGACAACGCGGGAAGGCACCACCCCGGTCCTGGTGCGTGCGGTCCGCGCCGGAACCCTCGATCTCGCCGTCATCGCGTCGCGGCCGCCGCACCGGCCACCTGACGCCGAACTCCCTTTGCTTGAGCTGGAGACTATTCGGGAAGCCAACCTGCTGGTGGCAGCCTCAGCCAATGGTCGCTTCGCCGGCCGGGACTCGGTCACTGCCGATGAACTGGCCGATGTCGACTGGATCGCCAGCCCGTCTTCGGGAGCGGAATCTCTGCTGGGTGTCTGGCCGGGATTGGCCGGCCGTCCTCGCATCGCACATACTGCCCGTGACTGGTTGACGAAACTGCAGTTGGTGGCCGCTGGATGTGGTGTCACCACCGTGCCGGCGGGCCTGGCGTCGGTCATGCCGGACGGCGTGATCCTGCTATCGGTCGAGGATGGGACGGCAGAGGCGCGCCGCATGCTGGTGGCTCGGATGCCCGGGAAGCCTTCGGCCGCGGTATCCCTCGTGCTTGCGGCCCTCCGCGGGTCGGCGCAGTGAATCCCACTGCGCGTTCGAACTTGCTGACACAGAGCCGCATTCCGATACCGCGGCCAATAGCACCGTTCGTGTCTTCTGCTCCGGCTGTGACCGCTTATTTCGTTGCACAACAACGCTTTTCGTGCGACGCTTGAGACCTATTCGAGGAGCACGCATGACGCTTGTCGCCGGCATCGACTCGTCCACGCAAGCATGCAAAGTGCTCGTCTGCGATGCCGACACCGGCGAGGTGGTCCGCAGCGGCCGGGCGACGCATCCCGACGGGACCGAAATCGACCCAGCGGCATGGGAGTCGGCCGCGTACGCCGCGATCGCGGCCGCCGGCGGTCTCGACGATGTCGCGGCGGTATCGATCGGCGCTCAGCAGCACGGCATGGTTTGCCTGGACACCGCAGGGCACGTCGTACGGCCGGCGCTGCTGTGGAATGACGTCAGGTCGGCCGATGCTGCATTCGCCCTCGTCAACGAGCTCGGCGGTCCCGACCCCTGGGCTGCCGCGGTGGGCGTGGTACCGCTCGCGGCGATCACCGTGGCCAAACTGCGTTGGCTGGCCGACCACGAACCCGGCAACGCAGACGGAACGGCGGCGGTGTGCCTGCCGCATGACTGGCTGACCTGGCGGCTGCGCGGAGACACCGATATCGGCATGATCACCACTGACCGCAGCGACGCGAGCGGCACCGGCTACTACGACGCCGCGACCAACACCTACCGTGCCGATCTGGTCGAACTCGCGATGCGCGGACGTCGTCCTGCGCTGCCGACGATCCTCGGTTCGGCCGACGCTACGAAGGCATTCAACGGCCGGTTGTTCGGTGCCGGACTCGGCGACAACGCCGCTGCCGCACTCGGATTGGCCGCTGGGGAAGGCGACATCGTCGTCTCGATCGGAACGTCGGGTGTGGTTTCGGCGGTCTCGCCGCGCCCCGTGCACGACCGCGGAGGGTTTGTGGCGGGGTTCGCCGACGGCACCGGGCGTTTTCTGCCTCTGGTGTGCACATTGAACGGCGCACGGGTCCTCGATGCGGCCGCCGCGATGCTGCGCGTCGACCACGACGAGCTGTCCCGCCTCGCGCTGTCGGGGCCACCGGGAAGCGACGGACTGGTGCTGGTGCCGTACTTGGAGGGCGAGCGAACACCGAACCGGCCCAACGCCACCGGCGCACTGCACGGCCTTCGGATGTCGAACGCGACGCCAGCCAACCTGGCGCGGGCCGCGGTGGAGGGGCTGCTGTGCGCACTTGCCGACGGTATTGCGCACCTTACGCGCCACGGCATCGCTATGCGCCGTGTGCTGCTGGTGGGCGGGGGTGCCCGCTCACGTGCTCTGCGCGAGATCGCACCCGCTGTATTCGGCGTCCCAGTACTCGCGCCTAGCCCTGCCGAATATGTTGCGCTCGGCGCCGCACGCCAAGCGGCGTGGGCACTGAATGGTTCGTTGCAGCCACCGAGGTGGGAGCAGACGCCGACGGATCGATACACCGCCGACCCGGTGCCCGCGGTGCACCTCCGGTATGCGAGGGTCCGGGACTTGACGGAGGGGACCTGAACAGCGACGCGGCGCAAATCGTCCAGAAGGCATTGCTACGTGACCCTGGCGGCGCCGCGATGGCTAGCCGCGGACGACCTTGCCGGCCTTGATGCAGGACGCGCAGACGTTGAGTCGCTGCTTGTTGCCGCCCGGACGTGTCACGACGCGCACGGTCTGGACGTTGGGGTCCCAGCGGCGGCTGGTGCGTCGATGGGAGTGCGACACCGACTTGCCGAAGCCGGGGCCTTTCCCGCAGATATCGCACACAGCGGCCATTCTCGAAGCTCCTCAAAACTCGGGGGTCCGGCAACCTGGCCGGGACAGCCCAGGCTGACCCGGGCCAGCCCAGGATACCGACTGTCGTGGGCAACCACCAAAACGATCAACAGCTGACGGACAGCTTACGACCGGTGTTGTCGCCGCCTCTGGTTAGGCTCAATGGGCCGGTTCGCCCTTGCCGGCGGGTGATGGTTTATGGGCAGCCGTCGCGCTTGTCGTCGCCGAGCTACGCTGGCGGCCAATGGGGCTGGCGCGGAGGAGGTGGGTCACATTGGGCATGTTGGATCGTCTGCTGGACGCGTCGACCCTGCGGGACTGGGCGCACGCCGCCGTCAGCGACCTGATTACTCACATCGACGAGATCAACCGGCTCAACGTGTTCCCGGTCGCCGATTCCGATACCGGCGCCAACATGCTGTTCACCATGCGCTCTGCGTTGGCGGAGGCGAATGCGGGAGCCGGCGCCGACGGCGGCACTGGGTGCGTCGCCCGGGTCGCGGCTACCCTATCGGCCGGTGCGCTCAACGGTGCCCGTGGCAATTCCGGCGTGATCCTGTCCCAGATCCTGCGCGGTATCGCCGACGCCACCGCGACCGCGGCCGCCAACTCCGGCGGTGAATTGCCCGATATGGACGCTGTCGTCCTTGCGGCCGCATTGCGGTGCGGCGTCGACCTGGTCATCGCATCGATGGGCGGCGAGGAGGTGCCCGGGACGATCGTCTCGGTATTGCGGGCCGCCGCCGACGCCGTCCAAGAGTGCGCCGACGAAGGTTTGGCACCGGCGATTGCCGCCGCCGGCGACGCGGCGGTGATCGCGCTGGAAAAGACCCCCGAACAGCTTGACGTGCTCGCCGACGCCGGTGCGGTGGACGCCGGCGGACGGGGCCTGCTGGTCCTGTTGGACGCGCTGCGTTCGACGGTCACCGGGCATACGCCCGCCCGCGTGGTATACGAGCTGTCGCCGCGCGCGCAGCCGCCAGACGCTGCCACCGAACGGCCGACACCGCAATTCGAGGTGATGTACCTGCTGGATGGTTGCGATGCCGCAGCCGCGGACGAATTGCGGGAGCGGCTCGAGGAACTGGGCGAATCGGTGGCCATCGCAGCCGCGTCATCTGCAGCTCAGGCGGCTGTGCAGGAATCCGACACGGTCGACAGCTACTCCGTACACGTGCACACCGACGACGCCGGCGCCGCGGTCGAAGCAGGACTGGCGGCCGGGCGGATGAGCCGGATCGTGGTCTCGGCCCTGACCTCCGGCGCCGGCGGGCAGCCGGCGGGCAGCTGGATGCGGGAACGGGCGGTGCTGGCCGTCGTCGACGGCGACGGTGCCGCCGAGCTGTTCGACGGTGAAGGGGCCTGCGTGCTGCAGCCGGATTCGGCCGCCAGGGATCCAGCCACCGATATCAGCGCCCACCAGCTGGTGCGGGCCGTGGTCGACACCGGCGCCGCACAGGTAATGGTGCTGCCCAACGGCTATGTGGCCGCCGAGGAGCTGGTGGCCGGCTGCACCGCGGCCATCGGCTGGGGTATCGACGTGGTGCCGATACCGACGTGGTCGATGGTGCAGGGGCTGGCCGCGCTGGCCGTGCACGAAACGGACAGGCAGGCCGTCGACGACGGCTACACCATGGCCCGCGCCGCCGGCGCCGCCCGGCACGGGTCGGTGCGCATCGCGACCGAGAGCGCGTTGACCTGGGCGGGGCGCTGTCAGCCGGGTGACGGCCTAGGCATCGCGGGCGACGAGGTACTGATCGTGGCCGCTGATGCGGCCGGGGCGGCGATCGGCCTGCTCGATCTGTTGCTGGCCTCGGGCGGCGACCTGGTGACGGTTCTGGTGGGCGTTGGTATCGAGGATGAAGTCGACATCGTCGCCATCGGCGACATCCTGGAAGAACACGTGCACGACAACCACCCGGGGACCGAGCTGGTGACTTACCGCACCGGCCATCGCGGTGACGTGTTGCTGATCGGGGTCGAGTAGCCGTGGTGTCGCTCAGCGACCGGCTGGATTACATCGTGGGCGCCAAAGCTGCCGATCCGCTCGACGACGTGTTCGGCATCCGCACCGTCGATGACCTGCTGCGCCACTACCCGCGCAGCTACACAGAGGGCGCGACCGTGAGAGGCGCCGACGACGAGCGGCCGGAAGCGGGTGAGCACATCACCGTCGTCGACACGATCACTGCTGCCGCGTCACACCCCATGAAGACGCGGCCGCAAAAAACCGAAAAGAAGCGGCAGAACGATGAGTACCTGGTCATCACTGTCGGCTCGGGACGACGCAAGATCACCGCGACGTTCTTTCACGCGAGCTGGATGAAGCGTGACCTCACGCCCGGCACCAAGGTGATGCTGTCCGGCGAGGTGGGGTTTTTTCGGGGCACCATGCAGCTGACGCACCCGGCGTTCCTGATCCTCGACTCGCCGGACGGAAAGAACCGCGGCACCAGGTCGCTGGCCAAGATCGCCGACGCATCTGCGGCCACCAGTGGCGAGGTGCTGCTGTCGGCATTCGAACGTCGCTGCTACCCGATCTATCCCGCCAGTACGAAAGTGCAGAGCTGGGACATCTTTGCCTGCGTTCGTCAAGTGCTCGACGTCCTTGATCCCGTGGACGATCCGTTGCCCGCGACGCTGCGCGCCCAGCATGGCCTGATCTCCGAAGACCGGGCGTTGCGGGACATTCATCTCGCCGAGAGCGAGTCGGCGCGGCGGCGGGCACGGGAGCGCCTGACCTTCGACGAAGCCGTTGGCCTGCAGTGGGCGCTGGTGGCCCGTCGGCACAGTGAGCTATCGGAATCAGGGCCCCCGGCACTGCCGCGGGCTGATGGTCTGGCGGCGGAACTGTTGCGGCGGTTGCCGTTCGAGCTGACGGCAGGGCAGCGCGATGTGCTCGACGTGTTCTCGCAGGAACTGTCGGCGACCCGGCCGATGAATCGTCTGCTGCAAGGTGAGGTTGGGTCGGGCAAGACTATCGTCGCCGTATTAGCGATGCTGCAGTTGGTCGACGCGGGTTACCAGTGCGCGCTACTGGCACCGACGGAAGTACTTGCCGCACAACATGTTCGATCGATCTGCGACGTCCTTGGCCCGTTGGGCATGGCGGGCCAGCTGGGTGGGGCAGAGAACGCCACCCGGGTCGCGCTGCTCAGCGGCTCGATGACGGCGGCGCAGAAGAAGCAAGTCCGTGCCGAGGTCGCAAGTGGTCAGGTTGGGATTGTCGTCGGCACCCACGCGCTGTTGCAGGACGCGGTGCAATTCCACGACCTGGGCATGGTGGTGGTCGACGAGCAACACCGGTTCGGTGTCGAACAGCGAGACCAATTGCGCGCCAAGGCTTCAGCAGGCATCACCCCGCACCTGCTGGTGATGACGGCGACGCCGATACCGCGCACGGTCGCGCTGACCGTCTACGGCGACCTGGAAACCTCAACGCTGCACGAACTTCCGCGCGGACGTCGGCCGATCACCACCAACGTCATCTTCGTCAAGGACAAGCCCGCGTGGCTCCAGCGTGCCTGGCAGCGCATCATCGAGGAAGTCGCCGATGGCCGGCAGGCCTATGTGGTGGCGCCCCGGATCGACGAAACGGACGATCCCGGGCAAGGCTCAGAAAAGGGCGAGCATCCGGCCCGGCCTTCGGCGACCGCCGAGGGTCTTTTTGCCCGTTTGCGTTCGGGTGAGCTGGCGAATCTGCGGCTGGGCCTCATGCACGGACGGTTGTCCGCCGACGAAAAAGACGCCGCGATGGCGGCTTTTCGCGCGGGTGAAATCGATGTGCTGGTGTGCACCACCGTCATCGAGGTGGGCGTGGATGTCCCCAACGCCACCGTCATGGTGGTGATGGACGCCGACCGGTTCGGGATCAGCCAATTGCATCAGCTACGGGGCCGTATCGGCCGCGGTGAGCATCCCAGCCTGTGCCTGCTGGCCAGTTGGGTCTCGCCGGGATCACGGGCAGGTCAGCGGCTTTCCGCCGTCGCCGAGACCATGGACGGGTTCGCCCTCGCCGACCTGGACCTCAAGGAGCGTCGAGAAGGAGATGTGTTGGGCCGCAACCAGTCCGGCCGTGCGATCAATCTCCGATTGCTCTCGTTGGCCGACCATCGTGGCGTCATCGAGGCCGCCCGGGACTTCTGCATCCGGCCTTACGCGCAGGACCCCTCGAACCCCGGACTGGCGTTGCTGGCAGCACGATTCACCGACAGCGACCGCATCCAATACCTGGACAAGTCGTGAATCCGAAAGTGCTGCTGTGGTTGTCGGTGGCTGTGATTGTCGCTGTGCTGGTCGCGTATCAGACGCTGGAATCGTCTGCGGCCAAGCACGCTGAAATCGCTGCCCGCGCTGGTGTCCCCACGGTCCAACGCGGTACCGATGTGCTCGCCGGTCTTGCCGTGCTGCCGCAACGCCTGCACCGCTATGACTACCGCAGGGCGGCGTTCGGCGGCCCATGGGACGACAACAACGATGCCCCGCTGGGGCACAACGGGTGTGACACCCGCGACGACATCCTCGACCGCGATCTCTTCGACAAAACATATGTGTCGGTCAAGCGGTGTCCGAGTGCGGTGGCCACCGGCACCCTGCACGACCCGTACACCAGCAAGACCATCGCTTTCCAGCGCGGCGCCAAGGTCGGCGAATCGGTGCAGATCGACCATATCGTCCCGTTGGCCTACGCCTGGGACATGGGAGCCTATGGCTGGCCGGATCCCGAGCGGCTGCGTTTTGCCAACGATCCGGCCAACTTGCTGGCCGTGGACGGCCAAGCCAATCAGGACAAGGCCGATTCGCCGCCGGCTCAGTGGATGCCGCCGAACACCGAGTTCGCGTGTCAGTACGCCATGCAGTTCATTGCCGTGCTGCGTGGTTACCGGTTGCCGGTAGACCAGGCTTCTACGGGCACACTGCGTCAGGCCGCAGCCACCTGCCCGGCGGGGTAGTGCGGGCCGGCTGGCTCGTCAGGTGCCGTTGAAGGTTTGCGGATCCGGGCGCAGCCGGGTGCCGTTATTGAGCCCATTCATCGCGTCCATGTGCTCAGCGGGCAAGTCGAAATCGAAGACGTCCAGGTTGCTGGCAACGTGTTCGGCTTTGGTCGATCGGAAGACAACCGCGTTGCCCAATTGCAGGTTCCACCGTAGCAACACCTGTGCCGGCGTCTTGCCGTATTCGCCGGCAATCGAGGTCACGGTCGGGTTGTCCATCAATTTTCCAAGAGCCAGCGGCGTGTAGGACTGCGTCACGACGTTGTGTTGTGCGTTTGATTTGCGCATCTCAGCTTGGTTGAGCAGGGGGTGCAGCTCGATCTGGTTGACTGCCGGCGTGACGAAGGTGAGGTCGATGACCGCCGACAGGTACTCCTCGGTGAAGTTGGATACGCCGATCGAGCGGGCGTGTCCCTCTCCGCGGGATTGGATCAGACCGCCGAAGGCGTCCGGGTATTTGCCGACGGCCGGCGCCGGCCAGTGGATCAGGTAGAGGTCGACGTAGTCCAGGCCGAGTCGCTCCAAGCTGGCGCTGCAGGCTTGCGGGGCGCTGGTGAAACCCTGGTCGTGGGTGGCCAGCTTGGTGGTGACGAACAGCTCTGCGCGGGGAATCCCGGAGGCGGCAATTGCGCGGCCGACGGCGGCTTCGTTGCCGTAGGCTGCGGCGGTATCTATGAGCCGGCAGCCGATTTCCAGGGCCGCCGATACCGCGTGTTCGGCCTCGTCGTCCGATAATTCCGCGACTCCCAGGCCAAGCACCGGCATGGTGTTTTCGTCATTGAGAGCGATAGAGGGTACGGCGCCGCCCGACTTGGCAGTCAACGTCATTCACCTACCTGTGAAATTGAAGGTTCGAGGATTGGGACCAAGTCGGGTTCCGTCGTCGAGCGCCGAGATCGCCGCCATCTGATCGGCGCTCAGCTCGAAATCGAACACGTCGAAGTTGCTCACAATCCGCTTGGGGTTCACCGACTTGGGGATCACGATATTACCGAGCTGGATGTGCCACCTAATCAGCACCTGGGCCGTCGTTTGGCCGCACTCGTCGGCGACCGAGGTGATGGTCGGATGCGTCAGCAGCGACCCCTGTCCGAGCGGGGCCCACGCCTCGGTGGCGATGCCGAGCTGCGCATGTACCTCGCGCAGCTCGGTCTGGGGCAGCCGCGGATGCAGCTCGATTTGGTTGACAGCGGGCACGATGCCGGTGGCGTCGATGAGGACCTTGAGGTACTCGGGTTCGAAATTGCTCACCCCGATCGACCGGATACGGCCCTGGTCGCGCAGGTGCGCGAACGCCTTGAAGGTATCGACGAACTTGTTCAGCTGTGGCATCGGCCAGTGGATCAGGTACAGGTCGAGGTAGCCGAGCCCGAGCCGGTCCATGCTGGCGTCAAACGCCGCCACCGTGGTGTCGTAGCCCTGGTCCGCATTCCACAATTTGGTCACCAAGTACAGTTGGTCGCGAGGTACGCCGGAATCGGCGACCGCTCGGCCGGTCTCACGTTCGTTGCCGTACATCGCTGCGGTGTCGATATGCCGATAACCGGCGCGCAGCGCGGCGGCCACCGCTTGTTCGGTGTCCGCCGGCGGGACCTTGAACAGTCCGAGCCCGACGGCGGGGATCGAATTACCGTCATTCAACGTGACGAAGTTTTTTTCGAGGGAGCAGCCCATGACCAAGAGTCTGCCAGGCGCGGCGGAGGTCCACGTTGGAGCGAGGCACACACCGATGCGCCTGCCCAGTCGCATCCGGAGCAAGGTCACCAACGTTGGTGTCAAGGCCATTCCGTGGATCCCGACCGCCGCCCAGCGGGTGCTGTTCCGCGGTCGTTCGGTCATCATCGACGGCAATACGCTTGATCCGACCCTTCAACTGATGCTGTCGGGTTTGCGCGCCGTCGGCATCGACGGCCTGGTCGTCGACGACGACCCGGCGGCATCGCGCGCTCAGATGCACGAGATGGCTGCGGGATTTCCCGGTCCGCAAATTCACGTCGAGGTGGACGAGCTATCGCTCCCCGGACCGGCCGGTGAGATCCCGGCACGGCACTACCGTCCGGTCAGTGCTGTGGCCACGCCCTTGTTGGTCTTCTACCACGGCGCTGGCTGGGTGATGGGCGACCTGGACACCCATGACGCGCTGTGCCGATTGACGTGCCGTGACGCCGGCATCCATGTGTTGTCCATCGACTACCGGCTGGCTCCCGAGCACCCGGCGCCGGCCGCGGTCGAGGATGCCTACGCGGCCTTCAAGTGGGCGTACCAGCACGCCGGTGAACTCGGCGTGATCCCGGGGCATGTGGCGGTCGGCGGCGACAGTGCGGGCGGCAACCTGGCCGCCGTCGTGTGCCAATTGGCGCGCGATGAGGCTGGCCCGACCCCAGTACTGCAGTGGCTGATCTACCCGCGGACCGACTTGACCGCGCAGACGCGGTCGCTGAGCCTGTTCGGCCGCGGCTTTTTGCTCACCAAACGAGACATCGACTGGTTCCACGCTCAATACCTGAGGGGTTCCGGTATCGACCCGGCAGATCCGCGGATATCACCGCTGCTGGCGGAGTCGCTGTCCGGGCTGGCGCCGGCGTTGATCGCGGTCGCGGGTTTCGACCCATTGCGCGACGAGGGCGAGAGCTACGCGGCGGCGTTGCAGGCCGCCGGGACTGCGGTGGACCTGCGGTCCATGGGTTCGCTGACCCATGGCTTCGCCAGTCTGTTTCAGCTGGGGGGCGGCAGCGCAGTAGCGACCAGCGAGCTGATTTCGGCCCTGCGCGCTCACCTGAGCCGGGTGTGAGCCCGGCCAGAGCTGACGCCGGTACTCTAGAGGCGCCGTTGCCCGACTGCGGTCGGGACCAGCCGACACATGAGGCTGAGCGAGCCGCAAGGGGAGCGAAGCCGAAAAATCGACAACGTGAGGATCAGCGAACCTGTGGCCGACAAACCCAAAAGTTCCCCGCGATTCGACTTGAAGTCCGCCAGCGGCAAATCCGGCCGAGCCCTGCCGATCGCGGCCACCGCATTCGTCGTGATCTTCGCGGTCGCGCTCGTCTTCTACATCGTGACGTCGCATCACAAGAAGGGCGGCGCCACCGGCGCGGGCGACACGGTCCGGGTGACGTCGAGCAAGCTGGTCACCCAGGCTGGGACCAGCAACCCCAAGGCTGTGATCTCGTTCTGGGAGGATTTTCTGTGCCCGGCCTGCGGTAATTTCGAGCGGACTTTCGGGCCGACGGTGTCCAAGCTCATCGACATCGGCGCCATTGCGGCCGATTACTCCATGGTGTCGATTCTCGACAACCCGAGGAACCAGAACTATTCGTCGCGTGCGGGTGCGGCGGCCTTATGCGTCGCCGATGAGTCCCTCGACGCGTTCCGCCGTTTCCATACCGCGCTGTTCAGCACCGGCATCCAGCCCAACGAAAGCGGCACCAGCTTCCCCGACAACGCGAAGTTGATCGAACTCGCCCGCGAAGCCGGCGTCGTGAGCACGGTCCCGGACTGTGTTAACAGCGGCAAGTACCTCTCCAAGGTCACCGGCGAGGCAGCGGCTGCACATATAAACTCAACTCCGACCATCAAGATCAACGGCGACGATTATGACCCGGCGACACCCGACGCACTGGTCAGCAAGATCAAAGGCATTGTGGGCGATGTGCCGGGCATAGACACCGCTGCCACTGCTGCGACGTCGTGAAAGCCCCGGTGTCAGCTCAACGCGCCGTGCGATCCGGCGGCCTGACACCGGCTTCGGCGCGCGGAGGGCGGGTACCCGCGTCCAGCGCCTGGTGGGTGCTGATCGCCGGTGTGATCGGCTTGTCCGCCTCGATGACACTGGCGGTGGAAAAGGTCAGAATTCTGCTCAACCCGTCATACGTGCCGTCGTGCAACATCAACCCAATTGTCGCGTGCGGCTCGGTGATGGTCACACCGCAGGCGTCGATACTGGGCTTTCCCAACTCGCTGCTCGGCATCGTGGGCTTCACCGTAGTGGTGGTCACCGGTGTGCTGGCGGTCGCGAAAGTATGGTTGCCCCAATGGTATTGGATCGGACTGGCGGGCGGGACCCTGATCGGTGTGGCGTTCGTGCATTGGCTGATCTTCCAAAGCCTTTACCGCATCGGGGCGCTGTGCCCGTACTGCATGGTGGTCTGGGCGGTCACCATCTCGCTGCTGGTGGTGGTCGCGTCCATCGTGTTTCGTCCAGTGCTCGAGGGCGGGCAAAGCACCGCAGCGCGGGTTTTCTACCAATGGCGATGGTCCATCGCCACGCTATGGTTCACGGCGGTGTTTCTGCTCATCACGGTGCGGTTCTGGAACTATTGGTCGACACTTCTCTGAATGTCGTCAACTGACGCCGCTGGACAGCGGTAGGGGGTCAAGGTGGTGGTGAGCTGACCCGGATCATCGGCGGCGTCGCCCGAGGCCGGCGCATCGCCGTCCCGCCCCGGGGAACCAGGCCGACCACTGATCGAGTACGCGAATCGCTTTTCAACATCGTGACCGCGCGGCGGGAACTGACCGGCCTTGCGGTGCTGGACCTCTACGCCGGTTCGGGCGCACTGGGGCTGGAGGCGCTGTCGCGCGGAGCCGCGTCCGCGCTAATCGTAGAGTCCGAGCAGCGCAGCGCGGCCGTTATCGCCCGCAACATCGAGGCCCTGCGTCTGACCGGTGCGACACTGCGCCGGGGCGCGGTGTCGGCCGTCTTGGCGGCCGGGACCGCGTCTCCGGTGGACCTTGTGCTGGCCGACCCGCCCTACGACATCGAGGCAGCCGAGGTCGACGCCGTCCTGGCCGCTCTGACCACCCACGGCTGGGTGCACGAGGGGACCGTCGCGGTGGTGGAGCGTGCGGCCACCAGCGCGCCGCTGACCTGGCCGGCCGGCTGGTCCTTGTGGCCCGAGCGTGTTTACGGCGACACCCGTTTGGAGCTGGCCGAACGGCCCTGAGATGGGCGTGTACCGTCATCGGTCATGACCGCCGGCGACGATGCAGTGAGGGTACCGCCCGCTTGCCGGGGACGGAACGACGTGGGGGCACGCCCCCAGAGGGTGGGGGCACGCCCCCACAAGTGGGTGGGGTCCCCGCTCCGCAGGGGACTACCCCTTCCCGCGTGCGCGGGAGTACCCCCACCCGCTTGCGGGGGTGGGGGTACCACCCGCTTGTGGGGGAAGGAGCGGCGCATATGACGGGCGCGGTCTGCCCGGGGTCGTTTGACCCGGTGACGTTGGGCCACATCGACGTCTTCGAACGCGCCTCGGCCCATTTCGACGAGGTAGTGGTGGCGATTCTGACCAACCGCGCCAAAGAGGGCATGTTCGACCTCGACGAGAGGATCGCGATGCTCGAGGAGTCGACGACACATCTGCCTAACTTGCGGGTGGAGGCCGGACAAGGCCTGGTGGTTGACTTTGTCAGGTCGCGTGGGATGACCGCCATCGTGAAGGGTGTGCGCACGGGCACCGACTTCGAATACGAGCTGCAGATGGCACAGATGAACAAGCACATCGCCGGCGTCGACACCTTTTTCGTGGCGACCGCGCCGCGGTACTCGTTCGTGTCGTCGTCGTTGGCCAAAGAGGTCGCGACGCTGGGCGGTGATGTGTCGGAGCTGCTGCCCGAACCGGTGAACCGCCGACTCCGCGAGAAGCTTTCCCGCGGCCGGTGATTAGGAGCACCACTGGCGTAGCACGCTGTCCGCGCGTACCTCACTTAGAAAACGATGGTCTGGTTGTCGTGCACGATAACGCGGTCCTGGCAATGCCAGAGGACGGCGCGGGACAGCACCGCGCGTTCGACGTCGGCGCCCACGCGCACCAGATCGTCGACCGTGTGAGTGTGGTTGACGCGCACGACATCTTGTTCGATGATTGGCCCCTCGTCGAGCACCTCGGTGACGTAGTGGGCGGTTGCGCCCACCAGCTTGACACCGCGTTCTCGTGCGCGCTTGTAGGGGGAGGCGCCGACGAAGGCGGGGAGAAACGAATGATGGATGTTGATCAGTGGGCAGCCTACCGCGTCGAGGAATGACGGGCTCAGTATCTGCATGTAGCGCGCCAGCACCACCAAATCCACATTGCCGCTTAGCAACTGAAGCTGACGCTGTTCGGCTTCGGCGCGGGTATCGCGGGTGGCGGGGATGTGTATGAACGGCACACCGAACGGGCGCACATGCTCGGCCAGGTCGGGATGGTTGGCGATCACCATCACAACTGACATCTGAAGTTCGCCGCGACGGTTGCGCCACAGCAGATCTAACAGGCAGTGATCATCCTTGGATGCCATGATGGCGACCCGCTTGGGCTTAGCGGCTTCGGTAAACCGGTAATCGATTTTGAATTTGTCGGCCACGGTGCTGGCGAACTGGCGCTCCAGCTCGTCTATGGCAGCGGTCAGACCAGGCAGGTGAAAGATCGCGCGCTGCAGAAATGTTCCGTCCTCCGGCGCCGTGGAGTGCTGGTCCAGGGAAATGATGTTTGCGCCGGCCTGAGTCAAGAATGTACTCACCGCGGCGATCAGTCCGGGGCGGTCGTGACAACGAAGCAGCAGCCGGCCAATATCCGCCGGCGGCGGTGGACCGGCAGGTCGTTGGGGATAGTTACCAGTCTCTGTCGGCGTCGGCGCCAGGGAGTGCGCCATTATGGCTTCCTTTGCCGATAGTTCCCGATACGAGGATCGCGAGGTTGAAATTTCCGCAGGCCAGGATACCGCCTATCGGGCACGTAATCGGCATTTTCCCTGTGCTGGCGAACTGGGCGACCGACATTTCGGGTCCTCGAAAGCACGTGTTCGAAAAGCCAGTGCACCACGAACTCGTTCTCGTCCGACTGTGTTGGATATTTCGACTCGGGCGCCAGCCGATCGTCGACCGAATAGGCGTGAAACGGCTTTCGCCGATACAGGCGAGGGGCCCACCTAATGTGGTGGGCCCCTCGGCTGCTACCTCCTGACGCTACACGCGCTGCAGCTGCCGCGCGTTTTGTCGAGCGTGTTGTGCCAGCTGGTCGGCCTCGTTGGCCAATTCAAACGCCCGGGTGGCCTGGTCTTCGGACTGCTGCGCCTGCTGGTTTGCCTGGTTGGCCTGGTTCTGCGCCTGCTGGGCGCGCTGGTTGGCCTGGTTGGCCTCGATCTGCGCCTGCTGCGCCTGCTGCGCGGCCTGGATTGCCTGGTTCTGCGCCTGTTGCGCCTGCTGGTTGGCCTGGTTGGCCTGGTTTTGCGCCTGCCGCGCGGCGTTATACGCCTGCTGTGCGCGGCTTCGGGACTGCTGTGCCTGCTGGCGCGCACCCTGCGCCTCGTGCAGAGCCAGCTCAACGCGATCGCGAACCCGATCCACGTCTTGGCTGATGTTCTCCCGGGCGGCAAGTTCCCTCAACACACGAGCGTCCTGCTCCCGCCTCCGCTGCTCCTCCTCGTCGCGTCGCGACTCTACCGTGCTTTGTACATCTTGCGTCGATGGCATGTCGACCTCCCCGTACTTGCCATTTGCTGGATTTCGTTGAACCGGAGTCGATTTCGTTCGAATGTAACCGCCTCCGCTAACAAAGCCTTGACCGATCCGCGGCGCAGGTCAACCCCTGGACTCACCCTGAGGAAATATTCTCGAAACTTGAGGAAACCTTCTCGAAATGTTTGTGTTTCGTTAAGCCAGTCACAGTGTCGCTGCTGTGCGGTGCTGCGGGTGTCGCCCCGTGCGGTGTCGTGGGGGCGGACCGTCGACGACAGCCGTGTCGCCCTCGAAGTTACAGATGTCAGGAGCGGCCAACTTCGCCTTGGGGGTACCGCCCGCTTGCGGGGGCCAACGCCTCCAGACGGGCACGCGACTCGGGCGTTCGCCAATCGCTGAGCGTCGACATGCCGTCGATGTCGTGGCTACCCAGGGATCAGTCCGCGCCGGCGGGCGCGATACCTTCGCTACTAACTGTGACAGCTGTGATCGTGATCGTGGTGGTCATGCTCGCCATTTTCCGCGTTGGGGGAGCCACCCATCATGCGCACCATCGGCAGTCCGCCCGTGGTGATGAACCGGGCGATCAGCATTGCCGCGACAACAAGGAGGGCAATGTTGATCCAGGTGGTGTAGTTCCACGAGATCCCCGTATGCATGGCTGCGGCGCTGCGCTGTGTGGGAATGAGATTTGTTGTGCCAAAAAGTAATTCGACCAGATATCCGGCGGTGACCATCGCGGCGTAGAAGGTGCCGAGTATCGTTAGCATCATCCGGGTGCCGTAGTACTTGCGGTAGATATTCAAGATCGGCAGGATCAGCAGGTCGGCGTAGAGGAACGCGATGACACCGCCGAAGCTGATGCCTCCGTTCCACAGCACCGCGGCCAGTGGCACATTGCCGATTGAGCAGACGAAGGACACGATCGCAATGATCGGCCCCACGATCGGCCCCCACAGCGCTGACCAGCCCGGATGATCAACCAAAAAGAAGCTCTGCCAGAATCTTTCGGGCACCCATGCCGCGATGGCTCCTGCGATCAACAGCCCCAGAACGAGGTCGCGCAGAATCGCCAACCACTCCATGACGAACATATGCGAGACCGAGGTAAACCCCTGTGGGGAAAAGAGCCGGCGCGAAAACGAGTTCTCCCCTTTGATGGACATATCCATGGCGGCATGGCCTTCCATTGATCCGGCGATTCCGCGCTCGGCCTGCTCGCGGGCGGTGTCGATGAGCCGGGAGCGCACAAACAGCCGGAACAAAACGGCGAGCACCACGATCATCAGCGGGCCGCCGACCAACTCCGCGGCGGTGAACTGCCAGCCCATCAGCAATGCCAGGATGATGCCCAACTCCACCACGAGGTTGGTGGAACCGATCTCGAACGCCATAGCGGCGGTGAAGTTGGCACCCTTGCGGAACAGCGATCGGGCCAAGGCCACCGCGGCATACGAGCACGACGACGATGCCGCTCCCAGCGCGGCCGCCACCGCCAGGGTGCGCGGCCGATCGTCGCCCAGCAGGGCCACGATCGTCGAGTGACGCACCACGGCCTGCACTACTGCCGACAAGCCCAAGCCCAGGATCAACGCCCACAGGATTTCCCACGCCATTGACCCCGCCAGCACCAAGGCGTGCCCGACCGCTGCCAGCACTGTCACCGAGTCCTCCGCTTCGGTTGCATAATTCGGCGATTACCGCTTTTGGTTTGGGCCGCCGCAGTCCCACCAACCTATACCCTACGGGGGTATATGTCAAGACGAGCAAGGGGACTCTTGTTCGGCAAACTCCGGGCACCAATCGGGTGCGGCTTCGGATCAGTAATGGCCCTGTTTGGGGGCCGGTGCTGCGGTGCTCCCTAGAATGGCTGCAAAACAGACCGGACCTCGACGACTTCGGGCAAATACCCGACACGCCCGTCTCGCCACCACTGTCACAGACGTAACACCAGGCACACTGGTAACAACAACGACGCCAGGAGGGTATGGCCGTGTACCGAGTTTTTGAAGCGCTGGACGAATTGAGCGCCATCGTCGAAGAAGCCCGTGGCGTCCCGATGACGTCCGGCTGTGTGGTGCCTCGTGGTGACGTGCTGGAGCTGATCGACGACATCAAAGATGCGATTCCCGGCGAGCTGGATGACGCCCAGGATGTGCTCGACGCGCGTGATTCGATACTGCACGACGCCAAGGCACACGCTGAATCCATGGTGTCCTCGGCGACCACCGAGTCAGAGTCGATGCTCAACCACGCCCGCGCGGAGGCCGACCTGCTCCTTTCTGACGCGAAAGCGCAGGCCGATCGGATGGTGAGCGAGGCGCGCCAGCACAGCGAGCGGATGGTCGGAGAGGCTCGTGAGGAGTCGATTCGCATCGCCACCGCGGCGAAACGTGAGTACGAAGCCAGCGTCGGCCGCGCGCAGGCCGAATGCAACCGGCTGATCGAAAACGGCAACATCTCCTACGAGAAGGCCGTGCAAGAGGGCATCAAAGAGCAGCAGCGCCTGGTGTCGCAGAACGAGGTGGTGCGGGCGGCCAACGCCGAATCCACCCGTCTCATCGACACCGCACACGCCGAGGCCGACCGGCTGCGCGGCGAGTGCGACATCTACGTCGACAACAAGCTGGCCGAGTTCGAGGAATTCCTCAACGGCACGCTCCGGTCCGTGGGCCGCGGTCGTCACCAACTCCGGACGGCAGCCGGTACTCACGACTACGCGACGCGCTAGCGTTCAAAGCCAATCCCGTTCGTCCCACTCGCCGCAGAGCACGATCAGCACGGCGAACGGCGGCTGGTCCTGGCAATATGCGCCTAGCGCCGTAGGATTTCTTCTATGATGCGGCAGCACAGCACCACGGCGCAGCGCCATCCGACCTCGCCGATAACGGTTGACATCACACGACTCGGGCGACGTCCGGGAGCGATGGTCACCCTGCGTGAGACTGTGCCCAGTCCGTCGCGCATCGGACTGGAGATGATCGCGATCGACCGGGGCGCCCCGTTGGAACTGGACCTGCGAGTCGAGTCGGTGTCCGAAGGCGTGTTGGTGACCGGAACGGTGGCTGCGCCCACCGTCGGCGAATGTGCCCGTTGCCTGGCCGCGGTCAATGGGCGCGTGCAAGTTGGGTTGACCGAACTGTTTGCCTACCCGGGCAGCACGACCGAGGCGACCACCGAGGAAGACGAGGTCGGTCACATAGTCGACGACACTATCGACCTCGAGCAGTCCATCATCGACGCCGTCGGACTGGACCTCCCATTCTCGCCGGTGTGCAGGCCGGATTGCCCGGGATTGTGCCCCGAATGCGGTGTTCCGCTCGCGGCTGAGCCCGGCCATCACCATGACCGCATCGACCCGCGGTGGGCCAAGCTGGCCGGGATGTTGGACCCGGAGCGGGGCGCGTCGCGGGGTGAGCGGTGACCTCGCAAGTTCTGCTCGATGCGCTCGGGGTCGACCTGTCCGATGAGCTGCTCTCGCTGGCGTTGACACACCGCAGCTATGCCTACGAGCACGGCGGGCTGCCGACCAACGAGCGCCTGGAGTTTCTCGGCGACGCCGTCCTGGGGCTGACCATCACCGACGAGCTCTACCACCGGCATCCCAACCGTTCGGAAGGAGACCTGGCCAAACTGCGGGCCAGCGTGGTCAATACCCAGGCGTTGGCCGACGTCGCGCGCAACCTGTCCGAGGAGGGGCTCGGCGTTCACTTGCTGCTGGGTCGCGGCGAGGCGAACACCGGTGGAGCCGATAAGTCGAGCATCCTGGCCGACGGCATGGAATCGCTGCTGGGCGCGATTTACCTGGAGCACGGAATCGAGACGGCGCGTGACGTGATCCTGCGGTTGTTCGGCGCGCTGCTGGACGCCGCGCCCGCGCTGGGAGCCGGGCTGGACTGGAAGACCAGCTTGCAGGAGCTGACCGCGGCGCGCGGCATGGGCGTGCCGTCTTACGTGGTTACTTCGACCGGTCCCGACCACGACAAGGAATTCACCGCGGTGGTTGTCGTGATGGACACCGAATACGGGACGGGTGCGGGCCGCACCAAGAAAGAAGCCGAGGCAAAAGCCGCGGCGGCGGCCTGGAAAATCCTGGAAGTGCTGGACACCGCGGGGAAAACGTCCGTCTAGATGCCCGAACTGCCCGAAGTCGAGGTGGTGCGCCGCGGCTTGCAGGCCCATGTGGTGGGCAAGACGATCACAGCGGTTCGCGTGCACCATCCCCGCGCGGTGCGCCGCCACGAGGCCGGGCCTGCCGACCTTACCGCCCGGCTGCTCGGCGCGCGGATCAAAGGGACCGATCGGCGCGGGAAGTACCTGTGGCTGCTGCTGAGCACCCAGCAAGAAGCCGGGGCCGACCCCGAGGGACCGGGATCGGACACCGCGCTAGTCGTTCACCTCGGCATGAGCGGGCAGATGCTGCTGGGTGGGGGCACCCCCAGCCGCGGTGGGGGCACACCCCCACAAGTGGGTGGAGTCCTCGCTCCGCAGGGGAGTACCTCCACCCGCTTGCGAGGGACGGCGAGGGGGACAGTCCCGCGCGTCGATCACGTTCGGATCTCTGCGCTGCTCGACGACGGGACGGTGCTGAGCTTCGCTGACCAGCGCACCTTCGGCGGGTGGATGCTTGCCGATTTGGTGAGCGTGGACGGCAGTATGGTGCCGGTGCCCGTCGCCCACCTGGCCCGTGATCCGCTGGACCCCCGGTTCGATGCCGACGCGGTGGTGAAAGTGTTGCGGTGCAAGCATTCCGAACTCAAGCGGCAGCTGCTCGATCAGCAGGTGGTGTCGGGGATCGGCAACATCTACGCAGATGAGGCGCTGTGGCGGGCCAAGGTGCACGGTGCACGCGTCGCCGCCACGCTGAGCCGCCGCCAACTGGCGGCCGTCCTGGACGCCGCCGCCGACGTGATGCGCGATGCGCTGGCAAAGGGCGGGACCTCGTTCGATTCGCTGTATGTCAACGTCAACGGCGAGTCGGGTTACTTCGACCGATCGCTGGACGCCTACGGCCGCGAAGGCGAAAGCTGTCGGCGCTGCGGCGCGGTGATGCGCCGGGAAAAGTTCATGAACCGGTCGTCGTTCTACTGCCCGAGATGCCAGCCGCGGCCCCGGCGGTAACCTCAGTGGCCCCGGCTGATTCAGTCGAAGATGTCGCGGCGCACCAATCCCGGTGACCCTGACGACAAGGCCGGATCGACGAACCACTCACGGCCGAACAGCAGGCCGAACGCCTGGGGCGGCAGTCGGAGCAGTACCTGGAACATGCGCGCGGCCAGGCCGGAGCGGCCGATCTGCGAGCGATGGGCGGCGAGCGCATCTCGCTTCTGTCGGGCAAAACGGAAGACGTCAATCCGGTGGGTGATGGTCGCCCGCGGGGCGTACGCGGTCCGGACGACGTCCGGCTCGTAGGGTGCCGGTAGTCGCAGCAGACGAGCGAGATCGCTGACCCGACAAAGTAATTCGCGCGGCATGGTCGCCTCGAGTACCCGCGGGGTCGCCGCAAGTTTGGCGGCCCGCTTGCCGACATGATGCACCTGCACATGATCGCGGTGGCCGTAGCCGCCGTTGTCCTGGTAGCTGAGCAGCAGATCCGCGTCTTCAGCCCGAAGTATCGTGGCGAGCCGCTGCGCCGCCTCATCGACGTCAGCCCGCCCGAACCTGACCCGTCCGGGTGGATCCGGGTAGAACGCCGGGCCGTAACCGCTGTCGGCGTAGCCCAGGCACTCGACCCGGTGCACTCCGAGAATGCCGGCGCTCGACCGCAATTCGTCCAGCCGGGAGCCATCGTCCTCGTTGTGCACGCGCCCGTCGGTTGCCATGACCACGACTACGCGATGCCCGGCTGCCGCCGCGCGCGCGAGCGTGCCACCGGTGAGGATCACCTCGTCGTCCGGATGGGCGTGGAACACGACGACGGTGGCCATGTGATGCAGTATTCCCGCCAACGCGCGCGTCGAGGTCGACGTTGACGTGGTGCTCTCTCGCAGTTTTCCACGCTGCCGTCGATCTCGGAGGCACTGCCCGGTAGAAATAAGCCATGACGGAACTGTGGGTCGAACGCACCGGATCGCGCCGCTACACCGGATATAGCTCGCGGGGTGCGCAGGTACTCGTGGGCTCCGAGGACGTCGACGGCGTATTCACCCCCGGCGAGCTGCTCAAGATCGCACTCGCCGCGTGCAGCGGCATGTCCAGCGATCAGCCGCTGGCCCAACGACTCGGCGACGACTACAAAGTGGTGGTCAAGGTGTCCGGCGTCGCCGATCGTGAGCAGGAACGCTATCCGCTGATCGAGGAGACCCTCGAGCTGGACCTGTCCGGATTGTCCGAGGACGAGAAGGAACGCCTGCTGGTGGTAATCAACCGGACCGTCGACCTGGTCTGCACCGTCGGGCGCACGCTCAAGTCCGGTACCACCGTCACCTTGGAGGTCGCCGATGTCGGATCCTGACGTCCGGCTCACCGCCTGGGTGCACGGGCGGGTCCAGGGGGTCGGTTTCCGGTGGTGGACCCGCCGCCGGGCGCAGGAGCTGGGGCTGGCCGGTTACGCGGCCAACCACGCCGACGGCCGCGTGCTGGTGCTCGCCCAGGGGCCGCGCGAGTCGTGCGAGAAACTGCTGCAGCTGCTGGAAGGCGGCGCCACGCCCGGCCGCGTCGACAAGGTTGTCGCCGACTTTTCGCAGCCGACTGAGCGGATCCGTGGGTTCACCGAGCGTTAACGCCGGAAGTCTGGCGACGATGCGCGTCGATTAGCTGCGCGCGGTGGGGGTACCCCCGGCCGTGCGCGGCGAGGGGGCGAGCCGGGCAAATCGAGCGGTAGTCTGGCACGTCGTGTACCTCAAGAGTCTGACGCTGAAGGGCTTCAAGTCCTTCGCATCGCCGACGACTCTGCGTTTCGAGCCGGGCATCACCGTCGTCGTCGGGCCCAACGGTTCCGGCAAATCCAACGTGGTCGACGCCCTGGCCTGGGTGATGGGGGAGCAGGGAGCAAAGACGCTGCGCGGCGGAAAGATGGAAGACGTCATCTTCGCCGGCACCTCGTCGCGAGCCCCGCTGGGCCGCGCCGAAGTCACCGTCACCATCGACAACTCCGACAGCACGCTGCCGATCGAGTACTCCGAGGTGTCAATCAGCCGCAGGATGTTCCGCGACGGCGCCAGTGAATACGAAATCAATGGCAGCAGTTGCCGTTTGATGGATGTCCAGGAGTTGCTGAGTGACTCCGGAATCGGCCGTGAGATGCATGTCATCGTGGGGCAGGGCAAGCTCGAAGAGATCCTGCAGTCGCGACCCGAAGATCGCCGGGCGTTCATCGAAGAAGCCGCGGGCGTGCTCAAGCATCGCAAGCGCAAGGAAAAAGCCCTCCGCAAACTTGATGCGATGTCGGCGAACCTGGCCCGGCTGACCGATCTGACCACTGAGCTGCGACGTCAGCTGAAACCGTTGGGCCGCCAAGCCGAGGTGGCTCGTCGCGCCCAGACCATCCAGGCCGACCTGCGCGACGCCCGATTGCGGCTGGCCGCCGACGAGCTGGTCAGCCGGCAGGTGGAGCGCGACGCGATCTTCGAGGTCGAGGCTGCCATGCGCCGCGAGCACGACGAGGCCGCCTCCCGGCTGGCGCTGGCATCCGAGGAGCTGACCGCGCACGAGACCGCGCTGGCCGAGCTCTCGGTTCGGGCCGAATCGGTCCAGCACACCTGGTTTCAGCTGTCCGCCCTGGCCGAACGCTTGGGCGCTACGGTGCGCATCGCCAGCGAACGTGCTCACCATCTCGATGTCGAGCCGGTGACGACCAGCGACACCGACCCCGACGCGCTGGAAGCCGAGGCCCAGCAGGTGGCGGTCGCCGAGCAGCAGCTGTTGGCGGAGCTGGCCGCAGCGCGCACCCAGCTGGATGCCGCCCGCGCCGAACTGGCCGACCGCGAGCGCCAAGCCGCCGAGGCCGATCGGGCCCATCTGGCGGCGGTCCGAGCCGAGGCCGACCGGCGCGAGGGTCTGGCGCGGCTGGCCGGTCAGGTCGAGGCAATGCGGGCGCGCGTCGAATCGATCGACGACAGCGTCGCGCGCCTGTCCGAGCGCATCGAACAGGCCGCTGCCCGCGCACAGCAGACCCGGGCGGAATTTGAAACCGTGCAGGGACGTGTCGGCGAACTGGATCAGGGCGAGGTGGGCCTTGATGAGCACCACGAGCGGACCGTGGCCGCGTTGCGGCTCGCCGACGAACGCGTAGCCGAACTGCAGTCCGCCGAGCGGGGCGCCGAACGTCAAGTGGCTTCGCTGCGAGCCCGCATCGATGCGCTCTCGGTGGGGCTCGAGCGCAAGGACGGCGCGGCGTGGCTTGCGCAAAACCGCAGTGGCACAGGAATTTTCGGGCCGATCGCCAAGTTGGTCAAAGTCCGGTCGGGCTACGAAGCAGCGGTGGCCGCGGTGCTCGGATCGGCGGCCGACGCGCTGGCCGCCGAAAGCTTCGGTGCGGCCCGTTCCGCGGTCGCCGCGCTCAAGGAAGCCGACGGTGGCCGCGCGGCCCTCGTTTTGGGCGACTGGCCAGCCTCAGAAGACCCTGCACCCGCGCCGGCTGCCGGGCTTCCCGGCGGCGCTGTGTGGGCGCTCGACTTGGTCGAGGCGCCGCCGCGGTTGCGTGGCGCGATGGTTGCCATGCTTTCGGGTGTCGCGGTGGTCAACGACCTGGGCGAAGCGCTGGATCTGGTGGCGGCCAGTCCGCAGTTGCGCGCGGTCACGCTCGACGGTGATCTGGTGGGTGCCGGCTGGGTGAGCGGCGGTTCGGATCGCAAGTTGTCCACCCTGGAGGTCACCTCGGAAATCGACAAGGCCAGCAGCGAGCTGGCCGCCGCGGAGGCACAGGTAGCTCAACTGAGCGCGGCGCTGTCCGGCGCACTGACCGAGCAGGTGGCCCGTCAGGACTCCGCCGACCAGGCTTTGGCCGCGCTCAACGAATCCGACACCGCGATCTCGGCGATGTATGAGCAGCTGGGCCGGCTCGGGCAGGAGGCCCGCGCGGCCGAAGAAGAGTGGAGTAGGTTGCTGCGGCAGCGTGATGAGTTGGAAGCGGGGCGCGCGCGGACCGTCGAAGAGGTCACCGAACTCGAAACCCGGCTGCGCAACGCCCAAGAGAGCCAGCTTATGCACGCCGCAGAACCCGTCAACCGCCAGCAGATCGCCGCTGCCGCCGAAAGCGCCCGCAGCGTCGAAGTGGAGGCCCGGCTGGCGGTGCGGACCGCCGAGGAGCGTGCTAACGCGGTGCGCGGGCGGGCGGATTCGTTGCGCCGGGCGGCTGTCGCCGAACGCGAAGCGCGGCTGCGGGCCCAGCAAGCGCGCGCGGCGCGACTCCGCGCGGCCGCCGTGGCCGCGGCGGTGGCCGACGCCGGGCGGCTGCTGGCGGAGCGTCTGAACCGGGTGGTCGACGCGGCGTCGCAAATCCGCGACGCACTGATCGCCGAACGCCAGGAGCGTTCGGTGGCGATGGCGGCGGTGCGCGACGAGGCGAACGCACTGGGCGCCCGGGTCGCCACCCTGACCGATTCGCTGCACCGCGACGAGGTGGCCAACGCCCAGGCGGCGCTGCGTATCGAGCAGCTCGAGCAGATGGTGCTGGAGCAGTTCGGAATGGCGCCGACCGACCTAATCGCCGAGTATGGTCCGCGGGTTGCGCTACCGCCGACCGAGCTCGAGCTGGCTGAATTCGAGCAGGCCCGGGAGCGTGGCGAGCAGGTGATCGCGCCTGCCCCGATGCCGTATGACCGGGCTACCCAGGAGCGCCGGGCCAAACGGGCCGAGCGTGAGCTGGCCGAACTGGGCAGGGTCAATCCGTTGGCTTTAGAGGAGTTTGCCGCGCTGGAGGAGCGCTATAACTTCCTGTCCACCCAGCTCGAAGACGTCAAGGCCGCCCGCAAGGATCTGCTCGGCGTCATCGCCGACGTCGATGCCCGCATTCTGCAGGTATTCAGCGACGCGTTCGCCGACGTGGAACGCGAATTCCGAGACGTGTTCTCCTCGCTGTTTCCCGGTGGGGAGGGGCGGCTGCGGCTGACCGATCCGGATGACATGCTCGCCACCGGGATCGAGGTCCAGGCCCGTCCGCCTGGCAAGAAGGTCACCCGGCTGTCTTTGCTTTCCGGCGGCGAGAAGGCGCTCACGGCGGTGGCGATGCTGGTGGCGATCTTCCGGGCCCGTCCGTCACCGTTCTACATCATGGACGAGGTGGAGGCCGCGCTTGACGACACAAACCTGCGTCGCCTGATTGGCCTGTTCGAACAGTTGCGTGCCCAGTCGCAGATCATCATCATCACGCACCAGAAGCCGACGATGGAGGTCGCCGACGCGCTTTACGGCGTGACCATGCAGGACGACGGCATCACCGCGGTGATCTCGCAGCGGATGCGCGGTCAGCAGGTGGAGCAGCTGGTCTGACAATATCCTCCCGGGTCCTCCCCGGGGTTCCGCCTGAGCGCGGGTAGCGGCTGCCGCTGTCCGGTTCGAGTCGTGCTCCTGGAAGGATGTCAGCGTGTCACAAAGTCTTTGGATAGCCATCGCGGTCGTCGCCGCTCTGATTCTGATCGCCGCGCTGGTCTTGGGCCTGGTGCGATACCGTCGGCGACGGATCAGCTTGTCGACCCGGCCCGAACCCGGCGCACTCGACCGGTCGGGCCGCTACACCACGTCGTCGGGCATCACATTCAGCCAAACACCGACCGTGGTGCCGACCGAGCGGATCGACACTGGCGGGCTGCCTGCCGTAGGCGACGACGCGACCGTTCCCCGGGACACGCTACGGCGCACGATCTCCGATGTTCGACTTCCGGAACCCCAGAGCGTCACGCCGCCACCTGCAGCCCCGCCCGCCCCGTCGGCCCCAGAGGCGCCGCCGGCCCCGCCCGCCCCGCCGGCCCCGCCCGCCCCGTCGGCCCCAGAGGCGCCGCCGGCCCCAGAGGCGCCGCCGGCCCCAGAGGCGCCGCCGGCCCCAGAGGTCCAGCCGGCCCCAGAGGCGCCGCCGGCCCCAGAGGTCCTGTC
>DATJBA010000042.1:0-3618 GCA_035515675.1 Mycobacterium sp.
TGATTGCTCAACTTTGCCGTCGAGAAACTTGACAATGCCAAGGCAAACAACTTGACGATGCCCGTGTCGGTGAGACCCTCTGAGGTGCAGGCCTGGGCGGCTGAATTGTCACGAACGCAATCAGCCGCTACCGCCCGCCACTCGCTCGGCGCTCTGCGGCGGGTGTTTTACTACGCCGTCCGCGACGGCGTGATACAGCGCAATCCGGCCACTGCTATCCGATTGTCAAAGGTGCAGGGCAACGATCCGCGACCGTTGACACATGACGAGCTCTGGCGTCTTGGGGGACAGTTCGACGCAGCCAGGGACCGGCTGCTGGTGCTGGTCGCCGGTTATTGCGGGCTGCGTTGGGGGGAGCTAGCGGCACTGCGATGGTCCGATGTCGACCTGCAAGGCAGGACTCTGCGAGTCGTTCGGGCGTATTCGGAGGAGGCACCCCGGGGCGAGTTGTCGCCAGTCAAGAACCACCAGGCACGCACAGTGCCGGTTCCCGCGATCGTGTCGGGCGAGCTCGCAGACTACAAAGCCCAGTGCGACCCAGATGGATTGGTATTTCCTTCCGAAGCGAGCACACCTCTGCGCAACCGTAACTGGCGACGCGACGTTTTCGATTCCGCGGTCGAGGCACTCGGACTAGCTGAGCTACATCGGGCGAAGCCGGATTTTTGAGTCAAGTTTGACGTAGCGGGTCGGGTTGTTGGTGTTAAGCGGCCAGTCCTGTGGTGCGGCCGAGGGTTTCGAGTGCATCGTTGTAGGCGCGGGACGCAGCGCGCAGTGGTGGGGTGAGGGTGTGGTCGGCGAGTTGGGCCAGCCCGGTGGGCAGGAAGCGGTCGTGCACGCAGGTCAGGAAGCGGGCGGTGTGTAGGCCGTGGTCGGTGACGGTGTAGCGGTGGCTGTGTGGGATGCGCGCGATGAGGCCGCGGGTTTTGAGTCGGCGCAGGTCGTAGGTGGTTTGCCCGGCGGTGACCGCCCCTGGTGGTAGTCCGCGCAGTTCGGTGGTGAGCGCGCGTAGATCGCGGTTGGTGAATCCGTTGGTCTGGCAGCCAAACGTCAGCAGCGCCTGAAGCAGGGCGTGGCTGCGCCGCTGGGCCAACCGCAGTCCGGGCACCCGGGTGCCGGTGACGGTAGCGACTGGGCCGGTGATGGTGTTGAGTGCGTCGGCGCCGGTGATCGGGTCGTGGCCGAGTGATTGGACGCGCAGCAGGCGTCGGTTGGCGTGGGTGCCGATCTCGCGCAGGGCGGGCAGATTGGTCAGCCGTTTGCCGATCCCGAAGTCGGTGGTGTCGTTGATGGTGGTCTCGGTGCGTAATGCCCTGCCTTCCTTGTGGTACTGCTTGATGCGGGTGTGCTTGTAGTCGACGTGCAGGCTGGGGGTGACCCCTTCGGTGATCACCCGGGTGCGGAAGCGGCCCGGGGTGGCGCGTTTGCCACGGCGCATCAGGCGCCGGTCGAAGATCAACGCGACCTGGTCGGGCCGGCCGATGTCGAGGTTGTCGCGGATGACCTGCTCGAAGAACACCCGCCCGGAGATCGGCTTGTCCAGCATCTGGGTTAAGGAGAACTCGGCCTGCAGGATCGAGATGTCATAGCGGTAGCCCGCGCCCCGGTCGGCCGGGCTAAACGGGTGTGGCAGGATCGCCAGCCACTTGCGCAGCAGCGCGTCGATCTGCTCCGGTCCAAGACCATTGCAGATGACCTGCAGCGCCGCCGGGTCCTGCACCGCGGCGAATCCGTTATCGAGCGCGGTGAAGGCGATGCCGGCCTTGGCGGCTTGGCGTTTGGCCCACTCGTGGCCGTTGAGGCACAGCTTGGCGTTGTAGGGGAAATAGGAGCAGAACTTGATGAAGAAAGGGCCGAAATCATCATCGACGCAATAGAAGTAGAAGTGGTTGACCAGCCCGGTCGAGGCCACGATCCACGGGTAGGAGTCGCCATTGTTGTCGCGGCGCTTCTCGGTGCGAAACAGTTTGGTCTTCTCCTGGGCCCGACCGACGAACAACACCCCCTCCGTGGCGGTGAACCGCGCCAAGTGCTCGTGCATCACGTCGTCCTTACGCTGCCCCTTGGCGAAATCCACCCACGGCAGCCGATGGTCGCGGGCAAACCGGTGCACCGCCTTATCGAACGCCTTGGTGATGCGCGCTAGCGGCGCGGTCGAGGCGATCGGCAACCCCAACTGCCGATGCACATAGCCCACCAGACCCTCCGCATACTGCAGCTGCGGCACATACACGTTGCAGTACATACGGTCTACGCAGTCAGTCTCGAACAGCACGTGCTCGGCCAAGACATCGCCAACAGATCGCGCTACGGTCATCACAGGGCTCCGATCGAGTCGGGCGGCCACCATGGCCCACCAACCGTCACGACGGTTCATACACCGGACCGGGCCTCCCGGTCACGGTCTCACCCCGCTCGACCGGAGCCCCCCAATCACAGCCGACCAACGGCATGCCTCGTCGGGCTGGGGCGAAGCCCCGGTTAGTGACTATCGGTCCGCGAGACGACCCGACCCGCAATATGCCGGCCGAGCCGAGCCTGGGCAAGCAGCCCTCCATCGGCGAGCTCGTTACCGACACCATGCAAGAGCTCCTGGGGAACCAAGTCAGCGGCGTTTGGCTGATCGCCGGGGCCGTGCCGGGTGTGCTGCGGGCCGCGGTCCGCCGGCTGCGCGGCACGGGCGGGCCCGACCAGCTGCCGCACACGGCGTCGTCGATGCGCGGGCCGGTGCCGCGCACCGTGTTCAACGCGCCGCTGACTGAGCGGCGTGCGGTGGCCTTTGCCTCGATCCCGCTGGCCCAGATGAAGGCGGTCAGGCATGCGTTTGGGGGCAGTATCAATAACGTTTTCCTGGCCGCCTGCACACTGTCGCTGCGCGCCTGGCTGCAACGCCATGACGCCGTGCCCGACTATCCACTGTTGATGCAGATGCCGCTATCGCTGCGAGACCCCGATTCCACCACCGTCAACAATCAGTTCACTGTCGGGCGTATCCGCTGCCCGGTGCAACTCGACGACCCCGTCCAGGTCCTCACCGACCTACACGCAGCCACTGAAAGCCTGAAGACGGCCCGCAGGAGCAATGCTGAAAAGATTGGTCCCACGGCTGATTTGCCGACCATCGCTGCGCTGATCCCGCCGAACGTCGTCCATGCCGGCATGCGGCTCTATACCGGGCTGGGCTTGTCGCAACGGCTCGCACCGATCTCGCATGGCATCGTCTCGAATCTTCCCGGGCCGCGGATGCCGCTGTATTGCGCTGGAGCCAAGGTCGTTGGCATGCACACCGCGGCACCGCTGATAGAAGGCGCCGGGTTGAACATCACGCTGATTTCCCACGGCGACGTGATGGATCTCAGCGTGTGCGTCTGCCCCGACAACGTGCCCGCGGTCAACGACATCGCTACCGGCATCGTCGAATCAGTCGGCATTTTGTTGGCGGCCGCCGAAGAATCTCCACGCGGGGTAAGCCCATCAGTCCTCACAGAGATGACGCCACACGCCAAGAAGCGTCCGCAAGTCCGGCGCTAACTGGCTACCAACGGTCCGCAGCGGCGGCGCGCGGTCGAGGTGGGTAGAACGTCGTCGAACCCGGCTCTCACGGCTTAGTGGTCAAAC
>DATJBA010000043.1:0-2692 GCA_035515675.1 Mycobacterium sp.
CGACCCCACGACCGGGCGCCGCCGCGACCTGGGCCATGAAGAAGACCATGCGTTCTGGGCGTGGGCCGCCGTGGGGCATTGTCAAGTTAAGCGATCAGACCCGGATTTGAGGCGATCCGCTCTCGTGAAACCCCAGTTCAGGCGTGACGCATGAGGCAGATGTGATTAGTGGCCGCGCCTATTTCACTTAACTTGACAATGCCAGCTAGGTGTACCGGTCGAACGGATCACCGTTGCAGCAGACGAAAGAATCCATACCGCCTCACTCATCGCGGCACTCCACCGCAGTGCTGGTCGGCTTCCGGCAGGCGCCCGGGTTCTGCTCATCGCTGCTGGCGCAGGGATAACCGCCGGTGCCACAATCTATCGCCAGCCCGGTCAGCCGGCGTCGCGCCGCACAGGGTAACGCAACCAGCGTTGAGCCGTCACTGCAGGTGCGGATGGACCTTCGGCCCACACGGCTGGTGGTGTACTGCCCTTCCGCCATATTCCGTGTATCCGCACGATAGAAGCCGACCGGGACGGAAGGGGTAGGTGATGAAGGCGAACGTGGGCGATTGGCTGGTGGTCAAGGGCAGGACCAACGAACAGTCGGAGCACCGCGGGAAGATCACTGAAGTGCACAGCACGGACGGTACGCCGCCCTATATGGTGCGCTGGCTCGATACCGGCCACGAGGCTCTGGTATTCCCGGGGCCTGATGCGATTGTCGTCGCGCCGGCGGAGCAGGAGGCGGCCGACAAGCGGGAGCGGTCACGACTCGCGTCGATACAAGCGGCAATCATGGACCGTACGGCGGGTAAAGATTAAGCCAGGCCGAAATGACATGCACCACGACAAAGCAGAGACACTCACGCATTCCCGAGCGTCAGCAGTTGACTCGGTTGCAGGCGTACATCGTGGCATCGTCGTTATGGCCCTGGCTTGGTCGACCCTTATTGAGGCGACGATATCCTAGTCTGCCAGCATCGAACGATCAGGATTCGATGGCGCCGACAACCGCCTTGCCCAATAACAAGATTGAACTGGGCGAGGGCGAATATCCCCAAGCCGCGGATATCCCTTAGCCGAATCGAACGGCACGCATCATCGCCCGGCACATCGACGCTCGCCGGCATCGGCGTCATCACCACAGCTCGTAGGACTCGCGCGACACGCGGAGGAAGTGCCCAATGCTGTGGTCGGTGCGCCTCATCCCCGACTGGTCGTTATTACACGTGATGGCGCCGGCGGATATAGCTTGACCATAATCGAGCGTCGGCCCGCAAGCAGTGAACGTTCCCCGGTGGTAGGCCACGACTGGCGCCCTGCCCGCGCGGCGGACGCTCCATGATCCCCGGCTCCGCCGGATCGCGACTGAGCGACAGCGCCGGCGCGTCTCGCTGCCGACCTCGAACGCCAGAAGGTTGTGTCCTACCGCGGAACCTCTAGCGAGCAAGGGTTCACGATCGATAATGCTGACCGGGCGCGCCGCTCGGGTCCGGGTACCAGCCATGTGTGGTGGTTCATGTGTCACCGCAGCCGGTTGCCGTTGCGGTCCGTAACCTCGCACTGAGTCATGTGCGCGACTGGGAGCTGCGCACGCGCTGGTCGCGGGCCGACGGCGAGGATGCCCCATCGCAACCGTTGCCCACCGATCCGGAATGGGCTGGCGACACGCTGTATGACGATGTACGGCAACGCCGCACCGATCCTGCAACGCTGTGGCGCGTCATTGAATCCATTGGCGCCGACCACGGAATGTCCGCCTCGCCGCTGGCGTGGTCGTTGCGCGGCTGGATCGGCCAACTGACAAGCGCGGCAGGAATCCGCCGGGGCTCACGCAACGCGCACCGGCTGCACAGTGGTGAGGCGCTCGACTGGTGGCGAGTGGAACACATAGACGGCCCCGACTCTTGCGGCTACGTGCCGACATCCCACTGCCAGGCCGACTCTGGCTGGAACTGTCCGCGCGACCCGACCAGGAAGGAGGTGCCGTCTACCGCCAACGTGTACCGTTTCAACCCTGTGGTTATTGCAGGGCAGGCTTTTTGGAACGCGTCGGCAACGTTGCGCGATGCCGTGGTCGGCGGTATCGCACGCGACATCGCCAGCGCCGCCCACGAACGGCCCGCACGGTGATTCGCCAGCTCACGCCTACACCACACTAGAGATCTTTGCCGAAAGCCTGCCGTGCGATCTGCTGAGGGCCGTTTAAGTTGCCACTCTGCGAAAGAAACTCGAAGACAAAACTCGTGAGTGCACGGAGCTCCACCATCGGCTCGACGCAGCCGCTACCGTCATCGCCGCGCTCCATCACGACAACGCGCTGCTACGTCAAGAACTCAACGGCCGAGGGCAGCTCGTCACGCTACAAGTCCACCGCTGAACCCACGACCGCTCCTGCCTCCTCTAGTGCCAATGACGCTGGGCGTGGGTAAGTCCCCTGGGGTGGTGGGGTTTCGGGAGTTGAGGCCGGCCGGGCTGAAGAGGTCCTGGGTGTGTCGTTGACGGTGTTGGGGTGGGCCATCGCGTAGTGGTCAGTGAGTTACCGACAAAAGTGACTCACGAGAGGACATACGACGCGATGACCCAGGACCATTCTGCCTTGCTCGCCCAGCTCGATGCGCTGAAGTCTGCCGATGCCGGGGCGGTGTTCGCCGAGCTGATCCGGGCCGGGCTGCAGGCGTTGATCGAGGCGGAGGCCAGCGAG
>DATJBA010000044.1:0-3269 GCA_035515675.1 Mycobacterium sp.
CACCTCGACCGCACCCGAACCTCCCAGCGCGCTATTCCCATTGCCACCTCAAACAAGTTGACAAGGCCCACGGTGTGCCTAAGCCGTCACTGTGACGCTCGCCGGTCTGTGACGACCCGGGCTTTTCCGAGGGTGTTGACCAGATGGTCTCGGTGTGGATATTCTGGGTCGATTGTCCCAATTTCCTGGGACAGGCCCGGAGGCATCTGATGGCCACATCGAGATTGGCGAACGGCGGCGCAACTGTGCCCACGGCGCCGGCGGTCGTACGTGAACAGCCAGGCGGAGAAAGCATGCGTGCGATCATCCTGGAGAAGTTCGGCGGACTCGACAGCCTGGTCTACACAGACATCCCCAAACCGCTGCCGAAGGACGGCAAGGTCGTCATCAAAGTCAAAGGATTCGGCATCAACCACGCCGAGATGCACATGCGTCGAGGAGAATGGGCCGAAGCCGCAGAAGTCAGCGGCATCGAATGTGTCGGTATCGTCGACTCCTGTCCCACAGGCGAGTTCCCCGTGGGCGCCAAGGTGGCCGCACTCATGGGCGGCCTCGGGCGAACCATCAACGGCAGTTACGCCGAATACACCCGCGTGCAAGTCGGCAACGTCGCCGGCGTCGACTCCGAACTACCGTGGTCACAGCTGGCCGCGCTGCCCGAAACGTATGCCACCGCCTGGACGTGCCTATTCCGCAACCTCAACCTCGCTGCCGGACAGACGCTTGTGATCCGCGGTGCGACCTCGTCGTTCGGACAGGCCGCCATCAAGATGGCGGTCGCCGCTGGCGCACGCGTCATCGCCACCACGCGCAGCCGCGAACGCTTCGCCCTGCTCGAGAACCTCGGCGCCTCACGCGTCGAGCTGGAGACGCCGGACCTGGGCATCCACATCGCCGAAACCAAACAGATCGACGCGGTCCTCGATCTGGTCGGCAACAGCACCATCCTCGACTCACTTGACATGCTGCGCCGAGGCGGCAGCGCCTGCCTGGCGGGATGGCTCGGCGGGCTGGCCCCCATCCCGGACTTCAACCCCCTGTTGCAAATGGCCAGCGGCGTGAACCTGAACTTCTTCGGCAGCTTTGTGTTTGGCACCCCAGGCTTCCCACTGTCCGATGTGCCACTGCAAGACATCGCACAGCAGGTCGCCGACGGACGACTCGACGCCAGACCGTCGCACGTCTTCTCCTTCAACGAGATCCATGACGCGCACCGCATCATGGAAGCCGGGGAAGCCGGAGGTAAAATGGTCGTCGTGGTGGAATAAGCCACCTATCGACCTTTGGTCGCTAGATTCTTGAGAGTTGTCTTGAGTTTTCAGGCTGCGTTCGGTAGGAGTCGGGCCTGTTTGATGGTTTCCGTGATGTGAATATCTATGGTGTGCAATGCCTTTCGCAATGGCGGCGGGGCGGGTGGCTGGTCGGCGGCCAGCAGGGGTCGCAGCAGGCGGTCGTGTAGTTTGGTGTAGAAGATCGCAAACCGCAGCCCGTCGCCGGTGAGTCGGTAGCGATTTTTGCCCGGGATGCGGGTGATGAGCCCGTTGATACGTAGCCGGGCCAGGTCGTAGCTGGCTTGGTTGGTGGTGTAGGTCGTAGCGCCGAGCAGGCCGGTCATCAAGGCGCGCAGGCTCTTGTTGGTGATGCCGGTGACGGCGAGCACGCTGGTGCATAGGGCGCCGGCCAGGGCTTGGACCCGAGGGTCGCCGAACCGTAAGGCCGGGGCCCTGCTGCCATCCTCGGTGAGGGTGGGCCGTGCGATCCGCTCAAAGGCTGGACTCGCAAGGACGCAGCCCTGGCCGACACGTTCAGTATCCAGCAGTGCGGTGTTGACCGCACGGGCGCGCGACTGCAACTCGTCGAGATGGGCCAGGCGCCGTAGGCAGCCCAGGTCGTAGGCATCGTTGATGACGGTCTCGATGCGCAACGCCCGCCCGTCCTTCAAATACTGCTTGATGCGCGAGTGGCGGTAGAAGGCGTTGACGTTGACCTCGGTGCCGTAGGTGACGATCTTGGTCTTGTACTGCCCGCCTGCCTTGGCGCCGCGGCGTTGGCCGCGTTTGAAGATCAGCTCGATCCGCTCCGGGCGGCCGATGTCGAGGTTGTCAGCGACCAGGGCCTCGAAAAACCCGCGGACGTGCCGGGGTGCGTCGAAGACCAGGGTGCGTGAAACCTCGACCTGGCGCATGGACAGCTCCCACCAGTAGCCGGCGGCGCGGTCAGCCTCGGTGAGTGGCAGCGGCAGAATCGACCACCAGCGTTCGGCGAACACCCGGATCGCGCCGGGACCCAGCCGGTCGCAGATCGCCTGCAGCGCACCGGGTTGCGCGCAAGTGGCGAACCCGTTGGACAGCCCGGTGAACTCGACGCCGGCGTTGGTGGCCTGGCGTTTGGCCCACTCATGGCCGTTGACCCAGATTTTCATCGGATACGGGAAATAGGCGCAGACCTTGACAAACGCCGGCCCGAAATCGTCGTCGTAGAGGTAGAAGTAGTAGCAGCTCACCCGTCTCTGGGACACCGCGAAGGAGAACCACACCGTCTTGTCTCGTTGCTTCTTGGTGGCGGTGAACACCGGCGCGAACTCCTGCGCCACCCCGATCGCGGCAACACCAGCTCTGCCGGTCGCCGCCTGCCGCGCCAGGTACGGCCGCATCACGTCGATCTTGCGATCATTCTTGCCGAACCGCACCACCGGGATCTGGTTGTCGGAGGCGAAGCGGTCCACCGCCCGGCGAAACGCGGTGCCGATCTTCTCCAGGATCGCCGGAGACGGGATCGGATTACCTAAATGCGCGGTCAAAAACGAGACCACCTGACCACCGACCTGCAGATTCGGCACATACCCGTTCAGGTAGATCCGATCCAGGCACTCCAAGTCAAGCTCCACGTGCCCGTCGAGTACATCGTTGATCGTCGCTATCGCAGCCATGACCGGCAGCCTGGTTGGCCAAGCCGGTTCTGACAAGCGCACAGCCTCGCGGCAACGCCGCGATCCCCGGAGGGCAGGCTCGGACCGCTTCTCAACCAGCAGCCAACCGCAACGACCCCACCCAACCCGGCCACACACCTCGGCGGTCCGAGGCTGGCCTCACTGGTGGTGTGTCCCGTCATTGAGTAACTACTTGTTCGAGCGTCACACGGCCGCGGCGGACCTTTTCTAGGATCGATTCGGCGGTGGCGGTCCAAACGAAGGGATTCGGGTCGTCGTTGTGGGCCTCGAGGTAGGCCTCGATGGCGGTGATGAGGTCGGGTACCGAGTTGAAGCTGCC
>DATJBA010000045.1:0-6976 GCA_035515675.1 Mycobacterium sp.
GCGGTGGCTGTGCGGGATGCGGGTGATCAGGCCGCGGGATTTGAGTCGACGCAGGTCATAGGTAGTCTGCCCGGCGGTGACCGCCCCGCGCGGCAGTCCGCGCAGCTCGGTGGTGAGCGCGCGCAGATCGCGGTTGGTGAACCCGTTGGTTTGGCAGCCAAACGTCAGTAGCGACTGAAGCAGTGCGTGGCTGCGCCGCTCGGCCAGCCGTAGTCCGGGGATACGGGCGCCGGTGGCGGTGGTGACCGCGCCGTTGATGATGTCGAGCGCGTCGGCGCCGGCGATCGGGTCGTGGCCGAGTCGTTGGACGTGTAGCAGACGTCGGTTGGCGGAGAAGCCGATCTCCCGCAGCGCGGGCAGATTAGTCAGCCGTTTGCCGATCGAAAAGTCGGTGGTGTCATTGATCGTGGTTTCGGTACGCAGCGCTCTCCCTTGCTTGTGGTACTGCTTGATCCGGGTGTGCTTGTAGTCCACATACATGCTGGGGGTGACGCCCTCGGTGATCACCCGGGTGCGAAACGGACCGGGTGTGCGGCGTGGTCCGCGGCGCATCAGGCGGCGGTCGAAGATCAGGGCGACCTGGTCGGGGCGGCCGATGTCGAGGTTGTCGCGGATAACCTGTTCGAAAAACATCCGGCCCGAGACCGGTTTGTCGAGCATTTGGGTCAGCGAGAACTCGGCCTGCAGGATCGACAGCTCGTAGTGGTCGCCCGCGGCCCGATCGGACGCGGTGAACGGGTGCGGCAGGATCGCTAGCCACTTGCGCAGCAGCGCATCGATCTGCTCGGGCCCGAGCCGATCGCAGATCGACTGCAGCGCGGCAGGGTCGTCGACCGCGGCGAACCCGTTATCCAGCGCGGTGAACTCGATGCCGGCCTTGGCCGCCTGCCGCTGAGCCCAGTGGTTGCCGTTGATGCACAGCTTGGCGTTGTAGGGGAAATAGGAGCAGAACTTGATGAAGAACGGGCCGAAGTCGTCATCGACGCAGTAGAAGTAGAAGTGGTTGACCAGCCCAGTCGCCGGCACGATCCACGGGTAGGCGTCGCCGTTGGCGTCACGGCGTTTCTCGGTGCGAAATAGTTTGGTCTTCTCCTGCGCGCGGCCCACGAACAGTACCCCTTCGGTGCCGGTGAACCGGGTCAGGTGCTCGTGGGCGATGTCGTCTTTGCGTTGCCCCTTGGCGAAATCCACCCAGGGCAGCCCGTGGTCGCGGGCGAACCGGTGCACCGCCTTATCGAACGCCTCGGTGATACGGGCCAACGGCGCGGTCGAGGCAATCGGCAACCCCAGCTGCCGATGCACGTAGCCGACCAAGCCGGCCGCGTACTGTAACCCCGGCACGTAAACGTTGCACAACATGCGGTCGATGCATTCGACCTCGAAGACCAAATGCTCGGACAAGACATCATCGACAGATCGCGCTACGGTCATCGCAGGGCTCCGATCCAACGGGCGGCCAGAAGGCCCACCAACCGCTATAGGCGGTTTCATACACCGGACCGGCGCGCCCGGTCACGGTCTCAACCCGCGAGACCGGAGCCCGCCAACCAAGCCAACCCCAGGCATGCCTCGTCGGGCTGGGGCGAAGCCCCGGTTAGCTATATTCATTCCTGGATGTCACCGTAGCCGCGCCGTCGGTCGGACGACCCTGAGGAGTAATAGGATGTCTCATCTCACCAACGCGCTTCGAGCCGCAATGGCTGCAGCGCTGATGTGCAGTTTCGCGTTCGCGGGTACCGCGACGGCGACGGCGGATCCCAACACCGGTAGCTCGTCAGATATCAACACACTCGCCGGATCGCTGTCCAAGGGCTACAGCCTCGACAATTGCAAACCGCAACCAGTCACCGATAAGGGTGAACTGGCCGAACTGCAATGTGGGGCAAGCCCCGACTCCAACGGACCGGCCACCGGCCAATACGAACTCTTCTCCAATAGCAGCGATTTGGCCGCCACATTCAGCAACGCCATCAAAGGCGGAACCATGACGCCGTGCAGCAGCGACACCGGCCAATCACCGACGACATGGTCGTCGCAAGACGGCCAGACTGGTGGAAAGCTGGCGTGCGAAACCAACCAGAACCTCGCGTCGGTCACCTGGACCACCGACAGCAAAAACCTCTTGGGCCAAATTGTGGGGCGCAGTGGTGACGTCAGCCCGCTGTTCAAGTGGTGGTGGGTGGCCAACGTCTGACCGTAACAGTGTGGCCCAGTAGCCGCGCCCAGCGGCGCGTCAGGTGGCGAAAATACGCCAGTGTGATTTGGCGCCGCGGTGCCTGTGCCTATGACCGGCGGGCCGAGACTTTCCGCCAAGGATTGCGAATTGATGCAGCGTGCTTGACTGCAGAGATCATGGCAGGGCCAAGATCCGCTGCCGTCAACCTCAGTTGCCCTGCGAACCTCGCCCGAACTATCGGCGCCGGCCGCGGAACGATCTTGGAAGACCTGGGCAGCTGTAGGCGGCGTACTTGATGGCCGACTGGCGGATCGGGCAGCTTGCGGGCACACGCGGCGAGTTCGTTGGCGGACATTCGGGCGATGCTTGAGAGGTACGCCCATTGATCGTCGAACGGTTCGAGCGTGGCTGGGTCGACAAACAGGGTGGTGCCATCTTGGCGGCGCGCGCCGTTCAGCGGTGCTGCAATGAGGTTCCCAGACCTCGGCCCGCATGGAAATCTTGGGATGGGAACAACCGGTCGTAGCTGGCAAGGTTCATGCTGCCACGCAACTGCATTGCCTCAGCAAGCAGACTTGTAGCGATCCGACGGGCGGTGACCGCGAGGGTGGCTTGCGCGAAGAAGATCCACACATGTGCACCTCGGCCGGACTGCGACACCTCCAACCCGGCCGGAATCCCTTGAGTGCGCGCCACTTTTAGGTACGCGAGCGCATCGAGCATCGCCGAGTCCTTATCGAAGTCTGCTGCCACCCACCAGCATGTGTCATCGTCGCCGAGGGGGTAGAGACCTATATGTTGATCGCCGCGCAGGTGCTTGGCAATGACGTCGGCAGTGAGCGGCAGATACGGTGCGTCGGCGCGGCTCATACCCTTTCGCCAATAGCCTTTGATAGCAGGCATCCAACCCGATCGACCGTCTCGCCTGTTCTCCCAACGAACCGCATAGACATCAGTGCGGCACCGAAACAGGTTGGCATAAAAACGGACCTTCTCTTCGGGCGTCGACCGCATCTCCACCTGTGCGGTCGGTGCGCCAGTCAGAGCCGCTTGATCTGGATCCGCAGCTCGGGCCTGTTCCTCACTCAACTTGAGCAGTCGACGCAGACGCGCGCATTGTCTGCGCGAAGCATCTCCAACTCGCCGGGGAACCGTTCCTCCACGCCAAACAGTCTGCTGTTGCTCCGGCGATGACTCCATAGCGTGACGGCGGCAGCCCGGCTTCTGAAGCGATCGCGACTTAACGAGAAGTCATCGACGTTAGACTCCGCGATCCACGCCTTTCGGATCGCTCCCACTAGTGTACTACGTCGTAGTACGCTAGCCTGGTGTTTGACACGGCTGATTGGTCGCACCGCGGCGACTACATCGCCAAGCACGGCGTCAACCCAGTCGAGGCCGACGAGGCGATCGCCGACCCCGACCGGGTCGTGCTCAACCCCGACCCCGCATCAAAATCCGGCCGCGGCGTCCGCGTCATCGGCTACTCGATCACCGCACAGGCCATCCTGACCGTGATCGTGCTCGATCACGAGGGCACCACGATCGGTGTTAACGCCCGGAAGGCCAACCCGAAAGACCAGCGACGCTTACGAGGGCACGGAGACATCATGACCACGAAGGGAGACATCATGACCACGCAGAAGGAAACGAAGAAAGACCTCACGGCGCTCCTCGCCGAAGAGGCCGACGCAATCGACGCCAACCGCGATGCTGCGATCACCGAAGCCACAACGGTGAGCCGTGGCCACGGACGCAGCAAGACGCTGCAAATCCGGCTCAACCCCGAGGAACTGGAGGAGCTGGAGCGCGTCGCCGCCGGCCGCGGCTTGCCGACGTCAACCGTGGCGCGGGAAGCCATCCTTCGCCTGATCCGCCCAGCTGCGGCGCGCTCAGCAGCAACGCGACGTCTGATCGAGGACTTCGCTCGTTACCTCGACACCTTCGAAGGTAGCGCCGCACAGTGACCGGAAGGCAGCGCACTGCGATCTGCATCGACCACTCCAGTGGTGGTCATCTTGGGGACCAGTTTGGGACCACGCGCTATGCGCGTTGGTGAACGACCTGCGCGCCTGTGCATGTCATACACGTCCACAAAACGGCCATGCACAGCCGCCGACCTGCGGAAATGCGGTACCGCCATGTTACTGGGGGTCAAGTGGTCGCAGGTTCAAGTCCTGTCAGCCCAACCGAAGGAAATAGGCTCTGAGCTGCCGTAATTAGTTCGTATAGGTCTGATTATGCAACTATTGGCCGCATTTGGGACCACATGTTAAGCGCATTTGGGACCCGGTCGGCCCATACGAGCCCCTGGACTCACCTTGTCCGCTGGTCAAGGGGTTCAAGCCGTCGAGGTTCTCGGGCCTTCTGATCGAAGCTGCCTTTGGGCCGTCAAACGTGATCAGGCCTGGATCGCCATTACATTGGCGTGTATGTAATGGAGCACGGTAGAGTAATGGATATGGACATAACCATTACCGTGACGAGGAAGGGACAGACGACGCTTCCAGTCGCCGTTCGTCGCCGTCTCGGATTGGCTGACTCGGGTGGAGTGTTGCGCGCGCATCTGAACGAGGACACCGGGGAACTCATCATCACCAAACCGCCGAGTGTCAACGAGTTGAGCGAACGCGTCAGCCGTCATATCAAGCCGGGCACCCGCCCGCTGCTGGATGTCGATGACTTCTACCAGTCCCAGCGGGAGTCGCAGGTGTGATGCCCACATTTGGCGGTTCACTTGACGCCAATGTCGTACTCCGCCTGCTGCTTAACGATGTTCCGGACCAGCACGCGGCCGCAGTCGCACTGGTTGAAAGTGTCGATGCGCCATTCGTCGTGTCCGACGTCGCCGTCATCGAGGTCATCTTCGCCCTGTGCCGCCACTACGGATTCAGCCGCGCCGCGGCAGCCGAGGCGATCGAGGGCCTGATGTCGTTGATCCAGATTGATTGCAACCGTCCCATGTTCAAGCGCGCACTGCCGTTTTTCACCCATCATCCGAAGCTGTCGTTCGAGGATTGCTGCCTGGCCACATACGCGGAGTTGTCGAACGCCGAACCATTGTGGACCTTCGATAGGAAACTGGCCGGCCAGGCGGATTCGGCCCGACTGGTGCGGATATAAATATGCTTTGCCGAGCGCCCAACTTGTCTTACTGAAGTCAAGAGTCGCTAATGGGCCAGTCCCGCCGTGTGAGGCGATGACCAGTGTTGGCTGACTGCACGATGTCATCGAGCAGATTGGTCAAGCGCACGGCATAGTCGAAATCGGCGTGGTGTGCTCAGTGGAGGAGATGTCACGGGCCAGCGCGCAATACATCGCCGCCACATTGGCCGCAGCGGCCGGCAGCGTATCGCGGAGGTCGTCGACCGGTTGACGCTCACCGTTGAGGCTAAGCCCCAATCCGTGGATCGGTGATTTCGAGCGCTCCTCGGGCGGATTGGGATGCGCCGCGACCGGCTGGGGATGCACCGGGGCACGGGTGATCTGCTGGCCTGTACCAGCTTTTCCTTGTTGCGGGTTCCTCGGGTCGGGCCTGGGCGGCGGGGTGGGTAGGGAGCCTGTCGGTTCTGGTGGCACGGGGTTGTGCGGTTGGATAATTGTGGCCGATAACGATGTCCCACAGGGTTTTCCACCCAGCGTGCCAGGGCCAGTGGGCTGGCAAGTGCAGCATCGGCCGGCGGGCAGGGGCGGCGAAGCGGGCGGGCATGTTGACCAACTCGCGACGCACGGTGGCGCCGCGTGCCACGGCGTCGTTACCGCCAGCGAGGGTGCCCGCGGTGCGCAGCAGGTTATGCGCGATCACCGCGCAGGCCAACCAGGCGCAATTCGCTGCGAATAGCCCTGAAGGGATATGGGCCAACGGGCCGTCGATCAGATCAGCGAAGGTGGTTTCGATGATGGCGTGCTTTCGGTGGGTGATGTCGGCCTCGGCGGTAGGCAACGTCGAGTTGGTCACAAACGGGTGATGCGCCAGTTCGTCAAGATCGCCGTGTTCCTCCCCGAGCGATTCGGGTTCGCGTTCGTGGGGGCGTAGGAAATGGCTGGCTGCGTCATGCTCGACGAACTACGCCGCGTCGGCGTCGAGTTGTTCGCCGACGAACCGGAGGTGGTCGCACGGATCAAGCGGCTCTGCACCGAGATCCTTACCGACGAGGTGGGCCACGTCGGCTACTGCGCAGCGCGCTGCGGCCCCCCGGAGCGGGCGATGATGCGTTGGCTTTATCCGCGCTTTGGACGGCTGTTCGCACGCCAGACTGCCGAGATCAGCCTTCTCACCGATCCCGAGGAGCTTCACGCCCGTCTCGCCCGGCCCTTTGACGTCGAGGAGCTCGTTGCCGGCCGTTGCCGCCTATCCCTGACCGACTCGAGTGGTGGTCGACGTACGGTGTCGGGTCCGCGCGCGAGACATGGCTCGACGACATCATCGCCGCGACCCACGCCGCTTGACCCGCGTTGCAACGCGCAAATACCGGCACTTAATTTGGGGACCACTTTGGCCCCACACGCCATGCGCGCTGGTGAACGACCCGTGCGTCTGTGAACGTCATGCGCGCACACCACAGACAAGCGGTGTGCCTCCCACTTTCCGGACTGCGGACCAAATAAGGTCCGACCCGGAAAGGGGTAATGGAATTGGCGAAAAGATACCGGAATTTTACGGGTCTATCGCCATGAATGTGGGTGACCTCATGTGTGGTATGGGAGTTCGAGGGTGACCGGCCCGCAGACGAGCATGATCATGGCGAGCGCGTTCTCGGCGTTGTGGAAGCCGTAGGCCCTGCGGATGATCAACCGGAC
>DATJBA010000046.1:0-6639 GCA_035515675.1 Mycobacterium sp.
AGATCCCACCGGGTAGGCGTCAACGCCGTTGCGTTGCAAAGTTTTCAGCTTGGCCAGACGCACTCGCACCTGTTCGGGCAGATGGGATCTCCACTCTTCGGCGTCGGTGGCGTCGGGCCGTTGCAGCCCGCTCACGTCGGGCGTCGACCCGTCGTGATGCAGCAGCCCGGATTCCGCCAGCCTGGGTGGTACAGCGGGGTGGTGACCGGTATGCACGTTGTCCCGCCGGCTGAACGGCAAGACCAGGAAACCCTCCGCGATCCCCGAGGCGACACCAACCCGAGGAATCAACCGGGCGTCCTCGTAGCAGAAGTAACGGGGAACCCACTCGGGCTGGTACTTCATGTTCGATCGGTACAGCGCCTCCAGTTGCCACCACCGCGAGAAGAACAGCAGCAGCCCCCGCCACAACCGTGCAATCGGCCCGGCACCAAGTTGGGCGCCCTGCTCGAACGCGGACCGAAACACCGCAAAGTTCAGGGAAATGCGGGTAAGACCAAGCGTCTCGGCGTGCAGGGCGAGCTCGCTGACCATCAGTTCGATCGTGCCGTTAGGAGACTGCGGAGAACGACGCATCAAGTCCAGGGAGACGCCGGTGGTTCCCCACGGGACCAGCGAGAGCATCGCCACGACCTTGTCGTCGCGGTCGATCGCTTCGACCAGCAGGCAGTCGCCGTCAGCCGGGTCGCCGAGCCGGCCCAGCGCCATGGAAAAGCCGCGCTCGGTTTGGGTGTCGCGCCAGGCATCGGCGCGGGCAATGGTGTCGGCCATCTCCTCGGCGCAGATGTCGCGGTGCCGTCGGAACCGTACCGCCAGGCCCGCCCGGCGTGCCCGCGTCACCGCTTGGCGCACCCCACGCATGTCCGGGCCGGACAGCTTGTAGTCCGAGGTCCGCAAGATCGCCTCGTCGCCCAGCTCGAGGGCGTTGAGGCCGGCCTCACGATACGCCTGGGCTCCTTGCGAACTGGCGCCCATGACACCGGGCGCCCAGCCGTAGGTCTGGCACAGCCCCAGCCACGCGTCGATGGCCTGCGGCCAAGCCCTCGGGCCGCCCACCGGGTCGCCGCTGGCCAAGCAGACGCCAACTTCGACTCGGTAGGTGATGGCGGCGCGGCCGCTCTGCGCGAACACCACCGACTTGTCGCGACGGGTGGCGAAGTAACCCAGGGAGTCGTTCTTGCCGTACAGCTCGAGCAGCCCGCGAATGGCGGACTCATCCTCACCGGTCAGCGCGTTGTCGGCACGCTGGGACTGGAACAGCACGATCGCCGCCGCGATCAGCGCGAGCGCGCCGAAGAGCCCGAAGATGGCGTTGAGTAGGACGTGCGGCTTGCCGGTGAACGCGTCGGGATCGACGACGGAGAATCCGACCACCCGGTTGACCACGTACCAGAAGCGGGAATCCGGCGCCAGGGTTCCGGGGAACATCTCGACCAGACCCCAGGATGCCAGGATTCCGATCACATCCCCGGCGACCAGCACCGTGGCCGCTTTGAACAGTGCGCCTTGGCGGACCTTGGCCCAGAACTCCCGATAGGCCAGAACCAGCAGGACGATCGCGACGATGTGCACAGCGAACCCGAGGTTTTCACCGAAGGTCTCGGCTGCGGTGTTGCCGCCCGCGGCGATATCGGCGGCGTTCAACACGGCGGCCAGGATTATGTTGCCGAGCAGCACCAGCCAGGCGATGCGTTTGCGCGCGGTCAGAGCCGCGGCCAGCAACGCCAGCACGAACGACCACGCGATGCTGGTGTCAGGAAAGTTGAACAGGTAGTTGTTGATGAATTCGCGCGGGACCTTGATCAGCCACCGGATCAGCGGTGACACGCTGGCCAGCAGTGACAGGGTGGCGATGACGCCGACGGTCCAGCCGGCTGCCGCCGGTACCCAGCGATACCGGGAGTTCGACCGGCCGCCCGAACGAGGCCTGGAACGAGGCGTAGCGAGTGTCACAGACCGCGAGGATATTCCTTCAACCCGTGAAATACCTGGCGAAGCGCCAAGAGTCGCGGACAGTAGACGGCCACGTCTGCCCAGTTGTAATGCACGCCGGACGCCCGTCCGGCCGTCGAAGTGCTGGGAGACGCCTCATGGCTGCTGCTAAACTAACGTCCGCGACCATCCCGGCGAAGGCCAGGACAGTTAAGTGGAGTCCCACTCCCACCGCTCGCCACGAGATTCATTCAAGGCTCAGCGGTCCGGTCACAGGCATCGCGCATGCCTGTTCCGCGGGCAGCGCGGGCGGCTGAGGCCGTGATCGGTCGGCGTCGGGCCTTGCTTGTGCAGGGCTTTTTTGCTGATGGTGTGGTGTTTCCACCGCTGAATCCGGACGGGCTGAGGCACTGGTCGTGGCAGGATGACCCAGAAGCCCAACGAGGGAGGCCCCATCAGCACTGAGACCCGCGTCAACGAGCGCATCCGCGTACCTGAAGTCCGATTGATTGGCCCAGGGGGAGAGCAGGTAGGCATAGTGCGTATCGAAGACGCACTTCGCGTCGCCGCGGACGCCGATCTCGACCTTGTCGAAGTTGCCCCGAACGCCAGACCGCCGGTCTGCAAAATCATGGACTACGGCAAGTTCAAATACGAGGCGGCGCAGAAGGCGCGCGAATCCCGCCGGCACCAGCAGCAGACCGTCGTCAAAGAGCAAAAGCTGCGACCAAAGATCGACGATCACGATTACGAGACCAAGAAGGGCCACGTAATCCGCTTCCTGGAGGCGGGATCGAAGGTCAAGGTCACCATCATGTTTCGCGGACGTGAGCAGTCACGGCCCGAGCTGGGCTATCGATTGCTACAGCGGCTGGGCGCCGACGTCGCCGATTACGGATTCGTCGAAACGTCCGCCAAGCAGGACGGCCGCAACATGACGATGGTGCTGGCACCGCATCGCGGCGCGAAGACTCGGGCCAGGGCGCGGCATCCCGAAGGACCGGGGGGCGGGCCCGCGCCGACTCCTGATGCAGCCGGCGACCGCAAACCTTCACCGAACTGACCTGACAGCGAGAACAGCAGAACCCCAGAAATAGAGGAAACATGCCCAAGGCCAAGACCCACAGTGGGGCGTCGAAGCGGTTCCGGCGCACCGGGACCGGAAAGATCGTCCGCCAGAAAGCCAATCGCCGGCATTTATTCGAGCACAAGCCGTCCACCCGGACTCGGCGGCTGGAAGGCCGCACGACGGTGTCAGCCAACGACACCAAGCGTGTCAACGCGCTGCTGAACGGCTGACCATCGCGCCGGACGACTGCCGGCACCTGACCATTCACGTCTGAACGAGAGTAGGAACATCCATGGCACGCGTGAAGCGGGCGGTCAACGCCCACAAGAAGAGGCGCAGCATCCTCAAGGCCTCGAAAGGCTATCGCGGCCAGCGGTCCCGGCTCTACCGCAAAGCCAAAGAGCAGCAGCTGCATTCACTGAACTACGCCTACCGCGACCGCCGTGCGCGCAAGGGCGAGTTTCGTAAATTGTGGATCTCGCGGATCAACGCAGCCGCGCGCGCCAACGACATCACCTACAACCGGCTGATCCAGGGTCTGAAGGCCGCCGGTGTCGAAGTGGACCGCAAAAACCTCGCCGATATCGCGATCACCGATCCGGCGGCGTTCACCGCGCTGGTTGATGTCGCCCGGGCGGCACTGCCCGAGGACGTCAACGCCCCGTCGGATTCGGGAGAGGCTGCCTAGCCCGGCGACGATGCGGGCCGCAGGTGCTCACCGAACGCTCGGCCAGGGTGGCCGCGGCGGTCAAATTGCATCGCCACGTCGGCCGTCGCCGGGCGAGACGATTTCTCTCCGAAGGCCCTAACCTGGTCGAGGCCGCATCCGTTCACGGGTTGGTCCGGGATGTCTTTGTCACCGAAGTTGCGGCGCAGCGGCATGCGTCGTTGCTGGCCACACTGGGGTGTCCGGTCCATCTGGTCAGCGAGCGGGCCGCAAAGGCGCTCTCCGACACCGTCACCCCAACGGGATTGGTAGCGGTTTGCGAGATGCCGACGACCCGGCTGGAGGATGTGCTAGCCGGCTCGCCTCGGCTGATAGCGGTTGCTGTCGAGATCAGCGAGCCGGGCAATGCGGGCACGGTAATTCGCATCGCCGACGCCATGGGCACAGGTGGTGTGATCCTCGGCGGGCATAGCGTCGACCCGTACAACGGCAAGTGTCTGCGCGCTTCGGCCGGCAGCATCTTCTCGATTCCGGTGGTCACCGCGCCCGACGCCCACGCCGCCGTCGCCGCGTTGCACGCTGCCGGGCTGCAGGTGCTGGCCACCGCGGTGGACGGGGAGACGCGCCTTGACGAGGCCGACCTCGCTGCCCCGACAGCCTGGTTGTTCGGGCCCGAATCACATGGTTTATCGGCTGAAATCGCGGACGCGGCAGACCACCGCGTGCGCATCCCGATGTCCGGCGGCGCCGAGAGCCTGAACGTGGCCGCCGCCGCGGCGATCTGTCTGTACCAGAGCGCGCAGGCTCTGGGTGTGCTGAAGCAGTCTTAGGCGGAGTTAGCCGCGCTCCCACGGCGCGCTTTCTTTGGCAGCACTTCGGCAGATGGCTGTTGACGCGGCTGACGTCGCGATGCCCCCGGGCGGCTCGCGCTTGCCCCAGCCGCACAGCAAGTGACAAATGGCCGGTCTTGGCGTGACTGCCTTGGGGTTATCCACAGTTGGGTTTTTGTCCAACAGTTGAGCTTTCGGCTCGGCTGCTGCCGGAGGTCCCAGACTAGAATCGAAAATATGTTCGATTGCGTGCCGCCGACTGCCGAGGCGCTCGAGCGCGCCGACGACGCGGCGGTGGTGGTTGCGATCGCCGAGTGCGCCCCCGCGGGGGCGACGTGGTGATCACTCCCGCCGAGAGCGCGTCTGGAATCGCGGCCTTCTGGGTATCGCCCCTCGGCCCAACTGCAGCGGTGCATCGGGTGCCGGGATCTGACCTGCCGGTTTCCCGGCTGCGATCGCCGTGCCGAGTTCTGCGATATCGACCACGATCCCCTACCCGCTCGGGTTAACCGACCCGTGGAAGGGTCCGCAAGCTCAAGGCGCCCGCTATGCGCTGTGGAAAAACCCCGACGACCTTACCGAATGCCAGACCGCCAAGCTGGCCTGGGATCGCCAAGACCGACCCCGCTTGCATCGGGCCTATCTGCTCAAAGAGGGCCTGCGCCAGGTGTTTTCGGTCAAAGGCGAGGAAGGCAAGCAGGCCCTGGACCGGTGGATCTCCTGGGCGGCGCTGCCGCATCCCGGTGTTTGTGGAGCCGGCAGGCCGCTCGCCCTCAGCGGCCACCGCCCCAGCCTGCCGGACCGAACCAGACACCCACGGATCAGTCAGTAGCTGAGTAGGGCCGAAGTGCTCTATCTGGAGACATCCTTCGCCTCTGTGCTGGCGCTCCCGGAGAGTCCAGAGTTAAATCTAGCGACGAAGTAGTCGAGGCAGTATTGGGACGAGGAGGATGCGATGTCAGTGCTGCCGGCAGCTGGCTCAGTAGGCACTGGAGGTGACTCATTGCCCGGCGCCGGCGATGACGGCTTTTTCGGGATCCGGTTCGAGTCGATCGGAGGGCTGGGCGCGCATCTCGCGGGGAAGATGCTGGCCGAGGCTTGCGTCTTACGGCAGGGCCTCAACGGTGCTCACTTTTCCTCATACGGCTCGGAGAAGAAGGGCACCCCCCTGAAGTCGTTCGTGCGGCTCTGCCCAGCCGACCGCGAGGTCCGCACGAGCAGCCCGATCGAAAGCCCGCAGGTGGTCGGGGTCTTTCACGAGGCGCTGGCCTCCTCGGTTGACGTGGCCGCCGGGCTGGGCCCTACCGGTACGCTGATCGTGAACACCCGTAGGGACCCGGACGAGATCCGAGAGTCGATCCACCTGCGTTCCGGCACGGTGGGGGTAATTGATGCGCTGGGCATCGCGCTCGAGGAGAAGACGCGCGTCAATACGGCCATGCTCGGTGCCGTGACGCGTGTCTGCCCATTTATCGACCCTGAGGCAGTAAAAGAAACGATCCGGCAGAGCTTCTCCGTCCGCTACTCCCATCTGGTCGAGGCAAATATGCGTACCTTTGACCGTGGCTACAGCGAGCTGCGGAGTATGACCTGGCCGGCGGTTCCGGGCTATGCCGGCCGGCCCGTGCAGCGGGCCAAGCCTGCGTTCGGGTACCTCGACGCACCGATAGGGGGGGCGATCCTGGACTCGGGCAACAGCATCGTCAAGAACATGACCACCTCGCGGCAGGGCTTCCTGCCCGACTACGACCCAAACACCTGTGTGCACTGCGGGATCTGTGACATCGTCTGCCCCGACCTCTGCTTCGTATGGACCGATGACGCCGACGGCGAGCCCGCCGTGCGGCTGCAAGGGATCGACTACAACTACTGCAAGGGCTGCCTCAGGTGCGTCGACGCCTGCCCGACCGGCTCACTCACCGAACTCCGCGAGGAGGACGGCTGGGCCGAGGAGCATCGCGTACCGCTCTTCCCGGAGCTTGAGCCCGAGAGAGGTGACCACGGATGAGCGTCACATCACCAGCACCAACGGTGTCGAGGCCGGAAGCCGGCCGGGCCGCTCAGCTTGTCCGTTTCAGCACCGGCAACGAGATGGCCGCATTGTCAGCCAAGCAGATCAACTTCCACTTGATGGGCTACTT
>DATJBA010000047.1:0-6066 GCA_035515675.1 Mycobacterium sp.
AGGAGACGAGCCATGGGCGAGCTTCCCGAGTACATCGACGGGCTTCCCAACATCTGCGGGTCGGAGCAGCGCATCGAGGAGGCGATCCGGGCCAGGGGCACCGATCCCGTCTTCCTGCCCCCGGGGGCCACCGGCTTCAACCTGCCCGTCGAACGGAGGTTTGGCACCGGCGAGGGTGAGCGAGCGGCCGCTGTCGTCGACCACGTGGACGAAGCAGACGTCGGTCGCGGTGGCCGCGGTGATCATCCGCGCGGCGGCCGCTGCCAGCGGTTCGACCCCGGGTCCGCTGGATGCTGCTTGAATGAGTTCACGCAGCAGGGCCAGCGCACGATCGGCGTCGACGAGGTCACGTACCGCGTTCGGCCGACGTGCGGCGTGCCGCGGCTTACCCGAGGTCGCCGGCCCGGAAGTCATTGGTGGATGCCTTCGCGCAGCGCTGTGGCCACCGCGTTGGTGCGGTGGTTGACGCCGAGCTTGCGGTATATCGACCGCAGATGGCTTTTGACGGTTTCTTGGCCGATAACGAGCTTGTTGGCGATGCCGCGGTTCGACAGCCCGGTGACGATGTACAAAATCTCGCTCTCGCGTTGCGTCAATCCCTGGCGCGCGCCGGGCCAGAACTCGTTGCGCTTCAGCCGCGCCGCGGTGTCGGCCGCCCGGGCCGCCATCCCGGGGTCGATCACCGTTTCCCCGTTGTTGACCAATTCGAGCTGGCGTACCAGCTCGTCGCCGCTGATGCTTTTCAACAGGTACCCACGTGCGCCCACCCGCAACGCCTGGAACAGGTACTGCTCGTCGTCGTACACCGACAACATGACGACCTTGCGGTCCGGGTCACGTTCGCGCAGCTCCAGGCACAGATCCAACCCGCTGGAGCCTTGCATGCGGACGTCGCACAGCAGATGTCGGGTTGCAGGCTGTCGATGACACCGATCGCGCGCTGGGCGCCTACCGCCTGCCCGACCACCTGCACCCTGTCCTTGAAGGCGGCAAGTATCGCCTTGAGACCCTCGATGACCATCTCGTGGTCATCGACGAGGACGAGTCGCACAGGTTTGACGGCGGGCGTCACCACCATGGCAACACCATCACCATGGCAACACCATAGAACTCGCCGCGCGTGTGGTGAAACCAAGACGACCGAGCATGGTCGTCACGCTAATCCCCCTAATGGGGGACGACCGGCGGGGCGCGTCCGGGCAGGCTATCGGTGTGCCAACCGTGCCGATGCAGACACCGCCAACGCGGACGTTCTGGTGGGACCGGGCACGTCCGGCGGACGCCGATATCCAGCCCCTGCGCGCGGTGCTGTTCGATGCGGAGACTGCGCTAGCTGACCTCGAACGCGACGCTCACCGGGTGGCGTACAACGCCGCATTTGCCGCCTACGGTATCGATATCAGCTGGGGCGTCGAAGAGTACGGGCGACTGTTGCGGATTCCAGACGGACCCCGGCGTATCGCGGTAGGCCTTCGCGCGCGTGGCTTCGGCCCGTCCTCCGATGCGCTTGCAGGTCAGGTCTACCGGACCAAGACGGCGGTGTTCGGCGAGTGCGTGCTCGACGGCGATGTTGCGTCCAGGGCCGGACTCATCGACTTGGTCATGAGTTTGTTCGTCACCGGTATCTGGATCGGCACGCTCAGCACACACCGGCGGGGTTTGGTCGAGTCGCTAGTACGGCAACTGGTCGGTGAGGGGCTTGTTGAGACCATCGTGACCGGTGACGACGTGGACCCACTCGAGGGCGATGTCGAGCTATACCGGCTGGCGTTGTGGGAGCTGGGAATAACACCCGAGTGCGCGCTGGCCGTCGCCGGTTCAGATCAGGGATGTGGAGCGGCGATTGCCGCTGGACTGCCCGCCGTCGTCGTCACCACCGGTTACACCGCCGGCCAGGAGTTCACCGGCGCGGTCGCGGTCCGTGCTGACTACGACGGTCCCGATCCGTTGCTGGCCGCCGGCTGCCAGCGGCTGCACAGGCGGTGGTGGATTCACCAGAAGCGTTCGGAGCTTCTTAGCTGCGGCGCAGCATCTCGATCACCGCGCTGAAATCCTTGTCAGCGTTATCGGCGGCGAACTTGGCGTAGATCTCGGCGGCGTGACTGCCCAGCGGCGCCGCCGACCCGGTGGAGGCCACCGCATCCATCGCCAGGCCCAAGTCCTTGTTCATCAGCGCGGTCGCGAAACCCGGTTTGAAGTCGTTGTTGGCCGGTGATGTCGGCACCGGGCCGGGTACCGGCAGTTGGTGTGCACCGCCCAGCAGTTGCCGGTCGCGCCGGTGATGACGTAGGAGCGCCCCGACTCGGCGCAGCCGTATCACCGGATTCGCCGCCGCCATTGCAGGGAATCTGGGACGCATCCGCCGCGGACCCCAAAGCCCGGCCTCGGCGGTGTCGGGGCGAGTTGGGCGCCGACCGTTCAGTCTGAGTCCCGAGGTGTACCGTCGTCGGCCTCGACCGCGCCAGTCACATTAACGGAAATGTGCGTGGATATGTTAATCTATCTGTTAACGAACTAGTGATTGGAGGGCCATGGTGGTTCGCACGCTCAGAGCAGTCGATGACCCGTTGGGGTCATATCTGCGGGTTACCCGCCGGGACACCCAGTTCCTGGCGCAAATGCTTGTTGACGGCCGCAACGTTGGAACCGGTCTGGTCGCGGACCCTGCCTTAACAGACCAGCAGCGCGATCTTTGGACAGAGGTCCACGAGCGTGGTGTCGAAACCGTCCTAGACCCGCGCAGCCTCGACCTGTCCACCCCAGGGGCTTCCTGCGCTTCAGGGCCCAGACTTTGCCCTGGGCGCCCGCCGCGCCGCACCGTCCGAGCGACCTCGCCGGTGGGCGTGGGCGTGAACTGTGCGATTTGATCGCGGCTGCGGTGGCTGACATCGACCACTCCGCAGTGCTGGCTCCCACGCATCTGCTCACCTCCGAGCCGGCGGAGTGGCTGGCGGTGGACATAGCGTTGACCATCGAGCTCCGCCGGGCGCTCAACGAGCTCGACCTCGTGCATGTGCCGATCTACTATCCCCTCATCGCCCGGAGTGAACAGTTCTACGACGCCCAATGGCGCGGGGAGGTAGCTAAGCACTTGGTGCAGGTGCCGATCGACGCCCTTTGGTTACGTATTCACCCGTTCGGTACCCCGAAGGCCGGCCCACGTGTTTTGAAGCATTACCTGGCGGCGCGCCGCGAGCTCCACTTTCTCAACCTTCCCCTGGTCGGCGGGCACACCGGGACGATCGGTGTTGCCCTGATGGCCTTTGGCGCTGTTGGGGGCATCGAGTCGGGTATCACCGTCGTCGAGCACACCGACCTGGCCCGCTGGATCAAACCACCCGAGCTTGGGCAGAGCGGCGGTAGCGAAGCGCGGGTCTACCTGCAAGAGCTTGGCTGCTTCTTAAAACGCAGCAAGGCTGACGCACTCTTCGCACGCCCCGGAATGAAAGCCGCCCACGCGTGCCGCGACACTGACTGTTGCCGACGAGGCTGGCGCGACACTAGAACCTCTTACCGAGAGCACTTCGTCGCCCAACGAGCCCGCGAGGTGGCCGCTCTGTCGCGGGTGCCGGCAAGTCTTCGACCCGGCCACTACATGGAGAACTTCCTTCGCCCAGCGTCGGACTCCGCCGCACGCGCCGCCGCCGCAGAACCGTCGCTGGAGAGCGTACGGAAGCGGCTCGATTCCTGGCGGGGCACGCTCGGCGCAGATCTGAAGACCCACAATGACTTCAGCTTCAGCCCACCGGCCGCAGGGCGACGGCTCGGGCGTACAGCATAACTACACAAGGAGCCACCCGTATGACCAGTGCAATCGCAGTCCGACTCGATGCCATCAGGAACCGAGCCGGTATCCGTTCGCGAGAGATCGCTCAACTTCTAAACACCACGCCTCAAACGATTTCTCGGTGGCAGCAAGGACACGCGGAGCCACAGCCAACGAAGCTGCAGCAGTTGCTCACACTCGAATGGCTGACCGACCAATTGGCCGAGTTCTATGAGCCTGACGAGGCGCGGCTGTGGTTGTTTAGCCCACATCGCCTGCTCGGGGGTGAGCGTCCCGCCGACCGCATCGCCCGCGGTGATGCCGACGCTGTTCTCGCACTGATTGATCAACTCCGAGACGGTGCCTACATCTAAGCAATGGCCATCCACGACCCTGTGCTCCTCGATCAGATCGAGCGGCTCGGCACGCAGCGCTTCGAGGGTCACGTGTGGCGGCACATGTTTAACGACCATCCACCCGAATTGTCGAATACCCGGGGCGCGCGGTGGAATCCGCCTGGAGTCGCGGCCATCTACACCTCGCTAGCTCCCGCGACAGCCCTCGCCGAGGCTCGACACGCAATCGACATCCAGCCCGTTCGCCCTAAACCCCGGCGCCGGGTCCTCTACGAATTACTCATCACGCTGGACTCGGCCGTGGACCTCACCACTGAGCGCTACAAGGAGGTCGGATTGACCGAACTTGACCTTGGAGCGGACGACTTCTCACCGTGTCAACGCGTCGGCGGCGCGGTCGCGTGGCTTGGATACGACGGCATCATCGTGCCCAGCGCCCGGGCCAACGGCGGGAATGTCGTGATTCTGGTTGATTCCGTCGCACCCGACGCCCTCTTCCAGCGCGTCGGTGAAACAGAAATCGAAGTCTAGAGGGCAGCTTGCGTCGGCAAATTCATGGATAATGTCGATTATCCATGAAACCATGTGGAACACAACACTATTCGAGGATAGCGGGGGAGTAGCGGCCGGCTGCGCCGTGGTGATGTCCTCGGTCGATGATTCTGCGGCATCGCATCGCCACTTAGTTTAGTTGGGCATCTGGTCGGTCTGATTCCCTCTGTGACGAATTGCCTTCGGCTCATCGAGGACCTCGGAGTGCGCCGCTGCGCACGTAGCAGATGGGACGCTGCCCAAATTGATGATTGGCGGCGCTGCCGGGCCTCTATGACGACAAAGACTCTAGGACGATGCCAGACTTATTGGCATGGCAGCAGAACTTGTACGCAGTACCCGGCTGTTTTCGGGCGTGCCGTATGCATACGCCGCCACGGCTGCTGAGACTGGCCTGATTGTTACCGCGGGTGCGTGCCCGATTGATGATCAGGGCCAGGTCGTCGCTCCGGGTGATATCGCTGCACAGACGCGCCGGGCGTTCGACAACTTGCGGATTGTCTTGCAAGAATGTGGCGCTGGGATACGTGACGTGCTCAAGACGACCATCTTCGTGTCCACCAGCAGTCGAGACGATCTGATTATGGCGTGGAATGAGGTCGCTAGCGGTTTCGGCGACCATGACCCACCCAGCACACTGCTTGGCGTCGCTGTTCTCGGTTACCCGGATCAGCTTGTCGAGATAGAGGCGATTGCCCTCGCGAAACGGCGCTAGCGACCACGCAGATGCTCCGGCACTGTCAACACGCCAAGCGAGAGTCTGCTGTACTTCAAAAACCTCAGGGACACTGAAGTACTCACCGACAATTGTCACAGTGACAAAATGGCCCTCACTACATCGTGCTGTCGGAATCGCCGTCGTACGCCGCAAGAAACCTGGCCGTATGGTCGGTCCGTTCGTCAGACAGACCAGTGCCCGATAGAGAATTCGGGATCGGCCGGTCGGTGCGACGGCGCCCGCCTCGCTGCGGGACAAGTGAAAAGACCGGCGCCAACTGAGCACGGCCCAACTTCGTCGCCTTAGTCGTTTCCTTGGAAGCGGAACTCGGCCCGGTTTCAGCCGATGGCCGCAAAGGCAGCGCTGCGGCGGATCATCCACGAGCCATCGGTGCAGCAACCAGAGCGCCGACTGCAAGGCTGACGGTTTATCGGTAATCGTCGTATTCCGCGCGTCACCAATGTCGCAAGCCGGTGGGAATCGCCCGCGGCGGCGATGCTAAATGCTCGGAACTCTGGCATGCTCATAAGAGCCAGCCATTATCATGGCGTGTAATAGGCTGTGGTGCAGCATCTTTCGGAGTTATCTGACATAATAATACTTATCTGCAAAGGCGTTGTCCTGCAATATATTCCTATAAATATATTCCTATAGCTTGGCGTTCTTAACATCTT
>DATJBA010000048.1:0-5500 GCA_035515675.1 Mycobacterium sp.
GGGTGCGGTGCTGGCGCATTGCGCGGGAAGGCTGCTCGGCCAGCCGCTGACGCTTGCGGTGCTCTCGGCCGCGCAACTCGGCGTGCCGGTGGCCGCAGCCACCATCGGCACCCAGGAACACCTCCTCGCCGCAGGCGAATCGGCGGCGTTGATGTTCGGCGCCTTGCTGACGATCACCGCTACATCGATCGCGGGCGCGTTGGCCGCACGCAGCCAGACCGGCGCAGCAGCCGACAAGCCCGCGGCAATCGACCAGTCCGCACGGCGCGGGACTTAGTTCTTGGCTGGCAAAGCTGGGCGCCCACGGCCTCTGTTGACGATCTGGCGCGAGCGGCGTGCGTCGGTGGCTGGGCGGTTGCTTATGCCGTCGGCGACCAGCGGCTTGTTGATGTGACGATTGCAGCCGCAGCGTAGCTGCGCCGCGAATTCATCGCGTCTAGGTCACGTCTAGGTCACGTCGATATTGGTCCAAAGTCCTCTTGGCTAGAGCCGTCGTGCTCTCGTCTGGCCGGCGTGATCGCGCGATCGTGGATGTGACGATGCTTCACCGAAGGGAACAATGGCCATGAACACCCGCTTTCCGGACGCCGGCACAGTCCGGACGGTCTTGGCTCTGGCCTCTCGAGCGCCCTCGGTGCACAACACGCAACCGTGGCGGTGGCAGGTTGAGAAATCAAGCCTGCATCTCTACTCCGACCTGAGCCGGCAACTGCCCAACACCGACCCGGATGGCCGAGACTTGATCTTGAGCTGCGGTGTGGCGCTGCATCACTGCGTTGTTGCTTTGGCGGCAGTTGGGTGGCGAGCCAAGGTGACTCGGCTGCCGAATCCGGCTGACCCCAGTCACCTTGCCGCGATCGAACTGTCCCGTCACCCTGCTGATCCCATCGATATTGCGCTTGCCGCGGCGATACCGCGGCGGCGAACTGATCGGCGCTACTACAGTTCTTGGCTGGTACCGGTGGCCGATATTGCGTTAATGGCTGCCCGGGCGGCTAGAAATGGGGTGACGCTGTGCCGAGTCGAAGACATCGATAAGCTGCATGAGATTGTCGCCCAATCTGTCCGCGATCACTTAAACCAGGACTATCTGGCCGAACTCACCGTTTGGAGCGGGCGCTACGCTTCGGTAGCGGGCGTTCCGGCCCGTAATACGCCAGCATCAGACCCGACGGCGAAGATACCGGGTCGGTTCTTTGCCGGTCCTGCGCTGCCTATGTCACCGGACTCGTCATCCGCCGAGGACAACGCCGTCGTGCTTGCGCTGGGAACCCGGACCGACGACCAGATGGCACGGCTGCGCGCCGGTGAGGCCACCAGCGTCGTGCTCCTCACCGCGACATCGACGGGATTGGCCAGTTGCCCGGTCACCGAACCACTGGAGATGGCCGAAACACGCGAAGAGGTCCGCTCCGACATCTTCGGTGGCAGCAACTATCCGCAGATGCTGCTTCGGGTGGGCTGGGCGCCGATCAACGCGGACCCGTTGCCGGCCACACCGCGGCGCGAACTCTCCGATTTCGTCGAGTGGATGACTGATCGCGGGCAAAACATCGCCAAATAGGCTTGCTTCGACGCGCAGACCGCCGTCCGTTCACGGCTTGATTTAGCACACGACGCAGAACACTGCCATCGCTCCACTTCGAACGGCACGGAACGGGATTCAGGTACCCTATACAACGCACGCGAATAAGGCGCATCATGTGTCGATGAGCGGCTACGGCGAAGATTCCAATGTCGCAGTGTTCGATGTAGCCGCGCTTTGCCGCCTGGTCGAGGTGCTGATCGAGCGGGGCTACCGCGTGATCGGTCCGACGGTGCGGGACAGCGCGATCGTGCTCGCTGAGCTCGAAACGGCCGAGGATCTCCCGCGCGGCTGGGGTGTTGACGTGGGCCCGGGGCATTATCGGCTGCAACGCCGTGATGATGACGCGGTGTTCGCGCACTCGGCCGGTCCGCAGTCCTGGAAACAGTTTCTGCATCCACCACGGCGGCGGCTGTTTTCCACTGACCGCGGCGGCGAAATCAGCTATGAGGCCGCAGAGGAGGTCCCGCGATACGCCTTTATCGGCGTGCACGGCTGCGACCTGGCGGCAATCGCGACGTTGGATCGGGTTCTGGGCCGCGGTAAGTTTCCGGACGGGTCGTTCGTGCTGCGGCGCCGGCAGATCTTCGTCGTCGCGGCGAACTGCACGGAGCCAGGCGGCCTGTGCTTCTGCGCGTCGATGGGCACCGGACCCGCCGCCGGACCGGGCTACGACCTGGCGCTGACCGAACAAATCGACGGCGAGGGTCGGCGCTATCTCGTCGACGTCGGAACCCAGGAGGGTGCCGACGTGCTGGCGGCGGTACCGCACCGCGAAGCCGGCGTCGATGAAATCAGCTGCGCCCGAGCCGATGTTGAAGCGGCGTCGCACCGGATGGGCCGCCAGATGCCGGCGACGGATCATCGGGAGCTGCTGATCCGCTCGCGCGAGTCGCCGCAGTGGGAGGAGGTGGCCGGCCGCTGCCTGACGTGCGGGAACTGCACGATGGTGTGCCCGACGTGCTACTGCACCAGCACCGAAGACATCACCGATCTGACCGGTGAGCACGCCGAACGCTGGCAGCATTGGGCGTCATGCTATGAGTTCGACTTCACCTACATTCACGGCGGCAGCACCCGCCAGTCCGGCCCATCCCGCTACCGGCATTGGCTGACCCACAAGCTGGGTACCTGGCATGACCAGTTCGGAATGTCCGGCTGTGTGGGCTGTGGTCGCTGCATCGCCTGGTGCCCGACCGGCATCGACATCACCGAGGAGATGAACAAGCTGGCCCGCGCGGACGGTGACGATGACTGACCACGCTACCCGCGACGCCGCGCCGCAATCTTCGGCGATGGTGCCCCTCCCTTACCGGGTCCACAGCCGCGTCGAGGAGAACCGCGATTGCGCGACGTTGTGCCTGGAACCGCTGAAAGAAGCATTGCGGACTCCGCAGCCGGGCCAGTTCATGATGCTCTACGCGTTCGGCGTGGGCGAAGTGGCGATTTCCGTCAGCGGCTATCCCACCGCCACCGACGGGACGATCACGCCCACCGCCACCGACGAGACGATCACGCTCACCATCCGCGCGGTGGGCGCGGTCAGCCGCGCATTGCACGACGCACAGGTGGGCACCGTGATCGGCGTGCGGGGCCCGTTCGGCACCAGCTGGGGGCTCGCGGAAGCCGTCGGCCGGGATTTGGTCATGGTCTGCGGCGGTGTGGGGCTGTGTCCACTGCGTCCGGCGGTGCAGCACGCACGGGCCGACCGGGAGAACTATGGCCGGATGTTAGTGGTCGCCGGAGCACGCTCGCAGGCGGAGTTCTTGTTCGCCGACGAACTCGACGAGTGGGCCGCGGACCCGCGGATCGAGACGCATATCACCATCGATGCCCCGGCGCAAGGCTGGTCGGGCGAGGTCGGGTTCGTCACTGAACCGTTGCGTTGGCTGAAGCTGAATCCCGGTCGCACCACGGCATTCCTGTGCGGGCCGCCGGCGATGCTGCGGTTAGCCTCCGAAGGCCTGATTGCAAAGGGCTTAGCTGCCAGCGACATTCGGGTTTCACTCGAGCTGAACATGCAGTGCGGGATCGGCTGGTGCGGCCACTGCCAGCTCGGCCCGCTGCTGCTGTGTCGCGACGGGCCCGTGGTGAGCTACGACATCGCGCGCCCTCTGCTGAGGGTCAAGGAGTTGTAGATGAGCACACCCACCTTGGCTGTCTGGAAGTTCGCCTCCTGCGACGGATGCCAATTGACCCTGCTGGACTGCGAGGATGAGTTGCTCGCGCTGGCCGCGCAGGTGAAGATCGCCACTTTCCTGGAGGCCTCCAGTGCGATCGCCGGCGGACCATACGATGTGTCGCTGGTCGAAGGATCCATCACCACCCCAGCCGACGCACGGCGAATCCGCGAGATCCGGGCGCAGTCGGGGGTGCTGGTGACCATCGGGGCGTGCGCCACCGCCGGCGGTGTCCAGGCGCTGCGCAACTTCGCCGACGTCGCCGAATTCGCCTCCGTCGTCTACGCCAAGCCCGAATACATCGACACGCTGGCGACGTCCACACCGGCGTCGGCGCACGTCATGGTCGACTACCAGCTGCAGGGATGCCCGATCGACCGCGGGCAGCTGCTGGAGACCCTGGGGGCGCTACTCGCCGGACGCAAACCCTACCTGCCGGCCAAGACGGTGTGCACCGAGTGCAAACTGCGCGGCGTGACGTGTGTCATCGTCGCCGACGGCACCCCGTGTCTGGGCCCGGTCACCCACGCGGGCTGCGGAGCGTTGTGTCCCCGGCATCGTCGCGGCTGCTACGGATGTTTCGGCCCGTCCGCGGTGCCGAGAACCGCCACGCTGATCCCGCTGCTGCGCCGCGACGGGATGTCTGAGGACGGCGTCGAGCGGGTGTTCTCGACGTTCAACGTCGCCACCTTCGCCACCGAACGGAGCAAGCAATGACCCCGACCACCCGCACACCGACCACCAGCACACTGAGCGTCGGTGCGCTGACCCGGGTGGAAGGCGAAGGCGCCCTGCGCGTCACGCTGCGCGACGGGGCGTTGGAGAGCGTCGAGCTGAACATCTACGAGCCGCCGCGGTTCTTCGAGGCTTTCCTGCGTGGCAGGTCGTATACCGAGCCGCCGGACATCACCGCCCGGATCTGCGGCATCTGCCCGGTGGCCTACCAGGTCAGCGCCTGCAACGCGATGGAAGACGCGTGCGGGGTGACGCCCGATCCTTCCCTGGTGGCGCTGCGGCGACTGCTGTACTGCGGCGAGTGGATCCACAGCCACGCGCTGCACATCTACCTGCTGCACGCGCCGGACTTCCTGGGCTACCCGGACGCGATCAGCATGGCGCAGGACCACCGCGAGGCAGTCGAACGCGGCCTGGCGTTGAAGAAGGCGGGTAACCGGCTGCAGGAGTTCATGGGCGGGCGGGCGATCCACCCGATCAACGTGCGGCTGGGCGGCTTCTACTGGGTGCCCACCCGCGCGGAGCTGGCGCCGGTGGCCGAGCAGCTGCGCCGGGCGCTCGACGACGCGCTGGACACGGTCGCGTGGGTGGCCGGATTCGATTTCCCCGACCTGGAACTCGATTACGAACTGTTGGCGCTCACCGCGCCGGGCCGTTACGCGATCGAGAACGGCGAGATCGCGTGTAGCGCTGGAACGTCATTCAGGGCCGCAGAATTCAGCGATCACGTCACCGAGTCGCAGGTGCCGTACTCCACCGCGCTGCACGCGACCCTCGACGGCGGCCGCTATCTCACCGGCCCGCTGGCTCGGTATTCGCTGAACTCGTCGGCGCTTTCGCCGGTCGCCCGGCAAACCGCCGCTGATGCCGGGCTGGCAGCGCAATGCCGAAACCCGTTTCGCAGCATCGTGGTTCGCGCGGTGGAGGTGGTGTACGCGATCGAAGAGGCGCTGCGGATCATCGACGAGTATGAGCGCCCACCACGGCCGTTCGTCGACGT
>DATJBA010000049.1:0-6235 GCA_035515675.1 Mycobacterium sp.
TTCCGCACGCTGTGCTCGCGATGCGGAAGTTGGTCGGTCACCGATGCGTGCACGCTTGCTGTCGCTGTTGCTGCGCCCGACGCCCCCCTTTCACTCGGGCTTGTGGTCGCCGCATTGCTGATTGTGGCGCAGACCCTTCTGCTGTATCGGCTCACGCGGGTCGCCTCCGCCGGCGTACTGGGTGCCGTCTACTTGCTCGGCGTCCTGCTAGTCGCGATTGGGTGGGGGTTCTGGCTGGCGGCAGCGACCTCGCGGTTGTCTCCTGGAAACAATGTGGGGACCGTGTCAATCCCCAACCAAGGGGGGCCCCGGAAGATCTATCGTTACAGGGTGACAAATGCGCGTGGCGACACGGCGTTCCCCATCTCGTCGCCTCACCACTGTGGCGAGCCACAGGCAAATTCCTGCTTTTGACGCCATCCACAACGCATCGCCCGAGGAGTGAACGACATGAACCTTGCCGCTCTACCCGATCTCCGCGCGGCTGACAACCCATTGCGCCCCGCGGTCGCCGACGACAACATCGACCTCAACAACACCCAGTTCCTGGGCGCGGTGCAGCGTGCCGCCGCCGCGCTGCGCAGCCACGGAGTACTGGCCGGCGATGTCGTGGCGATCATGCTGCCCAACACCGCCAGTTTCGTGGTGTCCCTGTTCGCGGCGTGGCGCCTCGGCGCGGCAGTAACGCCGATCAACCCCTCCCTCACCCCCGCCGAGGTGAGCTACCAGGTCGCCGACGCCGCAGCCAAGGTGCTGATCGCCCAGGACGCCCCAGAGTTCGACGCCGGGGCCCCGGTCGTTGTGACAACCGACGAGCTCGGCCGCGGGCAGCCCACGTCTGAGGTTCTGGACGCGCCGAGCCACGCGGACAGCGCACTGGCGCTGCTCATCTACACGAGCGGGACGACGGGGCGGCCGAAGGGCGTGATGCTCGATCACGCGAACCTGGATGCCATGTGCGGCGCGGTGATCGACGGTTTCATGATGACCCGAGACGATCACAGCCTGCTGATCCTGCCGTTGTTCCACGTCAATGGAATCGTGGTTGGAACACTCTCGCCGCTGTTGGCCGGCGCCAGGGCGACGGTTGCGGGCCGGTTCAAAGTGGACACGTTCTTCGACCGGATCGAACAGAGCCGGGCGACGTATTTCTCTGCAGTGCCAACGATTTACACGATGCTGTGCGGGCTGCCCGCCAGCGTGAAGCCCGACACCTCCTCCGTGCGGTTCGCCGTATGCGGTGCAGCTCCGGCCAGCGTCGAACTGCTCGAGGCGTTCGAATCGCGTTACGGCATTCCGATCATCGAGGGGTACGGGCTGTCGGAAGGGTCGTGCGCCAGCACAATCAACCCGCTGATGGGAAAGCGCAAAGCTGGAACCGTGGGCCTGCCCCTTCCCGGCCAGACGATCCGGTTGGTCGACGCGGCGGGCGAACCTGTTCCCGACGGCGAGGCCGGGGAGGTCGTGATCAAGGGCCCGAATGTCATGCGGGGCTATCTGAACCGGCCCGAGGAGACCGCCGAAACCATCGTCGATGGCTGGCTACACACCGGTGACGTCGGGCGGTTCGACGAGGACGGCTACCTGGTCCTCGTCGACCGGGCCAAGGACATGATCATCCGCGGCGGCGAGAACATCTACCCGCGTGAGATCGAGGCCGTGGCCCATGGGCTACCGCAGATCGCCGATGCCGCCGTCGTCGGACGCGCGCATCCGGTCTATGGCGAGGAGCCGGTGCTGTTCGTGTCGCTGCATCCGGACGCGACGCTCGACATTGCCGCGATCCGCGAGCACCTCAGCGGCTCGTTGTCGAAATACAAACTGCCGGTGGAGATCACGATCATGGACGAGCTCCCCAAGAACGCCGTCGGCAAGATCGCCAAGCCCGAGTTGCGCCGACTGCTGACGGTCGCCGAAACAACCAACCCCTGACCCGTCACAAATCACGAAAGAGAAATGATCATGGGATTCACCAAGCCGGACTTGCCCAACGTCGATCCGGACACCTTCATGCAGAAGCCGCTGATGGAGCGAATGCGCATCCTTGGCGCCGACTGGGCCGAAAACGGTTTCGGCTCACCCAAAATGGTCCACACCATCTACATCGTGAAGCTGATCGTATTCTTCGCGATCGGCGGCATCACGGTGGCGACGGCGACGTCGGGGTTGCCCGCGTTCTGGCATGTGTCGGAATGGTGGAACCAGCCGATCGTGTACCAGAAGGTGATCCTGTGGACCGTGCTGCTGGAGGCCATCGGCGTCGCCGGGTCATGGGGCCCGCTGGCCGGCAAGGTGAAACCGATGGCCGGCGGCATCCTGTTCTGGGCGCGCCCGGGCACCATCCGGCTGCGGCCCTGGAAGTGGATCCCGTTGACCAATGGTGACCGGCGCGGCTGGTTGGACATCGCCCTGTATCTCGCGCTGTTGGTAACCCTGGCCGTCGCGCTGGTGATGCCCGGTGTGCACAGTGATTCGCTGTCGGCGGCGGTGCCGGACAACACCTCCGGACTGGTCAACCCGGCGCTTTTGGTCGCGCCGATTGTGCTGCTGGTGCTGAACGGGCTGCGGGACAAGACGATCTTCCTGGCCGCCCGCGGTGAGCAGTACCTTCCGGCGCTGATCTTCTTCACCGTTTTGCCGTTCGTGAACATGATCATCGCGCTGAAGATGCTGATCGTGGTGGTATGGGTGGGCGCCGGCTTCTCCAAGTTCGGCAGCCATTTCTCCAACGTGGTGCCGCCGATGGTCAGCAACAGCCCGTCCTTGCCGTTGAAATGGCTCAAGCGGGCGCATTACCGGGATTTCCCGCGCGACATGCGGCCATCGCGGGTGGCGGATGTGATGGCCCACGTCAACGGCACCTTTGTGGAGATCGTCGCCCCGCTGATCCTGTTCTTCTCCACCAACAGGTGGCTGACGATCGCCGCGGCGGTGTTCATGGTGGCCTTCCACCTGTTCATCATCTCCACCTTCCCGCTGGCGGTGCCGCTGGAATGGAACCTGGTGTTCGCCTACGCCACGGTGTTCTTGTTCCTGGGCTTCCCGAACTGGGCCGGCTACGCCCCGTGGGACATGTCCCCGCCCTGGCTGGCCGCCGTCATCGCCGCGGCGCTGCTGTTTTACCCGGTGCTGGGCAACCTGCGTCCCGACAAGGTTTCGTTTTTGCCTGCGATGCGCCAATACGCGGGCAACTGGGCCTCGGCACTGTGGACGTTCGCGCCGGGCGCCGAGGCCAAGCTGGACCGGGTCACCCGCTCGGCGAAAAACCAGATCGACCAGTTCATCGCGGCCGGCTACGAACCCACCTGGGCCGAAATCACCCTGCAAAAAACCGTCGCGTGGCGCAGCATGCACAGCCAAGCCCGCGGCCTGTTCTCCCTGCTGCTGACCCACCTGCCCGATATCGACACCCGCACTGTTCGCGAGGGCGAATTCCTCTGCAACTCCCTGATCGGGTTCAACTTCGGCGACGGTCACCTGCACGGCGAGGACCTGATCCGCGCCGTGCAGAGCCAGGCGCAATTCGAACCGGGCGAGTGCGTCATCGCCTGGGTGGAGTCGGAGGCCTTCGGCAGCGGGGTGCAGCACTACAAGCTCATCGACGCCGCGCTCGGGGTAATCGAACGGGGCACCTGGAGGGTCGACGACGCGGTCGCCGAGCAGCCCTGGCTGCCCAACGGCCCGATTCCGACCGAGGTCAGCTGGTCGCTCGCGCGCACAAGGTCACGGACGAAGCCGTCGGTGATCCGCGACGAGGAAGACCACGATCACGGAGCCTTGGCGTGAGCACAGCAGTTGTCGTGGGGGCCGGGCCGAACGGCCTGGCCGCCGCGGTCCGGCTCGCCCAGGCTGGCCTGCAGGTCACCGTCCTGGAAGCCGCCGATGAGATCGGCGGGGGCTCCCGCTCCAGCGAAGCGATCCTTCCCGGGTTGCTGCACGACCACTGCTCGGCGATCCACCCGATGGCCGTCGGCTCCCAGTTCCTGGAAGGCCTCGGCCTGGATCGCTACGGCCTGTCGTGGCGGCTGCCCGAAATCGACTGTGTCCACCCGCTCGACGGCGGCCGCGCCGGGGTCCTCTATCGCTCGGTGGACGCCACGGCCGACGGGCTGGGCAGCGACCACACCCGCTGGAGGAGGCTGTTCGGCCGGACCTCAGAGAGGTTCGATGCCCTTTCCGAGGACATAATGCGGCCGCTGCTAAGGGTGCCGAGGCACCCGCTGACCCTGGCCCGGTTCGGCGCACCCACCGCCCTGCCCGCGTCAACGCTGGCCAGGTGGTTTCGCACCGCCGAAGCGCAGGCGCTGTTCGGCGGTGTTGCCGCGCATGCCTTCCGGCCGCTGCACTACCCGATGACGTCGGCGATCGGGCTGGGCATTCTTACCGCGGGCCATCGACACGGGTGGCCAGTCGCCGCCGGCGGCTCTCAGTCGATCACCAACGCACTCGCGGCGGTGCTGGCCGACCTGGGCGGCAAGATCGAAACGGGCACCAGGATCGTGACGGCATCACAGCTGCCGCCGGCCGACATTGTGATGTTCGACCTTGCGCCGGTCGCGGTTGCAGACATCCTCGGAGATCGGCTGCCGGGCCGAGTGCATCGCGCGTACCGACGGTTTCGGCAGGGACCCGGCGCATTCAAGGTCGACTTCGCGGTGGAAGGCGGCGTCCCGTGGACGAGTGTCGCGGCGCGGCGCGCCGGTACCGTACACGTGGTCGGCACCTTCACCGAACTCGCCACCACCGAACGGGACATCCATGCCGGACGCATGCCCGAGCGGCCGTTCGTGTTGGTCGGGCAACAATACCTGGCCGACCCGCAGCGCTCCGTTGGCAACGTGCATCCGGTGTGGACGTACGCGCATGTGCCCAACGGCTATTCGGGTGACGCGACAGCAGCGATCGTCACGCAGATCGAGCGCTTCGCGCCCGGCTTCCGCGAACGCATCGTCGGACAGACGGTGCGAACCACCAAACAGATGTCCCTCTACAACCCGAATTACGTCGGTGGCGACATCATGACCGGTTCGAAAGATATCCGCCAGTTGGCGGTTGGGCCGCGGATCACCTTGTCGCCATATCGAATTGGATTGCGTGGGATGTATATCTGCTCGGCGGCGACACCACCGGGGCCGGGTGCGCACGGAATGTGCGGCGCCAACGCAGCCGAGACTGCGCTCAATGAGCTCGACCGACGCTGAAGGGCGGACGGGAGATCATGACAAACATTCTCGAAACCGAACCCCTCCCCTCAGCGGAACCGGTGACGCCGAAGCTGGCCTGGCGCGTGGCCTTCGTCACCGGCGGCACCCGTGGTATCGGCGCCGCGATCGCGCGCAGCCTCGCCAATCAAGGCGCCACAGTGGCGGTCGGCTACAGCCGAAACCGTGACAGTGCCGACGACGGGCGCGGTACGCGATGCACCCGAAAGGGGGACTCCACGATTTACCACACGATCGTCAAGCGAATCGCGACCAAAAACTTCGAGCGCGTCAACGAGCATGACTACGGCGCCATTCTCAAGGACTGCGCCGCCGACATCCATCACCGCTTCGGCGGACATCACGCACTCAGCGGTGAGCGTCACCACCGCGACGCACTGGGCCGCTGGTTTGAGCGGCTGGGCCGTCTGGGCCCCACGTTGAAGCTGACCGTGCGTGATGTCTGGGTAAAGGGCTGGCCACACAACACGACGGTAATCATTCGCTGGGTTGGCACGCAGACTCTGCCCGACGCGCACCGTATGAGAACCACGGTGTGCACATCGTGCGGATGCGCTGGGGAAAGGTGGTTGACATCGATGCCAACGAAGACTCGCAGCTCGTCGCCGAATCGCTGAAAACCGCTGCCGCCAACGGCATCCAGGAGGCACTCGCTGAGCCGATCGTCAGCTGACCCACCATCACCTGCCAGTTGCGCTGGCCCGCAGCAGGCCGAGACAGCCTGCGTCCGCCCTCCCCACTCCCCCACCGCTGGCGTCCCCCACCGCTGGCGCGTTCGCGCGCAAACATCTTCGTGGTGGCTGCGGTGATCTGCCTGGTCTCTCGGCGCTGGGACGCCTCGGCGGAGTGCCGCACCGAATACCGGACCGTCGAGCGGGTAGCCGGCCACCGGCAGATCCGTCAGCGCCCGGGTGACGGTGTCGCGGTAGCGACCTTCACGTCCGCAGTCCGGACAGCGCGCATCCCGGGCCACCGGCGCACAGAAGATCGTCGTCACCTTCTCGTCGACGGCG
>DATJBA010000050.1:0-3132 GCA_035515675.1 Mycobacterium sp.
TGTCTCGTTTCTCTACAAATGAGACAAGCGGCTGGGCGCTATGGAATTCCGAGTTCGCCGTGAATCAGGTTGGCTCAGTGGTTCGTGTGGCAGCGCCGCCGAATGCCGACGCGGTTTCCGCCTGGCGGCTGGGCGTGACGCCTTCGGGCGGGATTGCTGACACCGGGGTCAGATCCAGCCGAGGGTGCGCGGCACCATGTAGAGGCCGAATCCGATGACGAGCAGGCACATGGTCCAGGTGCTGTATTTGCGTAGCCCGCGCATCCGCCACTGCGGCGGGAGCGCCTTGGCCTCGAGCATCAAGAGTAGGCCCAAGACGATCGGCAGCAGCAGCGCGTTCATGACCTCGACATCGATTGCCAGGTTCACCAGGTCGATGCTGGCCAGCACCAGCGCCGCACCGGCGATGTGGGCCAGCGCGTAGGTGATGTAGAACTTCGCGGTTGAGCGGCCAGGCCGTTCATTGAGGGTGTGGCGCCACCCGAACACCTCCGACAGTCCCCACGCCCCCGCCAGGGACGCGACAATAGCCGCCACCAGAGCGGCACCGACCATGCCCACGCCGAACACCACGATTCCGCCGGCCCGACCCAGGTAGGGGGTCAACGCATCGGCGATCTGGCCGACGGTGTTCAGGCTGGCACCGGGATTGTTCGCACCGATGGTCGCCGCAGCGGTCACGACCACCGCGATCATGATCAGCTGGGTCAGCGCCGCGCCGAAGGCGGTGTCGTGGCGGGACTGCCTGATGGTGGCCACGCTGAGGCGTTTGTCGATCACCGCGCCCTGCTGGTAGAACACCATCCATGGCATGATCACCGCCCCCACGTTGGCGGCCAACAACAGCAGGTAGGAGCGGTCCCGCAACGGCATCGACCCCAGGCCGTGCGCGATGTGGTTGAGATGCGGACCGGACATGACCATGGCGATCAAAAACGCCAACTCGACGGCACCAAAGGCGATTCCGATCCGTTCAACGCGCCGGTAGCTTCCGGTGAACATCAGCGCCAGCAGCGCCGTGGTGGCCACTGGAATGGTCAACCACCGCGACAGGCCGAACAACTCGCCCACCCCCGCCACACCTGCGAATTCGGTCAGAAGCGCCCCGAGCCCCGACGCGAACAGTGTGAACGCCGACACCCACGCCCAGCCGCGACCGAACCACGCGCGAATGAGCGCGCCGTGGCCCTGGCCGGTGACGATCCCCAGTCGAACCGTCATCTCCTGAACGGCATAGAGGATCGGGATCAGGATGACCTGGGGCAACACCATGCGGTAGCCCCATTGGGTGCCGGACTGAGCCGCGGTGATCACCGATCCGGCGTCGGTGTCGGCGAGCATCACCACCAAACCCGGTCCCCATACGGCCAGCAGCCCGAACCGCAGCCACCGAAGCCCCGACCGGACCTTCGGTTCGCTGATCTCCGTCGCCATGAAACGCCCTCGCTTCGTCGCGGGCCGGCAACGGACACCGCATCGTGATGCGCAAAAGTCGCTTAGTCTAACCAAAGCCAGCTACGTCGGACCTCGTTGTCGACGATGACGCAGGTGCCGGCATGCTGTTGCTCGGCACCGTAACCGATTTCGACCAGCGGGCCGACTTCTGTTTCGGTCAAGGCGGCGACGGTGTATCCCCGCTGTTTGATGTATTCGAACAACTGGTAGGGATCACCGGAGTGCACCAGCCGGCCGTCGACCATCAGGTGGCCGACATCGGCCTTCAGGTAGTCGAGGATGAAGCCCGTGTGGGTGATCACCAGCGCCGACCGGCGTGAGCCGTCGACCCGCTGCAGCAGCCGGTCGATGGCCGCGCCAACAGCAGCGATGTGCTCGAGGTCGACCCCGCTCTCGGGCTCGTCGAACAGGCACAGCGCCGGATGCTGCAGGCAGAGTTTGAGAATCTCCCAGCGCTTGATCTCCCCGCCGGAAAACCCGACGTTGATGTCACGGTCCAGGAATTCGCCGAAATCCAGTGGTGTCGCCTGGTTTTCGAGATCGCGCAGCGCCCCCAACGACCCTGCCAGGTCGCGCAGCGACACCCCCTGCAACGCCGGCGGCCGCTGAAACGCCAAACCCAGCCCCAGCCGCGCGCGCTCGTCGACCGGTAATTTGCCGATCGGTGTGCCGAGTAACCGCACCTCACCGCGGGCAATCTCATACGGCGGCAACCCCATCACGGCTGCCAGCAGCGAGGACTTTCCTGACCCGTTCGTGCCGAACAGCACATGCGTCTCGCCGTCGGCGATCGTCAGGCTGACATCTCGGCAGATCTCGGTATCGCCGACGCGGACGTCGACATCGACCAGCTCGAGAATGGCATTCATACCATCGAAGTTAGGTAAGCCTTACCCACATGAGATAGGGGCTTTTGGCCCTGAAGCGTTGACATGGCTTCCGCCAAGTACAGTCGATGCCCACCGATCGAGCGGTCCCCGCCGTTCGTAACAGCGCACCGTCTGCCACGTTCACCCCGGCCACTGCAGCCAGCTCGCCGCTGCGCAGGCCCGAGTTCGTCACCGCCCATCACCGCTGACGGCTGTGCCTGGCCAGCCGCGCCTGCAGCGCGTCGAAGTCATCTGGGACAAGAAGTGATCGCTCCCGAATCTCTAGATGTGAGACGTGAACATCATGCGTCCTTGTGCGGACTGTCGCCGCTCAACTCGCCAAGTGAGCGGCGCGCCGCGACGACCACGGCCAGCGGCCAAATCAACTCGCCGATGGCGGCAACACGCTCCGCCAGCCCGAGCGCCGCGCCCTGCTCCGCCTCGTAACCCACCCAGATGAGCAGTGCCAACATCACCAGCGAACCGGATACCGCCCACCGAGTCCGGCAGACGACCGGCGCGGCCACGCCCGCGGATATCGACAACACCGGCCAGATCGCCAGCACGATCGCTGCGAAGCCGGCGGCGAGCACGTGCGCTGTCGAGCTCGCATTGGAAGACACCGGAAAGGCCGCGACCGCCAGTGCGCAGCACCCCGCGATACTAAAGTACCTGCGCATAAATTACATGGACGTTATTCGGGTTGGAGGGTGTAGTTCCATTCGCCGTGGAAGTCGTGTCGGGTCAGGGGCAGTGAGGCCATCTGCTCGTCGCTGATCTTGGTGCCTTTGGGGTAGGCGCGGTCGTC
>DATJBA010000051.1:0-5468 GCA_035515675.1 Mycobacterium sp.
GGGAGCCGGAAAGGCTTGGGAGAGCGGAGAATCGGGGCTACCCGTCTGACCCGTGTCCGAACGGCAGCTTCGGAGCCGACTACAAGCTCATGCCTTTTTCGGGGCGAAGTAGTTAACTGATCTGTGCCTTCGTCAACTGGATCCCACCCTTTAGCCGACGATAATTGCGCCCCTTGCTTAATCGACCTGCTCGGCGTGTCGGTCTCGTTCGACGACCGCACCCTGTTGCGCGATATCGAGTGGCGGATCGGACTGGGGGAACGCACTGCCATCGTCGGCGCTACCGGCGCCGGAAAATCCACCCCTACTGGGATTAATCGCCGGCACCGCGCGCGCAGACACCGGGCATGTCAAGCGTGGCAAGACCGTCCGGCTGGCGATACTCGACCAGCAAGGTGATCAGCTGGCACCGGTTGCGGGCGACCGGGTCGCCGAGGTGCTGGGCAGGCTGCGCGGCGGTTATCAGGTCGACCGTCGCGAGGTGACACCGGCCCAGCTGTTGGAGTGGCTCGGTTTCCGCCGGGACCAGCTGTCGGCGCGAGTCGGTGAACTCTCCGGCGGTCAACGCCGGCGGCTTGTGGATAGCTGATGGACTCCTTGGAGAGCGCACCCGCGTCGGTGAACGGCAGTTCGACCACGTGGCCTTAACTCGACCTACCTACGGTACCGTAACTTACGGTACCGTAGCCAACATGACAACTTTGCAGACCGACCTGCTAACCGAACTCGAACCCGTGGTTGCAGCCAACCTGGATCGCCACCTCGGCTCGGCCAAGGACTGGCAGCCGCAGGACTACGTGCCATGGTCACGGGGCCGCGATTTCGCGTTTCTCGGCGGCGAGGACTGGCGGCCGGAGGACTCACCGCTCGACCCGGTGGCGCAGACAGCGATGATCGTCAATCTGCTCACCGAGGACAACCTGCCGTCCTACCACCGGGAGATCGCCACCCGGTTCGGCCGTGACGGCGCCTGGGGCCAGTGGGTCGGCCGGTGGACGGCCGAGGAGGGCCGGCACTCGATCGCACTGCGGGACTACCTCGTCGTCACACGCGGCGTTGACCCGGTTCGGTTGGAAGCGCTGCGGATGGAGCACATGACCGCCGGCTACGACTCCGGCGACAAGACCATGCTGCAGGCGCTGGCCTATGTCTCGTTCCAGGAGCTGGCAACGCGGGTCGCGCATCGCAACACCGGCAAGGCCACGGGCTGCCCGGTCGCCGAGCAGTTGCTCGCCCGGATCGCCACCGACGAGAACCTGCACATGGTGTTCTACCGCAACGTGATGGCGGCCGCGCTGGACCTCGCGCCGGACGAGGCGATGCAGGCAGTCCGCGACGAGGTCGTCGGCTTCCAGATGCCGGGCCAGGCGATGAGCGACTACAAAAGGAACGCCATCACCATCGCCAAAGCCGGCATCTACGACCTGCGCCTGCACCACGACGACGTCATCCAGCCGGTGTTGCGGTTCTGGCGGGTGTTCGAGCGCAAGGACTTCGGTCCGGCCGGAGAGCAGGCCCGCGACGAGCTGTCGTTCTTCCTGACCATGCTCGATGCGAAGGCCAAGCACTACGAGGAGAAGCGGGGGAAGCCTGCCGCCGTCGCGGCTCGCTAACGCGGATCAAGAGATCAGCCCGTGCCGTATTTGGGGTGCGGAATCACGGCACCTTCGGTGACCTCGGCGTCCTCGACCACGGTGCAATTGCCGAGTTCGTTCACGAGGTTCGACATCAGGTCTGGTTCGGGCCCGGTGACCGGCATCGCCACCGGCGGGACCGGGAACACTCAGCGCCAGCAACACACCGGTGTCTTCGTTGGGGCGAACCTGACCCGCGAAGTCATCTCCGCACGCGTCGCCGCAGCCGGTCAGCGCTCGCGCTGATCACATCCTGCTGCCTGGCCACCTGAACCGGCGCGGTGCCGCCGCGGGGATCGCAGGACGAAACCGAACCCTCGATCGTCAGCACGTCGCGGACCTTCCTGCAGGTCCCGCCTGGTCCCAGACTGGTCCCAAAGCGATGCAACGGGTGTCGTGAACTGGTGGTCGAGCTAGGTCAGCGGGAACCGCGCTTGAGCAGCGCAGTCGCACTGGCCAAGTTTATAGAGCATACGTTCTGTTATTGTGTGGTCGTGGCGCGCCCTCGTGTGTACGAAGTAGATCGGGTCCTTGACGCGGTCGAGTCGCTGGCTGTGCAGTCCGGGCCGGCGGCGGTGACGATCCGCGCGATCAGTGCAGCCGTTGGTGTGTCCAACGGTGCCGTTTATCACACGTTCCGTTCACGTGCAGGTCTGGTGGGGCGGGCATGGTTGCGCGCGGGGCACCGATTTCTGGCCATGCAGACCGCGTTGGTCGACCGGATGCTGTCGGCATCGGGTGATGAGGCCGGAATTGAGGCCGTGGTGGTCGCCGCCGACGCACCGGTGGTGTTCGCCGAGCAATATCCCGGTTCCTCGAAACTGGTGTTCACGGTGCGACGGGAGGACATCCTCGGACCGGAGATGCCGGGCGACATCGCCCAGGAGCTCGCCAATCTCGACAAACTGCTTGTCGGTTTGATGATTCGGCTGGCCGTGGCGGTGTGGGACCGCAAAGACGCTGCCGCGGTCGACGCCATCACTACGTGCATCGTCGATCTGCCGACGGCCATTTTGTTGCGGCGTGACCGGCTGGACAGCTCGACTGCGCGTGAGCATTTGCACGCAGCGGTGCGCGCGGTTCTGGCCGTTGGCCCGGCGCCTCCGCGGCGGCAGGCGTTGATGACGACACGGCTCAGCATGCTCGATAACCCTGCCATCTGAAGGAGCAACCGAATGACAGTCACCCTCCATTACGACGAGAAAGTCGCCGTGCTCGACCTTGGCGACGACGAGAACCGCTTTTCTCCCGGCTTTCTCGACGAGGTCCATGGTCACCTCGATGAGGTCGTCAACGGCGGTGCGGGCGGATTGGTCACCACCGCGGGCGGCAAGTTCTACTCCAATGGACTGGATGTGGATTGGCTGGGCGCCCACGGTGATCGGACACAGTGGTATGTCGACCGGGTGCACGCCCTGCTGGCCCGCATGCTGACCCTGCCCATCCCCACGGCGGCCGCTGTGGTCGGCCATGCGTTCGGGGCCGGGGCAATGCTGGCGATGGCACATGATTTTCGGGTCATGCGTGCTGACCGCGGTTACTTCTGTTTTCCCGAAGTCGACATCCGGATCCCATTTACGCCCGGAATGGCCGCACTGATCCAAGCCAAACTCACTCCGCAGACAGCGATCGCCTCGATGACCACTGGCCGGTGCTTCGGCGGCGGCGACGCGATGCAGAGCGGCATCGTGGATGCCACCGCGGTTGAGGGTGAGGTGACCGCCGCGGCGGTCGACGTGCTGCGCCCGCTTGCAGGCAAGGATCCGGGCACGCTGGGCGCGATCAAGCAGACGATGTTCAGCACCGCCGTGGAGGCGCTTAGCGCGCAACACGGCGAGCGAGGAAACACGTAACCGATGACGGTGTTGACCACGTTGCTCAACGAAACCGGCCAGACCATGAGAACTCGTAATAGGTTGCTACATCTACGTTTTCATAACCGGATCGTCGATGACAGGGTGAGTCTCATCGCGCCGACTGGGGGGCGGGAAGAAGCCGGCGATGAGGTGATTGGCGGTGGCGGAAGTGGCGGTAAGGAGCACACTCCGCGATGAGGACATTCGGAGTCACGACCAGTGTTTGTGCTGTTCGCGGACCCACGCCTGTGCTGATTTCTTAGTGGGGAAGATCTTTGTCGGGCGGACCTGCTTGCCGGTCGCGGGGTCAATGCCCAGTGTGGGACGTGCCCGCCACCGGCCGCCGGGCATCTTCTTGATTGATTGATTGGCTCATCAATGCGCGGGCCGCGCTGTTTGGGCAGTGTGTCGGCGTTGGTCTCGGTGCTCATCGTTCACCCTCTCCTCCGGTCTGTGATCCTGGGTGGGTCGGTTGGGGCCTGTGCGCGTGGGCCTTGGTAGAGGTCGAGCTTGCGGGCCCGTTTCAACCAGCGTTCGACCGTGGATAGGGGCGGTGTGCCGCCGACGTCGGTCCATAGCGCCGCTCGCGACTGGACGCCGCGCGCGATGCTGCGCCGGTCGGGGTCGGATGCAGCCTCGCAGGCTGCCTCGGCAACACGGCGATAAAACTCAATCGACTTGACCGGTCTGCCACGCCCTCGCCTGACGGCGGGCACGAGCACCGGGCCGGGAGCCTCGTAGCTGTGCACTATGACGTCGCGGCACTCAATTCCAAACGCTGCCAAGAGCCCCGCCCGCAGCCGCTCTGTGGTCGCGCGGTCGTGAGTGAGGATGTCGCGCCGGGCGAACTTGGCGGCGATCGCAGCGAGCCGGTCGGCATAATTGCTCGCTGTTACGAGGTCGCGCTTCTCGATCGCGGTCCCGGGATTGAGGGCGACTAGTCGACGACTAGTCGGAGGTCCGACAGCGCGGGCGGATCGCTGCCGTCGAGCAGTGCGACGTCATAGGCGACCCGGTGACCCGCGAGAGTGATGCGGTAGGGCTGTGGCGAGTCGTGCTGCGCGACAACAGACACCACATCACCGCGTGCGGACCCCAATTTCTCGGCTGGCAATTTAATGACCGTTCTAGATTATGGAATTACAAGACGAAATTACGCTACACCAGACACATGACAACAACCACAACCATCACCCCGCCGAACCTTGACGATCTGCGGCACGGACCGACCAACAACCTGCTTCCAGGAAGGGCACACAATGCCGTCGTCTAACAACAAGCCGCCAATCCTGAGTCTGCGCTCAACCGTGCTGGTGCTCTGCGCACTCCTGGTCGGGCTAACCGCCGGCGGCCTCATCTATCTGACCACCACAGAGCTCGCTGGCACCATCCTCGCCGGCGGTACCGCGTTCGGCGCCGCACTGCTGTGGTTGGACAAGATCGTGGCCTAACGAGTTGTCCCAAAATCCTTCGATTTCGGGACAACTCAGGACAGGAGCCCCGCCCCGCCTACTCTTTAGGCGGTTTCTCGAAGTCGGGTTCCGTCGGCGCTGTCGGATCACCGACGACGATCCGGCCACCAGCGGCCCATTGCCCCCACTGCGGGCCGCCCGGACCAGCTCGTCGAGGTTTCGATCGGCCCATCCCCCCGTGCTATCAGTCGCGCTCCGACCAAAAGCAAGCCTCGCGCTGAAATCAAGGTTCGGCCCGCCCACCGTTGGTTACATGTGCACGACGGACTCGGACAACGTCGTATACATGTCACTGATGGGGTGATCAGTGCAGTCGAGCCAATCAGGCGTTGTCGTTACAGCTCCCTATCCCTTCCGGGGGACGCGTCGTAGGCGTGAAAATGGGGTCGGGTCGCCTGTCGACGTCGATCGTTTCTTGGGTGTGTGAGCCCGCAGACAAGCTTGGCGGCTGCCCAACTCACCTTGGGTATTTTTCGGACCAGCCCCCAGTCCCTCCGGGTGACGCC
>DATJBA010000052.1:0-4053 GCA_035515675.1 Mycobacterium sp.
AAAGCGCACTTGTTCGCGCGAAGCTGTGCATGGTGCTGCCGAAACTTCACTAGTTCCGGCTACTGGCGTTCCTCGAGACGGCGGTACCAGGAATACTTCAAGCCATTTGCGCACCTCAGGGCTTTCAGGTCCCTACTCTCATAGCATGACGACGTTTGCCTTGGTTCACGGTGGCTGGCATGGCGCCTGGTGTTGGGACGTATTGACTCCGCTCCTGCAGCAGGAAGGCCATGACGTTGTAGCAATGGACTTGCCCTGCGACGACGCGGCGGCGGACTTTGGCACCTACGCCGATGTCGTTTGCGCTGCCCTTGGTGAATGCGACGGCGATGTGATTTTGGTGGGGCATTCGATGGGCGGGCACACGATTCCCTTGGTAGCTGACCGTCGACCCGTTCGGCACATGGTGTATTTGTGCGCCTTGGTCCCAGGTATCGGCTGCAGCCTTGGCGATCAGTTGCTTCAGGAGCCCGACATGATGTGCGCCGGTTGGGACGCGGCGCTGGGTGAACCCGATGAGCAGCTCCGATCGACCTGGGTTGATCTCGAACTTACCCGAGCGCTCTTGTATGCCGACTGCGACGAGTCGACCGTGGCCGCCGCTCTAGCGCGTCTCCGACCGCAGGCCCACTTTCCCCTTGGTTCACCGTTCCCCTTAGCCGAATTTCCGGCTGTCAGCTGCACTTCCGTGATTTGCAGCGACGACCGGATGGTCAACCCCGACTGGTCCAAGCGAGTAGCACGTGACCGGCTGGACGCCGAGCTAATCGAGCTTCCAGGAAGTCACTCGCCACTCCTGTCGCGGCCGTCGGCGCTAGCTGACGTGTTAATGGGCTTGGCTGAGACGAACAGCTGAGGTAGCGCTGGATCAGCTTGAAGCATCATTGGTCGGCAATCGGGTGGGGTCGACGTGATCGGCGAGATAGATCATTGCGGCCTCGGGATCCATGCCGAAGGCAACGGCCACCAGCTTGGGGTCCATGGTGTTGACCAGGTCGACCAGGCGGGTGCTGCGAACCGTTCGCGGCGTAAGACCGCAGGCGTCGAGGACATGGGTCAGGTAAGCCGTAGAAGCGGGTTCGCGGCCGGTCTTGGTGACTTTGGTGACGATGACGTGCGGATTGCGTGTGTGCTGGGATTGGCGGTGGGCCAAACATCGCATCAGGACCGCCCAACTGGCGGGGTCCAATGGCACCGGGTGAGGACGACCGTCAAGGCGGATGGTGCGGTCGCGGTGGTCGGTGGTGTCGCAACGCAGCAGCTGCAGTTCCCGGCTGGAGGCGCCATGCAGCAGCGCCACGATCCCGACGAGGGCTTCATGAGGATGAACAGCGGGATCGGTGGTCCAGCGGCGAAACAGTAGGCGCTGCTGATCTAGGGTCAGCGTTCTGCCGCGAAATCCCTTGGACTGCTTGCGCTCCAGGTTGCGGGTCGGGTCGATGAGCACGAGACGGCGGGTGCGGGCGAACCGGAAGAACTGACGCAGCACCGTCAGTCGCCGCGGGCGATTGTTGGGTTGCAGGCTGAGGAATCCCTCGACGTCACTGACATCGACGGTGGACCAATCCTGTTTTCCTCGTTCGTGATCCAGAAACACCGCCAGGTCACGCAGGGTTGCCAACGCGACGTCGATGGTCCGGTCGCTACGCGGCAACGTTCCTGCCCTGCGAGCCCGCGCCCGGGCGATCAGCAGCGATTCGGCGAACGACGCCACCGCCGGCCGCAGCGAGGCGGGGACGGCGTCGATGCGGCGCTCGCGCCGGCCTGCGGCGAGTTGCTCGGCGTGATCGGTGGGCAATGCCAGGCCCCGCTCGGTACAGAAAACTTCCAGCGACCTGGCCAGCGGGCCCAACGAGCGGCCGGGCCGCGGGGCGCGATCAAGCAGTGCCTGCGGATGATTCGAGTGCTCGTCGATGAGCAGTCGGCCCAGAGTCGTGATCACGTTGCAGGCTCGGGCCGGCGAATACACCTCGGCGACATAGGCGACGAAGTCGTCCAACCAGGTCGGCGGGTCCTCGAGTCGGGCGGTCAAGTGCTCGCCCTGCACGAACGGCCGCTGCGGATCCCGCTGCCAGCATCGCGAGCACATCCCGCGGCCCTCATGGCGGCGCAGCTCTCCGCACACCTCACAGATTCTCGGTAAGTCCTTGGGAGGACCCGGCCTCGAACACGATCCGCACCATCCGGTCTCGACACGCAGATAGCCGGGTTTGCCGCACCGCGGGCAACGCTGCTGGCGGGCGAGCAGGTCGGCTCGGCGACGGCATGTCTTGCACAACGTGGCGTCGGCCCGCCGGATCGGATGACCGCATTCGACGCACCGCCGCGAGCACAACACGCATCGACCGGTCGCAGGCACCAAGACACGGTCGCGGTCGCAGTCCGGGCAGGGCTGTTTAGCGTCGCGCTCGCGCTGCCGCCGCACACAGCGACAGCACAACTCACGGCCGATGATGCCTACCGGCGCCTCACATGCCGCACAGTCGCGCTGGCGTTTGCCCATCGGGTGCAACCGCTTTCGGGTTTAGCCGGCTACATCGGTGGCATGGATCGGCCCCGCGTATTCGCGGTCTTCTTCATCTCGGCCGGCACCGGCCGCGGCGACGTGGCGGGCTGCTCGACCGGTGTGGCGTCGACCTCGAAGAGGTCGTTGGGGGTGCATTCCAGGGCGGTGCACAACGCGATCAGCGTCGTGAGCTTGACCTGGCTGGGCTCTTTGGTCAACAGCGCGGACACCGACGCCGCCGACATCTCCAAGCCCGCTCTCTCGGCGAGCAGCCGGCGCAGCTCGGTGCCGGTCCACACCTCACGTTGCGCCGCGGCCATCCGCAGCCGCCAACGAATCTTCATGCCAAACCGTCCTCTCCGCCTAGCTCCGCCAGCGTCGACGTGACCGCTCGGCGATAGGCGTCTTCGATGAACGTCGCCGATGGGCGCACATACCGCATGGTCGAACTGACCGTCCAATGCCCCAGAAGCTGTTGAATGGCAACAAGATCCACTCCACGCTCGTAGTTGTGGGTCGCGCACGCTCGCCGCAGCGCGTGGGGGCTGAACCGCTCGGTCTCCGGGCGTCCCTCCAACTGCATCAGATACCGCAACCGGTTGCGAATGGTCCCACGATGCAATGCGCCTCCAGACTCGTCGGCGAACAACACCGGCGAGTCGGGGAACTTCGGGCGCACATCGGTTAGAAACCAGCGCAGCACCAAGTCCAGGCCGTCGAGCATCGGGACCCACCGCGGGCGCGGGCCCGACGTGTGAGCTCCCTTACCGAACCGCACATGCAGCTTGCCGAACGGGCCCCGCCCGAAATGGACGTCGGGAACCTCCAGCATCGCAGCCTCCTCCGACCGCAACCCGCCGTGATACAGCGTCCGAAACAACGCGTAGTCGCGGGCCGCCGGAGCGTACTTCCGCGCTGTCACGATCCGGGCCTTCATGAACTCGAAGAACCCCGCCACCCGTTCCGGCGTCGGCGGCGGCAGCAATGCCGGCGAATCATCACCAACGTGACGAGAGGCATTGAATTCGTCGACCGGGCACACCAATCGCACCCCGAACGACACCTCAATCTCGGCAGACTTGCGAACCTGCAGAAACCGGTGGAACCCCTTGAAGATCTGGACATACTCCCGTCGCGTCGAAGCCGCCCGGCCCGCAACAGCCAGGTCGCCAACAACGCGGTCGATGTCCTCGGCGGTGACCTCCCACGCCGGGCGGCCCAACGCCGACAGCGTCCGCTCCAGCAGGCCGATGTCGTTGTCGATGGTGACCTGGCTGAAGCCCCGAGCCCGCCACGAAGCGACGAACGCGTCCACGCATTCCTGTTGGAACACAAGTGGATCCAATGTCACCGGCTCGACCGGCGCAGCCCCACCGGGAACCAGTCGCAGCCCGCTCGCCACTGGCACACCTTCTTCCCACCTCAATGACTAAGGCAATGCCTAATATATCGCGGCTATGCTTCAACAATCGGCAAGACACGCAGACGGGTGGAAAGCCGAGCTAACAGGGCGAATCCGAGAAAAGGAACATGTGCGAGCTCCACAT
>DATJBA010000053.1:0-18562 GCA_035515675.1 Mycobacterium sp.
CCTGAAGGTTGCTTAATTGGCGGCGGTAATCCACTTCGTCATCTATTAGAGGCTCACCACGCCCTGCACCAAAATCGAGAACATGATCTGATGGCTTAAGGGCGGCAACAATATGATTAAAAAAAGCGATAGTCCCGTCAACATTGCTGAATCCGCCGATATTCGACTCCGGATAAAAGTGGCGAACCAGCTCATTCGTCTTCATCATCCGCAGTATAGTCACAGGGCGTCGGCACCCATCGAGCTGGGACTACCATTGACCAGCCCAGCCGCGGTTCGCAAGCCATGTCCCGCTGTCGTCCACGCATCGGCGGCAGCGCGCAGCTTGTCTTGATGGCCATCTGGCCATAACTGGCCCTCGACATACGCTGCGATGGTGTGCCACCAATCCGGCACGTCGCCGTGGCGGCTCGGCGCCGACGATCGCACGGCCCAGCTCACTATCGGCACCGATCACGACGTTACTTCGCGACGACGAAGCCGCGGATGATTGCCTCGATATCGGATGCCTGCGCAACCGCTTGGTTGGCCAGACCGGTGATGGTGAGCTGAACCAGGTACCGCTGGTTGGCGGGCGGCGAGCCGGTAGGGATGACGATCCGGTTCCAGCTGTGCAGCCGCGTGCCATCGAGGTCGTAGCTGCCCTGGATCATCGCTGAGGGAAAACCGTTGAAGTTCGCCGTCGAGGCGTCCAACTGCGTGAAGTTCTCGAACAGTTGGGCATCGTCATTGCCATGCTTGATGACTTGTGCCGGGTCGAAGTCCCCGCGCAGCTTGAACACCACCAACCTTGCAGTCGGATACTTGCCGCCCTTGGAGATCATTACCGTCTCCGGCGCGATATTCGGATTGCTATACAGCGACCACCCCGGTGGCGTCGGTATCGACACGGTCAGATCGGTAAGGGTGCCCGGCGCCACTTGCTGCCCGGTAACGCCGATGGATTCCAGATACTGCGACAGGGGAACGGGCTTTTCAGTCGCCGCGGTGGTATTGGTGGTCGAACTCCTCGTCAAGATCGACTGGTAGTCGGGAGCTTTCGGTCCACAGGCCACCGCAGACATCGTCAGCGCGGCTATCGCGACAGCGGCCGGCAATAATCTCACAGAATCTCGCGGACCGCGTCGATCGGCCGGGCCAACCGGGTGCCCTTCGGTGTGACGACAAACGGTCGTTCGATGAGGATGGGGTGTTCGGCCATGGCGTCGAGCAACTGGTCATCTGTCGCGTCGGCGAGGTTGAGTTCGGCATACAGCGATTCACGCTTGCGAACCGCGGTGCGCACGTCGATGCCGGCGTCGCGGATCATTTTTATCTGGGGGCACTCCCCCAGAGGGAGGTACCCCCACCCGCTTGCGGGAAACTCGCTGCGGGATGGCGGGGTTTTGAGGTACTCGATGATGGTTGGTTCAAAACCGTTGTCGCGCAATAATTCCAGTGTCTTACGGGAGGTGCTGCATTTGGGGTTGTGGTAGATCACGGTGTGGCCCGGCGGGCGGGGATGACCAGAAGCCATCTATGCGTCTCCGTCGAATAGCCCTGTGACTGAGCCATTTTCAAAAACGGCGCGAATGGTGCTGGCCAGCAGCGGCGCGATGGACAAAACCGTGAGCTGGGGGAAACGCTTCTCCTCGCCGATCGGGAGCGTATTCGTGACGATCACCTGGCGGGCGCCGCATGCGGCCAGCCGCTCAGCAGCCGGCTCCGACAGCACACCATGGGTCGCGGCGATGATCACGTCGCTGGCGCCGTCGTCGCGCAACAGCTGCACCGCGCCGGCAATGGTGCCGCCGGTGTCGATCATGTCGTCGATCAGCACACAGGTCCGGCCGGCGACTTCGCCGACGACGCGGTTGGACAGCACCTGGTTGGGCACCCGCGGGTCACGGGTCTTGTGAATAAAGGCCAGCGGGACGCCGCCTAATGCATCGGCCCATTTCTCGGCGATGCGCACCCGGCCGGAGTCGGGGGAGACCACCACCATGTTGCCGTCGGGGTAGTTGTCCCTGATGTAGCCGGTCAGCAGATTCTGGGCGCGCATGTGGTCGACGGGCCCGTCGAAGAAGCCCTGGATCTGGTCGGTGTGCAGGTCGACACTGACGATCCGGTCGGCACCCGCGGTCTTGAGCAGGTCGGCGACCAGCCGCGCCGAAATCGGTTCGCGGCCACGGTGCTTCTTGTCCTGCCGGGCGTAGGGATAGAACGGCATGACTGCGGTGATCCTCTTGGCGCTGCCCCGCTTGAGCGCGTCGAGCATGATCAGCTGTTCCATCAGCCAGTTATTCACCGGTGCCGGGCACGATTGCAGAACGAACGCATCGCATCCGCGCACCGACTCGTGGAAGCGTACGAAGATCTCGCCGTTGGCGAACTCCCGCGCGGTCTGTGCGGTGACGTGGACGTCGAGTTCTTTGGCTACCTGCTCGGCCAGTTCGGGGTGCGCGCGGCCAGAGAAGAGCATCAGGTTTTTGCGATTATCGGTCCAGTCGTGGCTCAACGCACTGCCCTCGCCGTATCGGGGTCGAGATAGGGAATGGAAGATCCCATCGTATGTAGCGAAGGGTACCGAAGTGTGGAGGGGTTGCCAGAAAACGAATTCACGGTGTCTAGTCGGGTTCAGGTCTCGGTTCGGACTGTTCGAGGGCTTGCTGGGCGGCTCTTTCCGCCGCTTGTGCGGCCGCACTGCCCGGACGCTTGCGCTGCACCCAGCCTTCGATGTTGCGTTGCGGTCCCGCGGACACTGCCAGCGCCCCTGGCGGGACGTCGATGCGCACCACCGTGCCAGCGCCGGTGTAGGCCCCGTCGCCGACCGTCACCGGGGCCACGAACATGGTGTCCGACCCGGTGCGCACATGCGAGCCAACGGTGGTACGCCGTTTGGACGCGCCGTCGTAGTTGACGAAAACGCTGGACGCGCCGATATTGCTGTGCTCGCCGATATCGGCGTCGCCGACGTAGGTCAGATGCGGCACCTTGGTACCGGTGCCGATGGTGGCGTTCTTGGTCTCGACGAACGCGCCGAGCTTGCCGTCGGCTCCCAGCACGGTGCCGGGTCGCAGGTACGTGAAGGGGCCGACCGTAGCGCCGCCACCGATCGACGACGAGATGCCGTGGGTGCGGACCACTGATGCGCCGTCACCGACGGTGACGTCGGTCAGAGTGGTGTCCGGGCCGACCACACAGCGACCGCCGACTTGGGTGCGGCCGAGCAGCTGGGTTCCGGGGTGGACGACGGTGTCACGGCCGATCGTCACGTCGACGTCGATCCAGGTGGTGGCGGGATCGACGATGGTGACGCCGGACATCTGGTGCGCGGCGACAATCCGGCGGTTGAGCTCGGCGCCCAGTTCGGCCAGCTGGACGCGGTTGTTGACACCGGCCACCAGCGCGCTGTCGTCGATGTGCCGAGCATGTACGGTCCGGCCGTCTCCGCGAAGGATGGCGATGACGTCGGTCAGGTAGAGCTCCTGTTGGGCATTGTTGGAGCTGAGCCGGTCCAGTGCCGACCGTAACGCCGCGATGTCGAAGGCGTAGACGCCGGCGTTGACCTCGCGGATCTCGCGTTGCGAGGGCGTCGCGTCGGTGTGTTCCACGATCGCCATGACTTCGTTGTCCTGGGTGCGCAGGATGCGGCCGTAGCCGGCGGGATCGCTCAGCGTGGTGGTCAGCACCGTCACCGCGGCCGACGCCGCGCCGTGGGTCGCGACCAGATCGGCCAGGGTGTCAGAGTCCAGCAGTGGTGTGTCGCCCGAGGTGACGACGACGATGCCGGCGTAGTCATCGGGCAGCGCGGACAGGCCGCAGCGGACCGCGTGGCCGGTGCCCAGTGGTCGATCCTGCAACGCCATGTCGATCATGCGTCCAAGGGTGTCGGCCAGTTCGGCGACCAGCGGCGCGATGCGCTGGTGATCGTGGCCCAGGATCACGATCAGATGCTTGGGTGCCACCTTGGCGACCGCGTGCAGCGAATGCGACAACATGCTGCGGCCGGCGATCGTGTGCAGCACCTTCGGGGTCTCTGAGCGCATCCGGGTCCCGGGCCCGGCCGCTAAGACCAAGACCGCGGTGTCACCACGAAACGACATCGATTCTCCTTCGTTGGCTTTGTCCCACGCGAGGCGGGAGGCCGAAGTGCCGACACGCCGTCAAGAGTGTCATTTCATCTGCGGTGAAGGCAAAAATCCGTGCTGCGATGTCTTGGACAAGCAACCGTCAACCAACCGCCAAGCAACCGAAGCTCCGTCGCCAGGACTCGAACCTGAACTATCTGAACCAAAATCAGAGGTGCTGCCGATTACACCACGACGGATTGGGTACCCACGGCAAGCTGACGGGACCGCGCCAACATGACTCTAGACGGTGTGCGGGCCGGTTGTGGCACCCCAGGAGAGAAGGACGGTTCGCCTCCCTCCGAACGGATACGCTGATTGGCGTGGCTGTGCTGGACAAGGAGCCGGACAAAGAGGTACGGGCGCCGCGGGCGAGGATGACCGGTAGCGAGCGTCGACACCAACTCATCGGTATCGCACGCTCACTGTTTGCCGAACGCGGTTATGACGGCACCTCGATCGAAGAGATCGCGCAGCGTGCCAACGTGTCCAAGCCGGTCGTCTACGAGCATTTCGGCGGCAAGGAGGGTTTGTACGCCGTGGTCGTCGACCGTGAGATGTCGGCGCTGCTGGACGGCATCACCTCGTCGCTGACCAACAACCGGTCCCGGGTGCGGGTCGAGCGGGTCGCACTGGCGTTGCTCACCTACGTCGAAGAACACACCGACGGCTTCCGGATCATGATCCGTGACTCGCCGGCCTCGATCAGCTCGGGCACCTACTCCAGCCTGCTCAATGATGCCGTCAGCCAGGTCAGCTCCATTTTGGCTGGCGACTTCGCTCGTCGCGGCCTGGATCCGGATCTGGCGCCGCTGTACGCCCAGGCGCTGGTGGGCTCGGTGTCGATGACGGCGCAATGGTGGCTTGATACGCGGGAGCCCAAGAAAGAAGTGGTGGCCGCGCACCTGGTCAACCTGATGTGGAATGGCCTGACCCACCTGGAAGCCGACCCCCGGCTGCAGGACGAGTAGTTTGTCTCGGGTTAACCGCAGTCGCGCGCCATCAGGTCAGCGATCGTTTCACGGCGGACCAGTTGGCGGGTCCGGCCGTCTTTGACCGCCACCAGAGACGGCCGGCAGACCATGTTGTAGTTCGACGCCATGCTGTGGTGGTAGGAGCCGGTGCAGGCCACGGCCAGCAGGTCGCCGGGGTGCAGGTCTGCCGGTAGCTCGATATCGCGGGCGACCTCGTCGCCCGCTTCACAGTGCCGGCCGGCTACGGTGACGCGCTGCTTGGCTCCCAGCGGATGCCGGTTCGCCAGCGCGACGGTGTATTGCGAGCCGTACAGCGACACCCGCGGGTTGTCGCTCATTCCGCCGTCGATGGCGACGAAGGTGCGGCCACCCGGTTGCGTCTTCACCGAGCACACCCGGTACAGCGTCACACCGGCCCGGCCGCTGATGGCGCGACCGGGTTCCACCACGATGGTTGGCCGGGGGAAATGTTCGGCGGCGCAGGCCTGGTCCACCGCGTCCTCGATGACGGCGGCCAGCTCGTCGAGGTTCAGCTCCGGGTCACCGGGGATGTAAGGGATGGCGTGGCCACCGCCGATGTTCAGCTCGGTGAGGATGATGCCGTGGCGCGCGCGGATGTCGGACATGGCAGCGATCATCCGGCGAATCGCTTCGCCGTAGAGGGCCGGGTCGGTGACCTGCGAGCCGATATGGCAGTGCAGGCCGACCAGGTCGAGGATGGGATGCGCCAGTACTCGCTTTACCGCGTCGGCGGCGTGGTCACCGTCGAGGGTGAACCCGAACTTCTGGTCGCTGATACCGGTGGTGACCGCGCGGTGTCCGCGGATGTCGATGTCGGGGGTCACCCGGATGAGCACCGGCTGGCGCCGGCGCGCCAGGCCCGCGAGGTAGGCGATCTCAATGCACGAATCCAGTACGATGCGCCCGACCCCCACATGCACCGCCTGGCGCAACTCGTCGGGCGTTTTCGCGTTCCCGTGCATGACGATGCGTGCCGGTTGCACTCCGCCGGCCAGGGCAACGGCCAGCTCACCGCCTGAGCAGACGTCGACACCGAGGCCCTCCTCGCGCGCCCACCGCGCGACCGCGGTGGTCAGCAGCGACTTTCCGGCATAGACGACCTCGATACCGCGCAAGGCGCGACGGTAGCGGCGGGCGCGATGGCGGAAGTCGGTTTCGTCGATTACGTAGGTTGGAGTATGGAACTCGTCGGCGATATCGGCCAGCGGCACGCCGCCGATGCAGAGCCGGCCGTCCTCATCGGAATGTGTTGTGACGGGCCAGATCGCGCGATCGAATCGCCGGGGGGCCGCCTGACCGATAGACGGCAGGATGTCGAGCAATGTCATGATTTCAACGTGCGCCCGGGAAGTGCCTGGTGCCGTATTTCTTACGATCCCTTGACGGCGCCGGGCTCAATATTGACGAAGTTCGGTGCCCCCAGATGGCCCCTTAGAATGGCGTCATCATGACCGCACCGGGGCCTGCTCGCCCAGAAACCCCGATCGCCGGGCTCGTTGAATTGGCGCTGACCGCGCCGACCTTCCAGCAGCTGATGGAGAGCGCGGCCGTTCGACCCGCCGAATTAAGCCTGGTCGGTCCGGCCAGCGCACGGTTGTTCGTGGCCAGTGCGCTGGCGCGGCTGGGTCCCTTGCTGGTGGTCACCGCGACCGGACGCGAAGCCGACGACCTGACCGCTGAACTGCGAGGCGTCTTCGGCGACGCAGTGGCGGTTTTCCCGTCCTGGGAGACGCTGCCGCATGAGCGGCTGTCACCCGGCGTCGACACTGTCGGCACCCGGTTGATGGTGCTGCGCCGGCTGGCCCATCCCGAAGACGCCCGGTTGGGCCCGCCCCTGCGGGTGGTAGTGACCACGGTGCGCTCGCTGCTGCAGCCGATGACGCCGCAGCTGGGCCTGGTGGAACCGCTGACGCTCACCGTTGGCGACGACACCAGCGCTGATGGCGGGGACGGCTTCGAGGGTGTGGTGGCCCGCCTGGTTGAGCTGGCATATACCCGGGTGGACATGGTCGGCCGGCGCGGCGAGTTCGCGGTGCGCGGCGGGATTCTCGACGTCTTCCCCCCAACGGCCGAGCATCCGGTGCGCGTCGAATTCTGGGGTGACGAGGTCAGCGAAATGCGGATGTTCTCGGTCGCCGATCAGCGCTCCATCCCCGAGTTGGGTGTCGACACGCTGGTTGCGGTCGCCTGCCGTGAACTGCTGCTCAGCGACGATGTGCGGGCGCGGGCCGCCCAGTTGGCCGCCCGGCATCCCGCGGGCGAGGGCGCCATCACCGGCAGTGTCACCGACATGCTGGCCAAGCTGGCCGAGGGGATACCGGTCGACGGCATGGAGGCGCTGCTCCCGGTGCTTCGGCCCGACGACCATGTGCTGCTGACCGACCAGCTCGCCGAAGGCACCCCGGTGCTGGTCTGCGATCCGGAAAAGGTTCGGACCCGCGCCGCCGGCCTGATGAAGAGCGGCAGCGAGTTCCTGGAGGCGTCCTGGTCGGTTGCCGCGATCGGTGGTGACGCGCCCATCGACGTCGAGCAGCTTGGCGGACCGGGTTTCGGCGATCTCGACGAGGTTCGCGCCGCCGCGCGGCAATCGGGGCATCCGTGGTGGACATTGAGCCAGCTGTCCGACGAGTCGGCTGTGGAGCTGGATATCCGGGCAGCGCCCTCTGCCCGCGGGCATCAGCAGGACATCGACGGCATCTTCGCGATGCTGCGCGCGCACGCTTCGGCCGGCGGATACGCGGCCGTCGTCGCGCCCGGAACCGGGACGGCGCACCGTGTGGTCGAGCGGCTGGCCGAATCCGGCACTCCCGCAACCATGTTGGAGCCCGGCTCGGCGCCCACGGCCGGTGTGGTCGGGGTCCTCAAGGGGGGGCTGCACGACGGTCTGATAATACCGAGCGGTACCGCCAACCTGGTCGTCATCACCGAGACCGACCTGACCGGCAACCGGGTGACCGCTCCCGAGGGCAAACGGCTTGCGGCCAAACGGCGTAACACCGTTGACCCGCTGGCACTGAGCGCCGGTGACCTGGTGGTACACGACCAACACGGCATCGGGCGGTTCGTGGAGATGACCGAACGGACCGTCGGCGGCGCCCGCCGCGAATACCTGGTGCTGGAATACGCGTCGAGCCGGCCGTCGAGCAAGACGCGCCGACAGACCGACAAGCTCTATGTCCCGATGGACTCACTGGACCAGCTGTCGCGGTATGTCGGTGGGCGGGCGCCGGCACTGAGCCGCCTGGGCGGCAGCGACTGGGCCAACACCAAGACCAAGGCGCGCCGCGCGGTACGCGAGATCGCCGGCGAGCTGGTGTCGCTGTACGCCAAGCGGCAGGCCGCGCCGGGCTACGCGTTCGGGCCGGACACCCCATGGCAGGCCGAGATGGAAGATGCGTTCGGTTTCACCGAGACCGTCGACCAGCTCACCGCAATCACTGAGGTCAAGGCAGACATGGAAAAGCCGGTGCCGATGGACCGGGTGATTTGCGGCGACGTCGGCTACGGCAAGACGGAGATCGCGGTGCGGGCGGCGTTCAAAGCGGTTCAGGACGGCAAGCAGGTCGCCGTGCTGGTGCCCACCACGCTGTTGGCCGATCAGCACCTGCAGACATTCAGCGAACGGATGGCCGGCTTTCCGGTGGTGGTCAAGGGTCTGTCCCGGTTCACCGACGCCGCCGAGTCGCGCGCCGTGATCGACGGTCTGGCCGATGGGCCGGTGGACATCGTGATCGGCACGCATCGGTTGCTGCAAACCGGGGTGCGCTGGAAGGACCTGGGCCTGGTCGTAGTCGACGAGGAGCAGCGGTTCGGCGTCGAGCACAAGGAGCACATCAAGAGCCTGCGCACCCACGTCGACGTGCTGACCATGAGCGCCACCCCAATCCCGCGCACCCTGGAGATGAGCCTGGCCGGGATTCGCGAGATGTCGACGATCCTGACGCCGCCCGAAGAGCGTTACCCGGTGCTGACCTACGTCGGTCCGCACGATGACAAGCAGGTCGCCGCAGCGCTGCGCCGCGAGCTGCTGCGCGACGGGCAGGCGTTCTACGTGCATAACCGCGTGAGCTCCATCGACCAGGCCGCCGCCCGGGTGCGCGGCCTGGTGCCCGAGGCGCGCGTGGTCGTCGCGCACGGGCAGATGCCCGAGGATTTGCTGGAACGCACCGTGCAGGGGTTCTGGCACCGCGAATACGACATCCTGGTGTGCACCACGATCGTGGAGACCGGTTTGGATATCTCCAACGCCAACACGCTCATCGTCGAGCACGCCGATACCTTCGGACTGGCCCAGCTCCACCAGCTGCGCGGCCGGGTGGGGCGCAGCCGCGAGCGTGGTTATGCCTACTTCCTCTATTCGCCGCACGTGCCGCTGACCGAGACGGCGTACGACCGGCTGGCGACGATCGCGCAGAACAACGAACTGGGTGCGGGCATGGCGGTCGCGCTGAAGGACCTCGAAATCCGCGGTGCCGGCAACGTGCTGGGTGTCGAGCAGTCCGGGCACGTCGCCGGCGTCGGGTTCGATCTCTACGTGAGGTTGGTGGGCGAGGCTGTGGAGGCGTACCGGGCGGTTGCCGACGGCAAAACGGTCACCACCCCCGAGGAGCCCAAGGATGTGCGGATCGACTTGCCGGTGGACGCGCACCTGCCGCCGGACTACATCGCCAGCGACCGGCTCCGACTGGAGGCCTACCGGCGGCTGGCCGCGGCTTCAGACGACGCGGCCGTCAGCGCCGTTATCGACGAGCTCACCGACCGCTACGGGGCGCCGCCCGAACCGGCCCGGCGGCTGGTGGCGGTCGCGCGGTTGCGGCTGCTGTGCCGCGCCTGCGGCATCACCGAAATATCGGCCCCATCGGCGGCGACCGTGCGGCTGTCGCCGATCACGCTGCCGGATTCGGCCCAGGTGCGGCTCAAGCGGATGTATCCGGCCGCGCACTACCGCGCCACGACGGCCACCGTGCAGGTGCCCATTCCACGAGCCGGCAGCGTTGGGGCGCCGCGCATCCGCGATGTCGAGTTGGTCCAAATGGTGGCCAACCTGGTGACTGCGCTTCAGGGGAAACCGCAGGTAGAAGTTGATATAACGAGTTCGTTACCAGCACCGACGCCGAGTGAGGAGCGACAAGCGCGATGATCGTCGTCTTGTGCGACCCCCGCCGCCCGTCACTGGTGCCTGTCGAAGCCATCGAGTTCCTCACCGGCGAGGTGCAATACACCGAAGAGATGCCCGTCGCGGTGCCCTGGTCGCTGCCCGCGGCGCGTCCCGTGCACTCCGGAAACGACGCGCCGGTGCTGCTGTCGTCCGACCCCGACCACCCTGCCGTCACCGCTCGATTGGCGGCGGGAGCCCGGCTGATTTCGGCGCCGGAGACGCCGCGTGGCGAACGACTGGTCGACGCCGTCGCAATGATGGACAAACTGCGCACCGCTGGACCGTGGGAAAGCGAGCAAACGCACGACTCGTTGCGCAGATTCCTGCTGGAGGAGACTTACGAGCTGCTGGACGCGGTCCGTAGCGGCAATGTCGACCAGCTGCGCGAAGAACTCGGCGACGTGTTGCTACAGGTTCTCTTCCACGCCCGCATCGCAGAGGACGCACCGCAGTTCCCCTTCAGCATCGACGACGTCGCCGTCACACTGATGCGAAAGCTGGGCAATCGGGTACCGGCAGTGCTTGCAGGCGAATCGATTTCGCTCGAAGACCAGTTGGCCGAGTGGGAAGAACGCAAGGCGGCCGAAAAACCGCGGAACTCGGTGATGGGCGACGTCCACACCGGTCAGCCGGCATTAGCGCTGGCGCAGAAGGTGATTCAACGTGCCGGCAAAGCTGGGCTGCCTGCCGACCTGATCCCCGCCGGGATCACCTCAATTTCCGTGTCGGCTGATATTGATGCCGAAAGCGGGCTGCGCGCGGCGGTTTTGGAGTTCGTGGACACGGTCCGCACTGTTGAGAAGGCGATTGCCGCCACACGCCGCGGGGACAGCGTTCCAGAGGAGTTCGATGTAGCCCCACTGGGCGAAGTCACCGAGGAGGAGTGGCGTGAGCACTGGCCATCCGGTGAATCGGCAACCGACGTGGAGCCGCCGGGGTCGGCAGCAGCGGACGAGGCTGCCGTTGGGTCCGGGGCTGACGAGCTAATCGATAATCAGCTGAAACCGACGTCTTAGCGGTGCGTTGGGCCCCGAAGCGACCGGGTAGTCCCGACACCCGTGGGACGATGGTTGTGGCTGAGTTGGTCTAGCGGAGTTTTAGGGGAGCGTGGTGTCGCCGAGGCGTTGGTTGCGCGCGGTCGCCGTGATCGGCGCGACCGCGATGCTTCTGGCCTCCAGCTGCACCTGGCAGCTCAGCCTATTTATCCCTGAAGGCGTCCCACCGCCGGCCGGGGATCCGGTGCCGCCGGTGGACACCCACGCCAGCGGCCGGCCCGCGGATCAGTTGCGTGAATGGGCGAAACAACGCTCGGCGGTATTGGAAATTCCGGTCATCGCGCTGGAGGCTTACGCGTATGCCGCCCGGGTCGCCGAGGTCGAGAACCCGAAATGCCACATTGCATGGACCACGCTGGCGGGCATCGGGCAGGTTGAGAGTCACCATGGCACCTACCGGGGCGCGAAGCTGGCACCGAACGGAGATGTGAGTCCGCCCATTCGGGGTGTTCGCCTGGACGGCAGCAGTGGCACCTTGCGCATCGTCGACAGCGAGGAAGGCGCGACGGACGGCGACAGGGTGGCGCGCGCGATGGGACCGATGCAGTTCATCCCGGAGACATGGCGGTTGTACGGTGTTGACGCCCACAACGACGGCGTCGTCAGCCCGGACAACATCGACGACGCAGCGCTTTCGGCAGCGGGTTATCTGTGTTGGCGCGGAAAGGATCTCGCGACACCGAGAGGGTGGGTAACTGCACTGCGGGCCTACAACAACTCCGGCGTTTACGCGCGGGCGGTCCGGGACTGGGCGACCGCCTACGCGGCGGGTCACCCGCTGTAGAAGGATGTATCGCAACGACGTCCACGCATCGCCTACCACGCAAGGAGAACCCAGTGCCGATTATCGAGCAGGTCGGGGCTCGCGAGATCCTCGACTCCCGCGGTAACCCGACGGTCGAGGTCGAGGTAGCGCTGATCGACGGGACATTTGCCCGCGCAGCGGTGCCGTCGGGCGCGTCGACCGGGGAGCACGAAGCCGTCGAGCTACGCGACGGCGGTGAGCGTTACGGTGGCAAAGGCGTGAAAAAGGCAGTGCAAGCCGTGCTCGACGAGATCGGTCCGGCCGTGATCGGACTCAACGCCGACGACCAGCGGTTGGTGGACCAGGCGTTGGTGGACCTCGACGGCACCCCCGACAAGTCCCGGCTGGGTGGCAACGCGATCCTGGGTGTCTCGCTGGCCGTCGCCAAAGCGGCCGCAGATTCTGCCGAGCTACCGCTGTTCCGCTATATCGGCGGGCCGAACGCGCACATCCTGCCGGTGCCGATGATGAATATCCTCAACGGCGGTGCGCACGCCGACACCGGTGTCGACATCCAGGAATTCATGGTGGCGCCGATCGGCGCGCCCAGCTTCGGTGAGGCGCTGCGCTGGGGTGCCGAGGTGTACCACGCGCTCAAATCGGTGCTGAAAAAGCAGGGGCTGAGCACCGGCCTGGGCGACGAGGGCGGCTTCGCTCCCGACGTAGCCTGCACCACCGCAGCACTGGACCTGATCAGCTCGGCCATCGAATCAGCGGGTTTCAAACCCGGTGTCGACGTGGCGTTGGCCCTCGACGCGGCGGCCACCGAATTCTACGCCGACGACACTGGCTACACCTTCGAGGGCACGACCCGCACCGCCGAGCAGATGGCAGAGTTCTATGCCGCCCTGCTCGGCTCCTATCCGCTGGTGTCCATCGAAGACCCGCTGTCCGAAGACGATTGGGATGGTTGGGCGGCCCTGACCGCATCGATCGGTGACCGGGTACAGATCGTCGGCGACGACATCTTCGTCACCAACCCCGAGCGGCTCGAGGAGGGCATCGAGAAAGGCGTGGCAAACGCGTTGCTGGTCAAGGTGAACCAGATCGGCACCCTGACCGAGACGCTGGACGCCGTCGCGCTTGCCCACCACAGCGGATACCGCACGATGATGAGCCACCGCAGCGGCGAGACGGAAGACACCACGATCGCCGACCTGGCGGTGGCCGTCGGTAGCGGGCAGATCAAGACGGGCGCGCCCGCCCGCAGCGAGCGTGTCGCCAAGTACAACCAGCTGCTGCGGATCGAGGAGGCGCTCGGCGACGCTGCCCGCTACGCCGGCGATCTGGCATTTCCGCGATACGCGCTGGACCTGAAATAGGTTGGAATAGTTTGACAGCCAATCCCAAGCGCGGCTAGATCTCCAATGCCCGAAGCGAAACGGCCAGATCCAAAGCGGCGCTCCCCGGCATCGCGTCCGGGCAAAGCCGGCGACTCGGTTCGGCGCCGTCGCTCTAAGCCCTCCAAGCCCCCGCAAACCGCAACCCACACCAGTCGCAACGCGACGCGGACGCTGCGTGAGCGTGTCGTCGAACCCATCGAGCGACAGGACGCCGTCGAGCTGGGGGTACCGCCCGCTCGCGGGGGGCGGTCCGACCAGCGGCTGGGTTTCACCGCGAGACGGGCGGCGGTGCTGGCCGCGGTTGTCTGCGTGCTGACTCTGACCATCGCCGGCCCGGTACGCACCTACTTCGCGCAGCGCACTGAGATGAATCAGTTGGCTGCCAGCGAAGCCGGGCTGCGCCGTCAGATCGCCGACCTCGAGCAGAAGAAGGGCAAACTCGCAGACCCGGCTTATATTGCGGCGCAGGCCCGCGAGCGCCTCGGCTTCGTGATGCCCGGAGACATCCCGTTCCAAGTCCAACTTCCGCCAACGGCGGCAGCGCCCCCTCAGCCAGGATCCGAAACCGTGAAACCGGCCAACAACGACCCTTGGTACGCCTCGCTGTGGCATACCATCGCTGACGCCCCGCACCTGCCACCGGCCAACGTGCCTCCATCAGAAGTCCCGCTGCCCCCGGCGGAACCCGGACCACCCGGTCCCGTGCCGCCGGCTGCACCGAATCCCACAGCTCCCGGTGGTTGATCTTGCCGACCTGGAAGCGGTGGCGCGTCAGCTCGGTCGTGAGCCTCGCGGCGTGCTGGAGATCGCCTACCGTTGTCCCAACGGTGAACCCGGCGTGGTGAAGACCGCGCCGAGATTTCCCGACGGTACGCCGTTTCCGACGTTGTACTACCTAACGCATCCGGTGCTCACCGCGGCCGCGAGCAGGCTGGAGACGACGGGATTGATGCGTGAGATGACCGAGCGGCTGCGCAAAGACTCCGAATTGGCAGCCGCGTATCTGCGAGCCCACGAGTCGTATCTGGCCGAGCGTGACGCGATCGAGTCGCTGGGGACCACGTTCTCTGCCGGAGGAATGCCGGACCGGGTCAAGTGCCTGCACGTGCTGATCGCGCACTCGCTGGCCAAGGGTCCCGGGTGCAACCCCCTCGGCGACGAGGCGCTGGCGATCCTGGCCGCCGAGCCGCGCCTAAATTTAGAGGCCTCGGTGTTAGTGGTTGGGCAGTGGTGAGCAGACTCGCTGCAATCGACTGCGGTACCAACTCGATTCGGTTGTTGATCGCCGACGCAACCGGCCGCGATCTGCATCGCGAGACGCGGATCGTGCGGCTGGGTCAGGGCGTCGACGCGACGGGTCAGTTTGCGCCGGACGCGCTTGCCCGGACCCGGGCCGCATTGGCCGACTACGCTTCTCTGCTGAAGGCGCACAGCGTCGAGCGGGTGCGGATGGTGGCCACGTCGGCCGCCCGTGATGTTGCCAATCGCGACGTCTTCTTTGCGATGACGGCCGACGTGCTGGGCGCTGTCATCCCCGGCGCGGTTGCGGAGGTGATCACCGGCGCCGAAGAGGCCGAGCTGTCCTTCCGCGGAGCTGTCGGCGAATTAGACAGCGCCCGTGCGCCTTTCGTCGTCGTCGACCTCGGCGGCGGCTCTACCGAGATCGTGCTCGGCTCGGACGGGGTAGTGGCGAGCTACTCGGCCGACATTGGCTGTGTCCGGCTGACCGAACGCTGTTTGCACTCGGACCCGCCCACACCGGAGGAAGTGGTGGCAGCCCGCCAGGTGGTGCGTGAGCGGCTCGACGTCGCGCTGCGCGTGGTGCCCGTCGAAAGGGCGAGGACCTGGGTCGGACTGGCCGGGACGATGACCACGCTGTCCGCGCTGGCCCACAATATGACGACGTATGACTCGGCGGCCATTCACCTTTCGCGTGTCGCGGGCAGCGATCTGCTGGCGGTTTGTGAGCGACTGATCGGCATGACGGGATCCCAGCGTGCCGCGCTGCCACCGATGCACGAGGGCCGGGCCGACGTGATCGGCGGCGGCGCAATCGTGGTGGAGGAGTTGGCTCGCGAGCTGCGCACCCGGGCCGGCATCGACGAGCTGACCGTCAGCGAACACGACATCCTGGACGGCATCGTGCTGTCGATTCGTGGGTAGTCACATCTGTCACACGCGTCTCTCGAAAATGCGGCACACTTTTTGCCCGCCTGGTAGCGACAATGCCGGTTGAAGGTCAATCGATAGGAGAAGATCTCGGAGTCGCCTCGACCGGCTAAACATGGCGGGCGTCATTAAGGTAATGAATAGTTTGCTGCGGCATAGTCTTTTGCTGCCGTGCGTACGGCAGTCCCACGACGGTTCAACCGGGCTTGTGCTGGCATCGATCTCACTTTATCGCAGGGAGCCTTGCGATAAGAGATGACGCCGATTAACCTATCGCAAGTCATTCTGCGATAGCCGGCGTTCGGTCGGCTATCACAAACCGGAGGACGTGCGATGGGTGTGGTGATTGCGGGAGCCGGGCCAACTGGGCTGACCTTGGCATGTGCATTGCTTCAGCGCGGAGTGCCGGTGGACATCGTCGATTCGGCAACAGGACCGGCGACAACCTCGCGGGCATTGGGCTTGCAGCCGCGCGGTGTGGAGGTACTCGATCGGGTCGGTGCCCTCGGGGATCTGTGCGAGCGCGGCATCAAGGCGATGAGCGCCACGGTCTACACCGGGGATCGCCCGATCCTGAGTCTCCAGCTGGGGCGGCTGTCCGCCAAGGGCCGCTCGGTACTGCTCATCTCGCAGGCGGAAATAGAAGCCCAGCTGCGCTGCAGACTCGGCGAGTTGGGCGGGCACATCGAGTGGGGCACCCCGCTGGTCGATGCGAAGGTCGACCACAACGGTGTCGCCGTGACCGTTGGCACCGAACCACGCAAGGTGCATGCCGATTGGCTTGTCGGCTGTGATGGGGCACACAGCACGGTACGCAAGCTCGCTGGCATCGATTTTCCTGGTGCACCGATCGTCGAGCGAATCCTACTCGCTGACGTGCACGCCGATCTTCCGATCAGCCGCGAGGGCACCGCTGTTTGGCTGCACCGCGACGGAATGCTGGCGGCATTTCCATTGCCAGGTGAGGACCTGTGGCGCCTGTTCGCCGAAGTGTCTACCGAGGAAAGCGACGTCCTGGCTCAACTGAGCCGCCTGGTTCAAACACGCACCAGCATGACCGGAGCACGGATCGGTCCCGCCGAGTGGACCTCAACGTTTCAGATCCAACGCCGGATTGCGTCGCACTACCGTCGGGGCCGGATCTTGCTGGCCGGCGACGCGGCCCACATCCACAGTCCCCTCGGCGGACAGGGGCTCAACACCGGCATCGGCGACGCGGAGAACCTGGCATGGAAGCTCGTGCTGGTGGCCAAAGGCATTGCAGGTGACCAACTGTTGGACACGTACGAGGCCGAGCGGCGACCCGTTGCAAAGGATGTCGTTGCCGGGACGACGGCGGGCACCCAGATCCTGCTCGGAGCTAACGCCGCCGCTAGATGGCTGCGTGATCGGCTGATCCTTCCGGTGCTGAATCGGCCGATAGTGCGGGATCGACTGCTTGCCGTGGCCAGTCAGCTCTCGGTGTCCTATCGGCGCGGGCCGTTAGCACCGAAGATCCAGATGCCGATCGGTTTACGTCCCGGCGATCGGGTGCCCGATTTGTCCTGCCATCGACCGGACGGCACTGCAACCAGTCTGCACAGAGAGCTGGCGGGGCGCTGGGCGGTGGTCGCACCCGATGGTGGTGACCCACCCCCGATCAGCCAGCTGGGCGACGAACTAATCGCCCTCTGGGGGCCGGTGTCCGACACGCTGCTGATCCGGCCCGACGCGCACCTGGCGTGGCGGCAGCGGTATGCAACAGTCGGGCTCCCAACATGGCTGGATAACATCCTCGGCGAAAACCAACCGAGCCGCCGGTAAAGCTTGAATCACCACACGGATTCAGGATTCGGTACGGTAGGCGGCTGCACCGTCGCAAGTACGGAGGCGTGCCCGCCGGATCAGCGACGGGTTCGCGGCCGTCTACTGGGATCGTCGACGGGCTATCAGCCGCCATGATGGACGACGGGAGTGAACAGCCGGCAGCATGGCAGCCGCCAAGGCGCCATACTGATCCGCGAGGTTAGAGCGCCTGGCGGGTTGTGTTCTACGCCGCAGCGGTAACGGCCACTGCGAATGCTTTGACTTCGTCGAACGGCTCTCGATGCTGCAGACAGTGGTGCAGCTGGCCGAGGAGTTTGTTGAACAGGTGTCGGGTGGCGGCGGCGTGCCGGTCGCCGTGCTTGCGCCGCTGACGATAATGGCGCCGGGCTGGCTCATGGGTGGAGGCGGCAGAGAATGCCCACATCCAGCCGACGTTGGCCAGTCGGTTGTTTTTGATATGGCGGTGGGTGATGCAGATCGAGCGTCCCGACGCCCGGGTGACGGGTGCCGATCCGGCGTAAGCCTTGAGTGCCCGGGCGTCGGCGAACCGGGTGCGGTCATCGCCGATCTCGGCGAGCACGCGGGCCCCAGTGGAGTCGGCTAGCCCCGGGAAACTCGTGATGATCTCGTAGTCGGGATGGGTCTGGAACAGTTCGGCGGACGCTTGGCCGAGCTCGTTGACATTGGCGCACGCGGTGTCGAGCGCGGCCAGCAGCGCCAGGGCGTGTTTACCCATCGCGGCTTCAACCTGAACTGGTTGGTGCAGTTGGGATTTGCGTAGTCCGGCTTTGATTTCGGCGGCGGTCTCGGCGATGCTGCGGCTACGCCCGGCCCGACGAAGTGCGGCAGCAATCCTGCTCACCGACAAGCTCACCGCGGCAGCTGGGGTGGGTGCGATGGCCGGGACCGGGCCTCCGGGCTGGCGATCCCCAACGGGAACCGACTCGTGAACACCTCCAGGAAGGTCGGGTAGAACTCCCGCAGCAGTGAGCGCAGCTGGTGATGGGCCTTGGTGCGCGCCCAGATCGCGTCCTGATGCGCCCGAGCCAGCACCGCGATCGCCTGACACGGCTCGCTGTCGGCGGGCAGCCGATGATGCAGGTGAGCATCCACCCGCAGGAT
>DATJBA010000054.1:0-2803 GCA_035515675.1 Mycobacterium sp.
GGCTCGATTCCCATCACTACAAGTGGCAAGATCAGACGGTCGCAGTGTGTCGAGCTGTACCGGCAGGACGAATTCACCCGGTTAGACGTGGGTGTGTGACACGAATGCAGGTGACGCGGTTTTCCGCTGGTCGCGGAAGAACCGCAGGTCCCGCCCCTGCCAATTTGGCTGTGGTACCTGACTTGGGCCACTTTTCGGCGGCTGTCGGAGCTGTAGGTCGTTGATCTGCGGTTTTCGGTGCTGGCGGGTCGAAATGTATGCACTAATTGTCGGCCCGTAGGGTGCGGCGGTGGCCTATGTGCGCACGGTGAAGACCAGTTCTGGGGCGACCGCGGTGCAGATCGTGTGGTCCTCGCGGAGAGGATCCCGCCAGATCGAGCACCTCGGCTCGGCGCACGACGAGGCGCAAGTGGAAGTGCTCAAAGCCGCAGCGGCGCAGCGGGTGGCCGCGGGTCAGCAGACGCTGGACCTGGGTCTGGGCCGGGCTGGGACTGCTGGTGGGCCACTGGAGATCGTTGCGTCGTGTTCTGAGCACCTGTGGCAGGCGTTGTGCCAGGCATACCGGGTGCTGGGATTCGACGAGGTCCTCGATGGTGATGAAGTGCTGCGCGCCCTGGTGTTGGCCCGCATCATCGAGCCCAGCAGTAAGGTCGATGCGTTGCGGGTGCTCGCCGAGACCGGAGTCCAGCCACCGGCTTATCGGACTCTGAAGCGTCGGCTGCCTGCGTTCGCCAAACCGGCTGTGCGCCAAGCACTATCGAAGGCCTGCGCCGTGCACGCGAAGTTGGGGCCAGCCAGCCTGGTGCTCTATGACGTCTCCACACTGCACTTCGAAACCGATGCTGGCGATGGATTCCGTGAACCCGGGTTCAGCAATTACGCCGAGCGTGCGGTTATGCCGAGGTCGTGGTGGCTGTGGCGGTGTTCGTGCTGTTCGGCGGGCTTGGCGGGGGTGGCCCGCGCGGCATAACGTGGCGGCGCGGGCCGTGGTGTGTCTGTCTGGTGGTGCTCTGTTTGGCCTATCAGGAGGAGAAGACACATGGACCCGGTATGCACCGCCGATGCCCGCGACGGCACGGCTTGGGTAAGTGGTGTGCTCGTCGAGTTCGGAGAATGGCTGGGTCGTCAACGTGGGCTGGCGCCGGTCACCATCAGCAATTACTGCTGGAATGTCGAGCAGTTCCTTGAGGCGTTGCCCCAGCCCACGCAGGTGTCGGTCAGTCTTCTGGACGCAGGGACCGTCACGGCGTTCATGGTCGAGTACTGCCGGGATCGCAATACGAATTCGGTGAAGTCGATGGCGAGGTCGGTGCGTTCGTTCCTGCGGTTTGCGCACGCGACGGGTCGAACATCGGTCGGGTTGTGGGACGCGGTTCCGGTGTCAGCGGGTTGGCATTTGGCCTCGCTGCCGAGGTCGGTGCCGGCTGCAGACCTTGAGCATCTTCTGGCGGTCGCGGGGCGTTGGCGGTTGTCGGCCATCGACCGCCGCGACTACGCGATCTTGCTGCTGTTGGCTCGACTCGGGCTTCGGCGAGGCGAGGTCGCAGGTCTTGGCCTCGACGACATCGACTGGCGGGCCGGAGAACTCACCGTCATCGGCAAGGGCGACCGCGTTGAACGCCTGCCGCTGCCGACCGAGCCGGGAGAAGCGATCGCCGCGTGGCTAGTCGATGGACGGCCCGAGTGCCAGACGCGGTCGGTGTTCACCACATTGCGACCGCCCGGTCGGCCGCTGTCGTCTGGAGCGATCGGCCATATCGTGGCCGGTGCATGCCAGGCCGCCGGGTTGGACCGCATTGGTGCTCACCGTCTGCGTCACACGCTGGCAACGGCGATGCTGCGGGCCGGGGCGCCACTGTCGGAGGTGGGGCAGGTGCTGCGCCACCGCAGCGTGAGGTCCACCGCGATCTACGCCAAGGTCGATGAGGGTGCTCTGCGACCGCTAGCGCGGCCATGGCCCGGTAGTGCACCTGGTGGCGCAGATGCTGATGACGCTGCTCGGCGTCTGGCTCGCCCGTCGCCGGGATCTCGATCATGAACACATTGCGTGAGAATGTCACCGACTACATTGCCATGCGCCGGGCGATGGGCTTCAAGGTCGACGGCCTGAACAAGCTGTTGCTGAACTTCGTCGCTTTCTGCGAGGCCTGTGGGGCCACCCGCGTCCGCAACGACCTTGCGGTGCAGTGGGCCACGGCCACGATCAAGGTTCCCGTCAGTGACGCGTTGTTCGCCCGCCGGATGGACGCGGTGCGGATCTTCGCCCGATATCAATATGCCCTGGACCCGGCCACGGAAGTCCCTGCCGAGGCGATCTGCCGCCGGCGATACCGGCCGAAAGAGCCAAACGTGTTCAGCCAGGCTGAGATCCGCGCGTTGCTTGCCGCCTCGGATATCTTGTCTCCACGGTTCAAAGCGCTGACGTGGCACACGCTGATCGGCCTGCTCGCGGCCACGGGGATGCGTCCCGGCGAGGCGTGCCGCCTGACGCTCAGCGACATCGATCTGACCAACGGCGTGATTGAGGTAGTGCAGACGAAGTTCGGCAAGTCCAGGCTCGTGTTCATCCACCCGAGCACCGCCACCGTTGTGGCCCAGTACTTACAGGCCCGTCAGGGTTGGGTCGGGACCGCCACGCGAGCCTGCCCAACCGTCTTCGTCAACAGCCGACGCGGGCCGCTCAACCCGGACACACTGGGCGTTACCTTCAAGCGGATCGTCGCCGCTGCCGATCTGACCACCGAGGGTGGCCGCCGGCCAGTCAGGCTTCATGACCTGCGGCACACCTTCGCCGTGACCACGA
>DATJBA010000055.1:0-2845 GCA_035515675.1 Mycobacterium sp.
GGTAACGGTCACCGCCCAGCCCAGATGCGCCCGGTGCACAGCGCTGTGTTCGACATCGGACGCGGTGAAGTGTTCAACCCAGCGCAGCAGCTCGCCGTGACTCGTGACAGCCAGGCTGAACAACGGGTATCCGCGCAATGCGACCGCGGTCACGTCGTCGCGCCGCAACAGCAGCCGGGCACCGCACGGATGTTCCAGCAGCACGCTCACCACGTCGGTTTCCTGCTCCTCGACCAAAACGCTGGCGAAACCGAACACCCTTACATACCAGTCGCTGCCGACCAGCGGATCGCTGGAAGGCACAGTCAAATGGTGTATGCCAGTCAACAGGGGCACTGGCTTATTCTTATCCGCCACGGGGACAGCCAAGGGCATATACGGGCGGCGGAAGATGACGGCGTATTTGCGCCGCCGTGGCTATCGGGTGGACCGGTTGAATGTGGCGAGGGCGTGTTCGGGGTTATCCGGGGACAGCGCCACCGCACGACCATCGCTGGCGGCAAGGATTCGCGTCGGGCACCACACGCTAGGAAGAATGCTCACCCGCTATACCCTGCGTCGGTCGCCGGCGATCGTGGGGACGCCCGCCCTGCCCCAGCCAGTCCTCGCGTAAGAGATGCGTTAAGGATTTGAGCCGGCCCGTCAAGGACATGTTAGGGAGAGTGCGTGGAGGCTTCGCCCGGCATCGTGCGGCATCATGCTGGATGGCACACCGCCATTGGCAGCGGAGCCAAGGCCCAGTGAGAAAAGGTTTCGGTGACTCTCTCCGCCGTCTTTCGCTCGGTGTTCTCGCCGACCCCACCCCCGGCTTCCGCGGCGGCTTTGCCCGGTTCGCCGGAGCTGGAAGACGTGCGTCGCTGCGAGATCCATCGACAGTCTTTTCCGATGACCGAGATCGCGCTGCCGGCCATGGTGCTGAGGAACCGTTTCGTCGCGAAATAAGGTGAGGGACCATGGTATTGCGGTCCATGTGCAAACGGTCGACGAGCTTGCGGTGGCGATCGCGGTGGGTGTCCACCCGTCGCTGTTGACCGTGTGGGCCGAAGCGCTGGGTGCGTCCGAGCTGCGTGCCGCGTTGAAGCTGGGTATCGGCCGGGTTGTCGTCGGCTCGGTCGAGGAGATCGAGTTGCTCAGATCGGCTGCCGCCCAACGGACGCAGGGTGTTGTCGTGCAGATGGCAGACGTCAACACGTCGATCGTGACCACAGCCGAACATCGGTGATCGGGTCGGGCGTGGCTTGCGGTTCGACAGCAATGACACGGACATCGCGCTGGCAGCGATTTTCTCTGAACTAGCCGGGGCTGCTTGTTGATTCGCTTTGGTGGGTCAGGAATTGGCGGGAAGTGTGGGGTTGCCGAGTGCGACAGGGGCCGTTCTCGATCGTTTGTCGATTTGGGCGAGTTTGTCTTCGGCGGCGGCGAGGCTGACCTGCAGGCCTTCGACCTCGCCGAGCCATCCTTCGCGTTCGGCTTCGGCGATGCGTGCGGCGAGGTTGTCGCGGATCTCGACCAAACGGGGCCGTTGGGTGGGGTCGGGCCACAGCAATGCGCAACGCACACAAGCATGTTCATGAATACAGGCGGATCCGAACGCGCGACCGCAGGTGCCGATGGAGACCTTGCGGCGCTCGAAGTGGCCGAGGAATTCCTGCCATTCGGCGTCGGTCGGTACCCGGTATTCGTCGGTGGGGCGCAACGCACGCCGCCTGGCGAGGAACGCCAGGTGGGACTGGATCGCCTCGTCGGGGTAGACGGCCTTATAACCGAGGGTGACGTTGATGTCGCGGTGGCCGGCGATGATCTGCGCGATGTGCGGTGGCAGGCCGTTCATGACGGCATCGGTGATAAAGATTCTTCGAAAGTCGTGCGGCGCGTAATGCAGGGGGCGTCCATCGGCGGGATCCTTCAGGCCGGTGTGGACAAAAGCGGCGTTGAGCATGGTCCGCAGCGAGCTGTCACTGATCGCCCGGATCTCGGAGGGAAATCGACGCTGGAACAAGACCGGAGCCGGTGGCCGCCAGACGCATTCGTAGCGGTCGTAGACCGCAACGAGCGGGACTGTCCCGTCGGGGTCACGGATTCGGCGGATCACGGTCGACAACACGTCCGCCAACTCCGGGGAGACGACCAAAAGTCTCTCCTGGTCGGTCTTCGAGGGGACGATCTGCAGCAACGGCACGATCTCGCCGGAGGTCGGCAGGCGGTACTGGATCAGGCTGTGATGGCTGATCTCGAGCAGTTCTTCGACCCGGCAACCGGTGAGACGGAGGATTTCGACGGCGGCCCACGCCCAGAACGCGTGGTCTTCTTCATGGCCGAGGTCGCGGCGGCTGCCGGTCGCGGGGTCGTGGGCCCACACCTTCTCGGTGGTCCTGGTGATCGAGCGAGTCAGCGTTTCGCCTGCGACGGTAACCGATTGGCCGGGAAGGGTATCGCGGGCGGCGTGCAGGACCGCGGCGGCGTTCCTGCGCCGCGCGTCGACGGTCCCTACCAGCACCGGCAGGACCGGTAGTCGTTCCCGGGTCCGTGCGTCCATCCGCGCCTTGCGGTGGCGCTGGAATTTGCGCTGACTGATCTCTTCCTGACCGACCGGGCAGGGAGCCGCCCATTGTGCCCACCGGCTGGGATCCTCGATCGCCCACTGGCACAGATCGAGGTAGAAAGCCCGCACCGGGGTCAGGCAGTCTCGGTAGCCGATGCGCTCCACCATGACGACGGACTTCTCGCCGTGGGCTGAGGTGATCACCTGGGGTTTGGTCCGCTGACGCTGCTTCCACGCGTCGGCGACGTCGCTGGGCAGGTGCAGGCTGTCGATCCCGGGGTGATGCTGTTCGAGGTCGGCCCA
>DATJBA010000056.1:0-4119 GCA_035515675.1 Mycobacterium sp.
CCATTGCAGACGTTGACCACTGTCGCGGCGTTCGCATTCGGGCCGTCGAGACACCAATTGCCCGGCACTCGGCTCTTCAATTGGACCGGGGGCGCGGCGCTCGCCACACCCGCGCTGAGCAGCGCGGCACCGAACACTGCGCCGAGTACGACAAGGGCGCCGCGCGCATCGCCCATCAACCGGGATTCATGCATTTTCAGCTGCCCCCTGATGATGATTCTGCAGATCTGCAGGCAGAAACGTCGGGATCGGCCATGACCCCTGAGGACCACAGCTTGCGTGCTTGCTGTGGCTTTCCTAGTCCTTTCGTCGGTCATCGCTGCCTGCGTTGACGGATGAGTGGGGTACCCAACGTCACAGGGGCTGAACCGCACAGAACCTGCCGATCAGCTGGGAAAAGGCGGTGGCGGCGGTCCAATTGTTTGCGTCCCACCCTGAAAAGTGCCCCTGACCAGCAGAAACATCTGTACCCCCGGGCAGGATTCGAACCTGCTGACCGGGCATACGCGAATCGTCGGGGCGGCCTCGGCCTCCGGGCGGTCGAGCCGGTAGCCGGGGGTCGATGCGGGTGCGTCGGGTGGTTGGTGATGTCCGACGCCTTCACGACGCCGAACCTCATCGGCCCACCTCCAGCACCAGGCGTTGGGCGTGACCGGTGCCCGGCGAGCACCCGTACACGGCGAAGTGGTCCTCGCAGACGTACCGCCCACGGCCCGCCGCTCAACTTGGCGTCGGCGAAGGCCGGGGTGGTTTTGCCAGCCGCCCGGCAGATGTCGCAATCTGGGATGCGGGCGACCGTTAATTAGGTGTTGGGCAAGACGAGTTGGAGATCATTACCGCCGCGATGCCCGAGCAGTACCAAGCCATGATCCTCCTCGCCTCGTGGTGCGCGCTCAGATTCGGGGAGCTGACCGAGTTGCAGCGCCACGACATCGACCTGAACGATGAAGTGATCCGCGCCCAGCGCGCGGTGGTGCGAGTGGAAGACGGTTTCCAGGTCACCACACCCAAGAGCGACGCCGGGATCCGGGATGTGGCTATACCGCCGCACCTGCTGCCCGCGCTCGAGGACCATCTGGCCAAACATGTTGGCAAGCAACGTGACTCGCTGCTGTTCCCCGCCAGGTACGGCGGCCACTTGGCGCCCGCGACGCTGTACCGCCAGTCTTACAAAGGTGCCGTGACCGCGAAATCGTCGCGCTGCTGTCGAGACTCGTCGAGAAGTAGTCAGAAGTTTGTCCGTTTTGTGGACAAATTCGATGAGTTTATGCAAGGAAGCGTCTCCACCGTCCAGGTTTTCTGGACGAGCAGCATTCTGGCGCAACGAGATTCGGAAGACCACCGGTAGCTTAGGCGCTGACAAAACGCACAACGCTTCCGAAAAAGGAAACCGAATGCCCAGAAACAAGTCGCAGGCTCGCCTGCAACAGGTCAATGGCGGTCGGTGCTACGTCACCGTTGACCAAGCCGCCGAGGCGTAGGGGCAAGCGCCGCCGCGAGTTTCTGCTTTTCCTGCAGCGCCATCTGGCCGCCGAACAAGTATTGCTGCAGTGCTGTATCGATGTCGGAGACATTGCACTGCGCGCACGTATCGCGCGGCGTGGGCGAGCGACAGCGTGTAGAGCCAGCGGCAGTCGATGAACAGCGCCCGGTGAGCCGGCTGGCCAGGATCGAGGTGTTTGGCCGCCGGCGGTCCTCAGCCGAACCCAACTAAGTCGGCGGCGGGTCTGTGGAGTGCGGCGATTGTTAGGGCACCGTTACCTATTCGGATCCAGGAGGCCGCCGTTCCGTGCGGGTGGGGTCGCTAAGCTCTGCGCGTGCTGAGGCCATCAACGCGATTCAGGCGCATTCTCGCCTGGCCCGCTGCTGCGCGTCGACGCATCGCCCGCACCTCACTATTCGGCTCTATCTCCCTCGGGATCCTGACTGGCGCGGTTCTCACACCTGACTTTCCGCACTTCTCGATCGGCTTTTAGGTTCCCCATCCTTCAGCATGTTTGATGGCTCGGACGGTGAGGGCTTCGAGTTCGGTGACGAGTGTGCGGAGCCGGGCGGCGTTGTCGAGCCAGGGCTGGTAGCGCGAGAGTTGTTCGTGGGTGAGCAGTTTGGTGACGGTCTTGCCGTTGACGGTGCGGGTCCATTGGATGTAGGGGCCGTGTAGTTCCGGCGGCTCGTTCTTGCAGCGGCAGCGGCGTTTTCCGCAGCGCATCCTGCGTTCGACGATGCTGCCAGGCAGCGCCCAGTCGATTGCGGCGAGCCCGGAGGTGATGCGCTGCTGGGCGGCGCGTAGGTCGGGGTCGACGCGGGTTTCGGGTGGGTCGGCGTGTCGGTGTCCGTCCATTGTCCTTCAACGTATACGTTGAAGGACGTGAGAGCAAGGACCGGACCATGCCAGCCGCCACGACGCGGCGTGGGCCCGCCGGCGCCGGGCGTGCCGTATCGGCTGGTGACTCGGCAGTTGGGTGCGCTGCCGGTGATCGACTGGTTCTGCGCGCGGCTCGGGCTGGGCGAGTTGTTGGCGGCGTTTGTGCCGCATGACGATGCGCGGCTGAAGCTGGCGCCCGGGACGGCGATCGGGGTAGTGGTGCGCAACCTGGCGCTGGCCCGGGAGCCGGTGTATGCGCTGGGGCGGTGGGCGGAGCCGTTCGACCCGGTGCCGCTCGGGCTGGCCGACGGGGAGGCCGGGCTGCTCAACGACGATCGGGTGGGTCGGATGCTGGCCCGGTTGTTCGACGCCGACCGGGCCTCGCTGTTGACCCGGCTGGTGCTCGACGCCGTCGCGCGGTTTGGTATCGACTGCTCGCAACTGCACAACGACTCCACCAGCGTCACCGTCACCGGCCGCTACGCGGGCGCCGACGGGCGCGTCCGGGGCGGTAAGCCGACCGCGGCGATCACCTTCGGGCACAACAAGGATCATCGCCCCGACCTCAAGCAGCTGGTGTGGATCCTGACCGTGACCGCGGACGGGGCGGTGCCGCTGGCGCACCGCGTGGTCGACGGCAACACCAGCGACGACGTCACCCACGTCGACACCTGGGATCATCTGGTCGCGTTGCTGGGCCGCACGGATTTCCTGTACGTAGCCGACTGCAAGCTGGCCACCCGCGACACCATGGACCACATCCACCGCAACCGGGGCAGGTTCGTGTCGGTGCTGCCCGCTTCCCGCAAGGAGGACAAGGCGTTTCGGGACTGGGTCGTCGACCATGAGCCCGACTGGGTGCAGGCCGCGCGGCGACGCGGCGCTCGACTCGATGATCCCGACGACGTGTGGCAGGTCGCCGAGGCGCCGTGGTGTTCGGCCGAGGGTTACCGCGTGGTCTGGGTCCGCTCCTCGGCCAAGACCGGCCACGACGCCCACGCGCGCGCCGATCGAATCGCCCGCGGCACCGCCGCGCTCGACGAGCTCAACCAGCGGCTGGCCTCACCCAAGACCCGGATGAAAACCACGGTCGCGGTCGAGCAGGCCGCCGCCGCCGCGCTCGAACGCATCGGCGCCGCCCGCTGGATCACCTTCAGCATCGAAGAACACCTCGATCAACGGTTCCGGCAGGACAAACGTGGCCGCCCCGGAGCCGACACCCGCTACCGCAAGACCAGCCGCCCCCGCCACCGCCTCACCTACACCGTCGACGACACCCAGGTCGCGCGCGACGCGGCCTCCGACGGCTGCTACCCGCTGATCAGCAACGACCCCGGCATGACCGGCGCCGAGCTGCTCGCCGCCTACAAGTACCAGCCCAACCTGGAAAAACGCCACGCCCAACTGAAAGGCACCCATCTGGTCGCGCCGATGTTCCTGCACAACCCCGCCCGCATCGAAGCGCTACTGTGCTGCCACTTCATCGCCATGCTGATCCACGCACTCATCGAACGCCAGATCCGGAAAGCAATGAAAACCAAAGGGATAAAACAACTCTCGCTCTACCCCGAAGACCGTGGCTGCGCCGCGCCAACCGCCGCGCGCGTCCTGGACATCTTCACCGGGCTGGCCCGCCACCACCTCACCGACCAACACGGCCAACTCGTGCAGACCTTCCAGCCCGAACTCACCGAGCTACAAGCCCTCATGCTCGACCTGCTCGAAATCCCACGCTCTGTCTACACCGGCTGACC
>DATJBA010000057.1:0-13430 GCA_035515675.1 Mycobacterium sp.
TTCATCACCGGTTCGCGGACCCTGGTCGGCTGATGGGAGTTCTCGGCACGGTTGAGATACTTCGAGCGGCGATGAGTCACCGACGGCACCAGCTCACGGTGGGCCAGCCGATAGCTGGCCAGCTTGTCAGTGACGATCACCGGCGGCACGTATCGCAGACCCTTGAGCAACTTGCCGAAGAACCGCCTGGCAGCAGCTGTGTTGCGACGCGACTGGACCAAGGTAACCACCACACCGCGGGCCAACATCAGCTCTTCAACGTCACGCAGACTCAGCCCGAAACGGTGATACAGCCACACCGCGTGCCCGATGACCTCGATCGGATACCGGTAGCCCTTGTACCTCGCCGCAATCGCCACCACGACCAATCCCGGCAGCACCACACCAAGGCAAACAACTTGACGATGCCTGCACCGTTGAGTATCACCTGCAAAAGGTCTTCACCAAGCTCGACGTGCAGTCCCGCAGACAGCTCGACCGCGTGCTGCCGGACTGACGCGGCCATCATCGGAGACTCCGAAAACTCCGCAATTCGCTCACCCGGCTGACTGTGGAGTTCCACTGCGGACTTGCGGATGCCAACGCATCCCCACGGCGCCGATGATCATTTCTACGAGGAACCGTTGTACCGCCTTCAGGGCATCTGGAAGGCATCTGAAAGGGGATCATCGAATGTTCAGTCACTTATTTGCACTGAGCCCGATTCAACAGGCGCTGTTGAAGATCAACATCACCAACGGCGAGTCGAGCACTTTGGTTGAGGGCTTGACCGACGGGCCCGACGGCATCGTCGTCGATCCGGATCGGAAATACGTCTACTGGACCAATATGGGCGCGCCGGGGTTGCCCGAAGGGCGAGCCCCCAAAACAGACGATGATCTGGACTTCTATCGCGTAAACGGGTCACTGGAACGCGTCGAGATCGATGGCACCGAGCGCGCTTACATTCTGCCCGTCGGATCGTTTGTCACAGGAAAACAGTTAGCGGGGGCCTGGTCGACCGGGCGACTGTATTGGTCGGACCGCGAGGGCGCCGCGGTGCGAAGCGCGCGGCTCGATGGCACTGATTTGCGCGATGAGGTCGTGGTTGCCACGGCCGAAGCCGACCGCCGGGTAATACGTAACCAGTGCGTCGGCGTCGCCGTTGACGAGCAGCGGGGGCTGCTGTACTGGACGCAGAAGGGCCCGGCGAACGGCAATGACGGTCGGATCTTTCGCACATCGCTGAACGCACCTGTCGGTGATCGTGAAATTGAGGTCCTCTGGTCGGAGCTTCCCGAACCCATCGATTTGGAACTCGATCCGGACACCAACACCATCTACTGGACAGACCGCGGCGATCCGCCACGCGGAAACACCCTGAACAAGGCCGCGATACCCGCAGTGGGCCAACCTGGCGGCGACGTGACCGTGGTCTCGGCTAACTATCACGAGACCATTGGCCTTGCCGTTGATACACAAGCAGGCCTCGCATACGTCAGCGACCTCTCGGGCGAGATTCGTGCGGTCCGGCTGGACGGAAGTGGGGATCACCTTGTGTTCAAGTCCGACAAGCCGTTGACCGGGATCGCCGGCGCATAGCTGACGACCGCAACAGCATCCACATTCCGAAATCTCGTGAAAAGGAGACGGCATCATGTCATTCGATAAACCAATTCGCCGCGTTGCAGTGGTTGCTACCGGAGTGATCGGTGCGAGTTGGGCGGCCCAGTACTTGGCGCGTGGGTTAGACGTCGTTGCAACCGATCCGGCTCCAAACGCTGAGGACAACTTGCGCAAATATGTCGACGAGGCCTGGGAGCAGCTCGAAGAAATCGGGCTGTCAGCGGGTGCATCGCGCGACCGCTTGACCTTTACCAAAGACATGGGGCAGGCGCTTGCGCAGGCCGACTTCGTTCAGGAAAACGGCCCCGAGCGGCCTGACTTCAAAATGAAGTTGTTCGCGGACATGGATGAAGCGACGCCCGTCGATTCAATCATCGCCTCGAGTTCGTCGGGAATAACGCCAAGTGTGATGCAATCGGAGTGCAAGCACCCCGAGCGAATCATCGTCGGCCACCCGTTCAATCCGCCTCACATCATTCCGCTTGTGGAGGTGGTGGGCGGCACCAAGACATCGCCCGAGGCCGTCCAGCACGCGATGCGTTTCTACACATCGATCGGCAAGAAGGCCATTCATTTGCACAAGGAACTGCCTGGACACGTGGCCAACCGGCTACAGGCCGCACTTTACAAAGAGATGCTCTACCTCATTCAACAAGGCGTGCTGAGCGTCGAGGACACCGACGCGGCTGTCAGCTATGGGCCCGGGCTCCGGTGGGGTGTGATGGGCCAAAGCCTGCAATGGCATTTAGGCGGTGGAGCAGGCGGCATCGAGCACTTCATGGAACATCTCATGGACCCGCTTGCTGCAAGCATGAAGGCTCTTGGAAATCCCGAAGTTACTGATGAACTCAAGCAAACCATCGTTGACGGTGTGATGCGCGAAGCCGCAGGACGCTCTGTCGACGAGCTCGCTCAGAAAGAAAACAAAGTAATCATCGGGCTTCTCAAGCTGCGGGCCAATGGCGCGAGCGTCTCACTAACGGAGGCGCGCCAGTGAAAACAGCAGGCACGACGGTGAATTACTCGCTGTTCACCAACATCGAGAACCGTCCCATTTCCGTTCTCGGGGCTGGCACACTCGGCCGTCGCATCGCGTTGACGTACGCCACTTGGGGTGGCGTCGTGCGCCTGTACGACATCTTCGACCCCCCACTCGACGACGCCAAGAAGTTCATCGACGAGCAGCTGCCCGCACTCGTGAAATCGCGCCCGGGCGCTAAACCCGCCACACTCGAATATGTCACCGATCTGCAGTCAGCGGTCGAAGACGCTTGGTACATCGTCGAATCCGTGCCCGAGATCCCAGCACTGAAGATCGACATCCTCGGTCAGCTCGACGAGCTCGCCGAACCAGACGCCATCATCGGCACCAACTCATCGTCCTACGAGAGCAGCGAACTGATTGGCAAGGTCAAGCATCCCGAGCGGGTGCTCAACACCCACTATGGGCAGCCGCCCGAATTTCCGCAGTTGGAACTCATGACCGACGGGCACACCGACGAGCGCATCTTCGATCTGCTTACCGACGGACTGCCCAAGTACGGTTTCGTGACCGCCGCCGCACGCAAACGGAGTGTCGGTTTCATCACCAACCGGGTATGGGCGGCAATCAAACGCGAGTTTTTGGCGGTGGTTGCCGAGGGCGTCTGCAGCCCGGCCGACTTCGATCGGCTCTGGCTGGCCGCCGGCCTAGGGACCGTCAGGGTGTTCCGGCTCATCGACAAAGTCGGCCTCGATGTGGCACTCGAGATCGAAGACAACTACCTGAAGAAGTTCCCCTACCTTCCCACCAAGTCGCGCGACCTGCTGAAAACCTATGTCGACCAAGGGAAATTAGGGGTTAAGTCCGGCGAAGGCTTCTACAACGACTACCGGTAGCAGCCGTCGGTTACGAAATCAGCTACTGAAGAAAGTTTCCGTACATGTCATCGACTGCAGATGTGGTTGTGATCGGTGGGGGTCCAGCCGGGGTGATGGCCGCTGCTCACGCCGCCGAACTCGGGGCTCGCACCGTGCTGGTGACCCAATTGGCGGTATGGCGGCCAACGACGGGCCGGTGCCCGTGCGGACGCTGGCCCATACCGCCCGCCTGATGCGCGCTGCGCGACAACTCGGTCAGTACGGCGTCGTCATCAACGAACCGGCGCTGGATTACCAACGACTACTTAAACGCGTCAGCGAGGTGACCCGCGATGTTCGTGAACGTTCAACATTGAGGCCACTGATCGAGTCAAACGGCGGGGCGATCCGAGAAAACACCGGACACGTGCATTTTGAAGATGCGCACACGATCGTCACCGAAACCGGATTGCGGTTCAAGGCAGAGAAATTCATCATCTGTACCGGCGGAGTAAGCAAGAAGCTGCCCATCTTGGGCTTCGAACACACCAGCACCCACAGCGACGCGTGGAGCCTGACCACCGTCCCACCATCAATGATCGTTGTCGGCTGCGGCGCCACCGGCGCTCAAGTCGCCTCGGTTTTCAACACCTTTGGAACGCATGTCGAGGTCTTCGAAGCGACGCCCCATATTCTTCCCGCCGAAGACGAGGACATCGCCGCTACTGTCGCAGCAGCCTTCCGGCACGAAGGCATCAAGGTCCGCGAGAACTTTGGCAGCATCGACTCCTTCGAAAAGACGCCCGAGGGTGTGCGGATGACCTTCAGTAAGGACGGCAACCGCCAGATCGCTGAGGCGACGCTCGCGGTGGTAGCCGTCGGCTGGGGCGCCGACACTAATGCACTCAAACCCAGCGCCGCCGGAGTCGAGGTGACACAGCGTGGGTTTCTTGAAGTCAATGAATACCTCCAAACCTCCGCTCCTCATATCTTTGCGGCCGGTGACGTAACGGGGCGCGTCATGCTCGGTTCCGAAGCGATGCGGGATGGTTTCGTGGCCGCCACCAACGCCGTGCGCGGAGCTCAGCTGCCGGTCACCGATCACTTGATACCCGCGGGCAGCTTGACAGATCCTGAGTACGCTTCGGTCGGCCTTACAGAACAAAAGGCGCGCGAAACGCACAGCGTTGTAACAGCAGCGTCCTATTACAGCTCGGCTGCCCGCGCTATCATCGACGGGCAATCGACCGGATTCTGCAAACTGATTGTCGATCAGGCCACCGCCGAGGTCCTCGGTTGCCACGTAGTCGGTGAACAGGCCACCAACGTTGTCCAGGTCGCCTCCATGGCGCTTGCCGCGGGAATGCGCCGCGTCGACGATCTGGCTCGCGCCCCGGTCTCATTTCCGACGTACGCCGAGATTCTCATCTACACGGCAGTCAGGGCAGCAAAAAAGCTGAATCTCGAGATAGGATGGCGCACCCATTACACCGCCTGACGTCACCGACAGCCGCGCGTCGGCCCGAATAACGCAGAAAGGTAATCGACGTGGATGTGTACGCGTCGTCTGATGCCACGATGCAGGCACACGCCGGGTGGCACTACACACTAGGGTGGGGGAATCTTTTCACCGTGACGGTCGCGTCGATTGCGATCGTTGCCAGCGTGACCGTTAGCGTAATCACGCTGCGGCGCAATGCCAGTCATTTTGAGCAGGGCCGCATAGACGCGCGCAACGACAAGTTGAGAGCGGAGGTGATCGACTTGATCAGTGCGCTTTCCCAACGCAGCTCGCAGGTCGGAATCGTTCTCCAACGCATAAGACAACTTGAAAGCGTTGACCGACACGCAATCCACCAGAACATCAAAGACATGTTCTCTGAGGATCTCTGGGATTCGTATCGGCGGGCGACCTCCCACGCATTCGCCGTTCTCGCCCTTACCGAAGACAAGCAAGCCGCTGAAGCAATCGGGCTCATACTTGCCGCACTCGGAAAAATACGAGAACTGGCTGAGACCGCCGCCGCTAATCCGTCGGCGATTCCCCTGGTCGACCGCGCTGAGCTTGACAAGCTCGGCCACGCAATCGACGTCGCCACCCAACAACTCAAGTCGTACGCCGTATGTAAATTGGGTGTTATTGCCTACGACGAACACGGGCACCCGTTAAACAAGCTCAACCTGCTCTCACCGGAGCGCGCAGTGCAACGCGAGTCGGCTACCCGGTAAAGGCCTGATGGTCGCTGCTGATATTTGAGGGGCCGCGGGTAGGGTTAGCCGCACCGGCGTTTAGACGTGAGCGGCGGTGGGTGCGATGAAGCTGGTTGATCGTCGGGCCGAGCGCGGCATGCTGGACCGGCTGGTGGAGGCGGTGTGCGCCGGGCAGAGCCGGGCGTTGGTGCTGTGCGGCGAGGCCGGTGTGGGTAAGACGGCGTTGCTGCAGTATCTGATCGGGCGGGCAGCGCAGTGCCAGGTGGTGCAGACCGCTGGGGTGGAGTCGGAGATGGAGCTGGCGTTTGCCGGCTTGCATCAGTTGTGCGCGCCGCTGGTGGATGGCCTGGAGGATTTGCCTGCGCGGCAGGGTGATGCGCTGCGGATCGTGTTTGGGATGAGCTCGGGGCCGACGCCGGACCGGTTTCTGGTCGGATTGGCCACGTTGGGTTTGCTGGCCCACGTCGCCGAAGAGCGGCCGCTGGTGTGTGTGGTTGACGATGAGCAGTGGCTGGATCGGGCGTCGGCGCAGGTGCTTGGGTTTGTGGCGCGCCGGTTGGCGGCCGAATCGGTGGGTTTGGTGTTTGGTGCCCGCGTGCCCACATCGGATTTGGCGAGACTCTCGCAGCTCCAAGTGGCGGGGTTGGGCGCCGCCGATGCCCGCGCACTGCTGGACGCGGAAGTCACTGTGCCGCTGGATGACTGGGTGCGCGATCAGCTGGTAGCGGAGACGCGCGGTAATCCGCTGGCGTTGTTGGAGTGGCCGAGAGCGTTGACGACTCAGCAGTGGGCGGGTGGTTTTGGGCTGCCTGGTGCGGTGCGGCTGCCGGGGGGTGTGGCGGAAGGTTTTCGGCGGCGGCTGGATGTGCTGCCCGAGCAGACCCGGCGGCTGCTGCTGATCGCGGCGGCTGATCCGCTTGGTGATGCGGGGCTGGTGTGGCGGGCGGCGGAGTGGCTGGGGATTGACGCCGAGGCGGCTGGGCCTGCGGTCGAGGACGGTCTGGTTGAGTTCGGTACCCGGGTGTTGTTTCGGCATCCGCTGGTGCGCTCGGTGGTCTACACCTCAGCCTCGGTGCAGGACAGGCGGCTGGTGCATGATGCTTTGGCGCAGGCCACCGATGCGCAGCACGACCCCGATCGTCGTGCATGGCACCGCGCGCATGCCGCGGCGGGTCCCGAGGAGGACGTGGCCGCTGAGTTGGAGGGTTCGGCGGGCCGGGCGCAGGCGCGTGGTGGGCTGGCCGCGGCGGCGGCGTTTTTGGAGCGGGCCACTGAGTTGACGCTGGATCGGGACAAGCGGGCTGAGCGGGCGCTGGCCGCGGCCTCGGTTCAGGTTCAGGCTGGCGGGTTTGATGCAGCGCGTGACTTGTTGTCGATCGTGAAAGCTCTCGAGCCCAGTAATTTTCAGCAGGCCCGGATCGAGCTGATCCAAGCCCAGCTGGCATTCGCGACCACCCTCGGCGGCGACCTGCCGGAACTGCTGTTAAAGGCCGCCCAGGGGCTGGAGCCCATCGACGCGGGTCTGGCCCGGACGACCTACCTGCAGGCGATCACTGCGTCGATTCTTACCGACCAGGTGACACGAGGTGACGTGGGACAACTTGCCCAGGCCGCTGCGGGGGCGCCGCGGCCTTCGGGCACCCCCAGCGCCGCCGACCTGCTGCTGGACGCCATCGCGGCCCATTACACCCAGGGATACGCGGCGGGCGCGGTGATCCTTCGCAGGGCATTGGACCTCTTCACCACCGAAGCGTCGGCCGACAACGAGCTGCGCGGGCGTTGGCTCGCCAGCCTGCTGGCCTGCTGGCATCTTTGGGACTACCACCGCTGGCAGCTCCACTCGGAGCGCTACCTCAAGCTTGCTCGAGGTCTCGGCGCGATCAGCGAGCTTCCAATGGCCCTGACCTCGGAGGCCATTCGGCTCGCTTATATCGGCGAGCTCAGCGCCGCCGCCGCGTTGGACCACGAGCTGCAGGCGCTGATGGAAGCGACCGGCAGCAATTTCGCACCGTACGCGGCCCTCCTTGTAGCGGCGGTGCGAGGCCGCCCCGGCGAGGTGACCGACCTGACCGACGCGGCGCGCAAGGAGTTCAGCCAACGGGGAGAACGGTTCGGGATGACGTCGGCCTCCTTCGCGAGCGCAATGGCGAACAACGGGATCGGCAACTACCAAGCGGCCCTGCGCTCGGCGAGTGATTGGGAATTGTTCCGCCTACTGACTTCGACTTCGGCCGCGTCGGCTTCGCCCACGGGTCATCGTCCGTCGTCGTTATTGCTCGACCGGCTATCGGTCGGCAGCTATTGGACTGTCGAGGTCGTCGAGGCGGCCACGCGCTGTGGGTGCGCCGAGATCGCCGCCGCTGCTGTTGAGAAGTTTGCCGAGGTGGCCAGTGCCAGCGGTACCGATTGGGTATGCGGCGTGGAGGCCCGGTGCCGTGCGCTGGTCAACGAGGGTCCAGTCGCCGAGGATCTCTACAGAGAGTCCATCGAGCGGCTGGGCCGCACCCGGCTGCGCCCGGATTTGGCACGGGCGCGCCTGCTTTACGGCGAATGGCTACGGCGTGAACGTCGACGCACCGACGCGCGCGCTGAGCTTCGCCGCGCTCACGACATGTTCGAGGAGATGGGCATGGACGGATTCGCCGCACGGGCCCACCGTGAGCTGGAAGCCACCGGCGAGACGGCGCGCAAGCGCACCGTTGCCGCCGAGCCGCAGCTGCTGACGGCGCAGGAAGGCCAAATCGCGCGGATGGCCCGCGACGGGCACTCCAACCCCGAGATCAGCGCGCGGCTGTTCATCAGCACCCGCACCGTCGAATATCACATGCAAAAAGTCTTCACCAAGCTGAACGTCCAATCGCGCAGGCAGCTCGACCGCGTCCTGTCTGACTGACGCAGCCCCTTGGCCTTGTCGGCCGCGCCGCACCATCGGCTACCCCGGAAACTCCGCAACACGCTCAGCCCGCTGACTGTGGAGTTGCACTGTGGACTCCCTGATGCCAGTGCCCCCACACGACGCTGATGATTTCCCTTACAAAGAACCGCTGTGCACGGCCTTCAAAGGCACCACGAAGGGATTCAGGACGATGACAAACCAACCAACCGTCCAGGACGTGACCTACGACCTGCTTCGCGCGTTGGGGCTGACGACGGTGTTCGGCAACCCTGGCTCCACCGAGGAGACGTTCCTCAAGAACTTCCCCGACGACTTCACCTACGTCCTCGGCTTGCAGGAGGCGTCGGTGCTGGCGATGGCCGACGGGTTCGCCCAGTCCACCGGCAAGCCTGCCTTAGTCAACGTGCACACCAGCGCGGGCACCGGCAACGCGATGGGCAACCTGATCGCGGCCTACAAGGGCAACACCCCGTTGATCGTGACCGCTGGTCAGCAGACCCGCGAAATGGTCGGTGTCGACCCGTATCTGACCAACAAAGACGCGACACTGCTCCCGCTGCCGTGGGTGAAGTGGGCTTATGAGCCGGCCCGCGCCGAGGACGTGCCGGCGGCGTTCATGCGGGCCTACGCGGTGGCGCTGCAGCCGCCGGCCGGCCCGGTGTATTTGTCGATCCCGCTTGACGATTGGGACAAGCCCGCGCTGGGGCCGGCGGTGGTGCGCACGGTCAGTCACCGGGTGAGCCCGGATGCCGTGCGGCTGCGTGAGTTCGCCGAGCGTATCGATGCCGCTCAGCGGCCGATGTTGGTGTTGGGGCCCGAGGTGGATCGGGCCGGTGCCTGGGACGCCGGGGTGGCGTTCGCGGAGAAACTCGGCGCGCCGGTGTACAACTGCCCGCTGGCCGATCGGGTGTCCTTCCCGGAAAATCACCGCCTCTACCGGGGAATGGTGCCGATGACCATCGCCGGTGCCACCGAGCTTATGCGCGGGCATGATCTGGTGATTGTTATTGGGGCTCAAGTCTTCCGCTACTACCCCTATGTGGCCGGGGAGTACCTGCCCGAGGGCAGCGACCTGCTGCAGATTACCGCCGATCCCGAGATCTCCGGCGCGGCGCCGGTCGGCGACAGCCTGCTAGGCGATCCGCTGCTGGTGTTGGCGCAGCTCACCGACCTGATCAGCGATCACAGCGACCGCCAGCTGCCCGCCGGTCAGATCCCGGCGGCGACAGTGGACCGTAGCGAGTCGGCGCCGTTGAGCACCGACGCCGTGTGGTCGACGCTGGGCGACGTCAAGCCAGCCGATTCGGCGCTGGTGATGGAGTCCACCTCGACGCTGGCCGAGCTGCGCTGGCTGCCCACCACTCGCCCGGCGTCGTTCTTCGCGACCGCCAGCGGCGGTATCGGCTGGGGGGTGCCCGCGGCGGTGGGCATCGCGCTGGGTGATCGCGCCCGCGGGGTGAACCGCACGGTGGTGGCCACCATCGGTGACGGGTCTTTCCAATACTCGGTGCAAGCCATCTACACCGCAGCTCAACACAAGCTGCCGGTCGTCTTCGTCGTGATGCGCAACGGCGAATACTCGGTGCTGAAATCGTTTGCCCTGCTGGAAAAGACACCCGGGGTACCCGGCCTGGACTTGCCCGGCCTGGATATCGAGTCGCTGGCGATCGGCTTCGGTTGCCACGCGGTCACCGTGGGCGACACCGAGCAGTTGGTCAAGGAATTCAACGCTGCGCTCGGCGCCGACGGCCCCACGGTCATCGTGGTTCCGACCAAACCCCAGCCCGCGTCTTTGGGCTGACAGCCCCATACCTCACCTAGGAAGTACGACCATGCCGATTTACACCTGCACTACCACAGCATCGACGCTGACCTCTGACACCAAGGCCGCGCTGGCGACGGAGATCGGGGCGATCCATTCGGCGATCAACCAGGTGCCCAGCAGCTACGTCACCGTGGTCTTTCACGAGTTGCCCCACGACAGCGTCTACAGCGGCGGGGTACCGGCCAGCCCGGTGCTGGTCAGCGCCTGGGTGCGCGAAGGCCACCCCGACGCCGAAACCACCCGCCTGGCAACCGAGATCGCTGCCGCGGTGACCCGGATAGCAGGCGTGCCCGCCGAGCACGTGACTGTCGTCATTCAACCGGGCCCAGCCCGCTTCGCCGTGGAATTCGGCCGTGTGCTACCCGAGCCCGGACACGAGGACGCCTGGATCGCACAGCAATCGCACTGATCCCACGACACACAATTGAAGGATCCGACATGGATGACGTTGCTGTTAAAGAGTTTTCCGCCGCACTGGCTCACCCTGACGCAGTGGTCACTGACGCCGACACGCTGACCGCGAAGGGCCACGACTACTGGGGTTTTGGGGGTACACCCGGACTCCTGGTGCGCCCCAACACATGCGAGGAAGTCATCGCCGTCCTACGGATCGCCGCCCAACACGGCATCCACGTGGTCACCCGCGGCGGCGCATCAAACTGTGCGGCAGCGATGATGCCCACCCCGGACCGGGTGATGATCGATTTGTCCACCATGGACCGGGTGCTCGACATCGACCCCGCCGCCCATACCGCACGGGTCCAGCCCGGCGTCGTCAACGCCGCGCTGCAGCAGCACCTCGCCCCGCACGGGCTGTGCTTTTCACCGGACCCGGTGTCGGCCCACCTCGCTACGGTCGGAGGCAACATCGTTGAAAACTCTGGCGGTCCACACGCTTTGAAGTACGGCGTCACCTACAACCACGTTCTGAAGGTGCAGGCAGTGCTCGCCGACGGCACCGTCATCGAGCTGGGCGCCGACGACGACGGCCCGGACCTGCTGGGCGTGCTCATCGGTTCGGAGGGCACGCTAGGGATCGTCACCGAGGCCACTGTGGCGCTACGTCCGATCCCACCGGCGACACGAAGCCTGATGGGCAGCTTCACCACCGCCCGCGATGCGGCCGAAACGGTGGCGGCCATCACCGCGACCGGCACCGTGCCCGCCGCGCTGGAGTGGCTCGACCGTGCCGGCATCGCCGGCCTGCAGCAGTTCGTCGACACCGGCTATCCCACTGATGTCGACGCGATCCTGCTCATCGACGTCGACGGCACCCCCGAACAGGTGGAGCGCGACACCGAAATCGTGGAGCAGGTGCTGCGAGGCACCGCCGTCGAGGTCCGCCGCGCCGACGATGAGGAGGCCCGCGCCAGGCTGTGGTACGGCCGACTGCACGCCCCCGACGCCGTCGTGGCTACGGGCAAGGGATTCTTCATCGGCGACGTCACCGTTCCGCGCAACCGCATTCCCGACATGCAACAGGCCATTCAGGACGCCGCCGCTCACCACACCGACGGGCTGTTGTTCATCGCGACCGCCGGCCACGCCGGCGACGGCGACCTGCACCCCATCAGCTTCTTCGACCGCGACAACCCCAAAGCACCCGCGGCGCTGGAGGCCGCTAACAACGAAATCATCGACGCGGCACTGCAACTGGGTGGCACCATCACCGGCGAACATGGCGTAGGCACCGAAAAGCGGCAGTTCATGACCAAGCGCTTCACCCCAGTCGAGATCGCCGCCCAGCGCTCGATCAAGCAGGTCTTCGACCCCACCGGCCTGCTGAACCCCGGCATTATGCTGCCCGATGTCTCACCGGATGAGCCCGAGGTGAGTTCCTTCGAGGCGGCCCTGGACGCTGCGTTACAGCGGCACCCGATAGCCACCGCCGTCACGCCCGCCGGCGACACCGAGATCACCGTCAACACCGCGAATTTGAGCTTGGTCGTCGGGGGCGCGGTCACCCTCGACGAACTCTCGCGGCACCTCAGCGAACACGGCGTGAATTGTGTAGCTATCCCCGCCCAGGCGACCCAGCGCACCGTGGGCGAGCTCATCGCCAACCCGAGCCGTGCTGAGCGAGAGGCCGTGCGCCACGCCCTGCTCGGCCTCGACGTCGTCCTGCCCGACGGGCACGCCCCAGCGTGCTTCGGCGGCGAAAACATGAAAGACGTTGCCGGCTACGACACCAAGCGTCTGTTCATCGGAGGCCGCGGTGCCTTCGGCGCCATCACCACCGCCATCTTCAAGATCACTGTCAACGCGGGAAATTAAAAGGGAGTTGGACATGACAACAGGACCTGACGCATCGGGTAACGGTCACTCGAAGAAGCGCACCCGCCGCGATGCCACCGCCGGAGGCGGTCCCCCGATCAACGGCGATCACTTCGCCGGTGAGGCGGAAGGAACGATCATGCGGGCCTTTCTACGGGCGGGTGGTCTGAGTAAGGAAGAGGTGCGGCGGCGCCCGATCATCGGGATCTGTTCAAGCTTCAGTGAGCTCAATCCCTGCAACATGGGATTGCGGGATGTGGCCGACGCAGTGAAACGAGGAGTCACCGCGGCCAGCGGCACTGCCGTCGTGTTCCCGACGATCTCGCTGAACGAGAACATGCTCAAGCCGACCTCGATGCTGCTGCGCAACCTGATGTCCATGGACGTCGAGGAGATGATCCGATGCAGCCCGATCGACGGGGTGGTCCTGCTGGCCGGCTGCGACAAAACCGTACCGGCGCAATTGATGGGTGCGGCCAGCGCCGGCAAGCCGGCCATCATGCTGACCGCTGGCCCGCGCAGCTGCGGCTATTTCCAGGGCCGCTCGATCGTAACTACCGACATCTGGACTCTGGCGCCGGACCGGTTCGCGGGCCGCATTGATGACCAGGAGTGGGACGAGCTCGAAGGCACCTTCGCGCCCACCGTCGGCACCTGCAACGTGATGGGTACCGCCACCACAATGGCCATCGCCGCGGAGGTCCTGGGCATGGCACTACCGGGCTCGGCGGCAGTGCCCGCGTTCGAATCGCGCCGACGCGACTTCGCCGAGCGCACCGG
>DATJBA010000058.1:0-7624 GCA_035515675.1 Mycobacterium sp.
GCCAGCTACGGGGTCGCACACCGCGAGCTGATGCCGTCGGTGACCCACCGGCAGTCGCGATACCTCAACAATCGCGCCGAAAACTCCCATCAGCCCACCCGGCAACGTGAACGAGCGATGAAACGCTTCAAATCGGTGCGCCATGCCCAACGATTCCTGTCGGCCTTTAGCGGCATCTCCGGACACTTTCGGCCGCGACGGCACCGGCTCAGCGCAACCCAATGGCGAACCGAGATGGCTGAACGCTTCGCGGCCTGGCGTGAGGTTACCGCGCTCGACACTGTAAATACTGCTGCCTGAAATCTTAACAACCCCAAGCTGATCCATCGCTACAGCTCTAAAACTAACCGCACCACTACACATTTCAATTAACGTGACAGTGCCGTCGCTGATCGTCCCGGGACCAGGTCCAGTAATCGTGCCGAACCGCTGCGATCGTGGACCGGAGTCATATCGATGATCAGCGTGACGAACCCCGCAGCGCCGCGACGACGCGGGGCCCAACGGTGCTCGTCGACACCGATCACCCTCACCCCGGCCAGCCGGTCGGGCCCGGCCTGGGCGACCAACTGCGCGGTGGCGTGCATGGCGATCGTACTGACGGTGCGCCAGGACGCACCGGGTTCGGCGGCGATCGCCGAGATGGTGGTGCGGTCGATCATCAACCGCCGCAACACATACCGAGCACACCGCGCGTCGTGGAGGCCCGCGGGGCGGCCAACTTCCCGAGATCCTGGTTGAACACCGCCCGCCCACACGCCGGCATCACACAGCGGTAGCGGGGCACCGCGACCCGCAACACCAGGGGGTAGCCAGCCACCGGCAGATCCGTCAGCGGCCGGATCACCGTGTCGCGGTAACGGCCGTCGTGGCCACAGTCCGGGCAACGCGGATCACGCGCCACCGGACTGCAGAAGATCGTCGTGGCCTTCTCGTCGACGGCGGCGTCGGTGATCGTCACGCCCAGCTCGATCGTGCGCATGATCGTGTCGGCCACAACAGAAGGAGGGCAAACGGTAGCCTCGGACAAGGGTCACCTCGGTGGACTGGCGGGCATGTGTAGGAACCTGCATCGTCATCCACCGGGGACCCACCTCACCGAAGCGACACGGCTCCCGGGCGCGGATATCCGCCAGCCATCAGTGCACCCCGTTTACGAAGAGCCGGATTACTCGCAAGAGAGAAGAATATCAACATGACGAACCAGAGCACCCTGACCGACCAGGAGAAGCAGGCCCGGCTCGACGTCAACCAGCTCAAGCAGCTGGTGGGCCTGGTGGATTACGACCTGAGTAACGACCCGTTCCCCGTAACCGGCTGGGATTCCATTGTTTTCGTGGTCGGAAATGCCACCGAGGCAGCGAGTTATTTCCAATCCACGTGGGGCATGGAACTGGTCGCATACTCGGGGCCGGAGAATGGCAATCGCGACCACAAGGCGTTCGTGCTGCGCTCGGGCTCCGTACGGTTTGTCCTGAAGGGCGCGGTGAGCCCCGACAGCCCGCTTGTGACTCACCACGCCAGCCACGGTGACGGCGTTGTCGATATCTCGTTGGAGGTTCCCGACGTCGACAAGTGCATCGCGCAGGCCAAGCTAGCCGGCGCCACGGTCCTCGAAGAACCTCACAACGTCTCTGATGAGCACGGCACCGTGCGAGTCGCGGCGATCGCGACCTATGGACAAACGCGACATACGCTGGTTCAGCGGGCGGTCACCGGCACCCGCTACGACGGTCCCTACCTGCCGGGCTACCAGCCGGCGACGAGCGGCCACGTCAAACGTGACGGTGCCCCCAAGCGTCTGTTCCAGGCTTTGGATCACGTCGTCGGCAATGTCGAGCTCGGCAAGATGGACGAGTGGGTAGGTTTCTACAACCGGGTCATGGGGTTTGTGAACATGGCCGAGTTCATCGGCGATGACATTGCCACCGACTACTCGGCGCTGATGTCGAAGGTTGTGGCCAACGGCAACCACCGGGTGAAGTTTCCGCTAAACGAACCGGCGGCCGCCAAGCGCAAGTCTCAGATCGATGAGTACCTGGAGTTCTACCGCGGTCCCGGCGTTCAGCACCTGGCGCTGGCAACCAACGACATCCTGCGTGCCGTCGACAAGCTACGCAAAGAGGGCGTGCAGTTCCTCGATACCCCGGATGCCTACTACGAGGACACGAAACTGCGTGCCCGTATCGGCGAGGTGCGCGTACCTGTGGAGGAACTGCAACAGCGCGGCATCCTTGTCGACCGTGACGACGACGGGTATCTGCTGCAGATCTTCACCAAGCCGTTGGGAGATCGGCCGACGGTCTTCTTCGAGCTCATCGAGCGCCACGGCTCGCTGGGTTTCGGTAAGGGCAACTTCAAGGCCCTGTTCGAGTCGATCGAGCGTGAGCAGGAAAAGCGCGGCAACCTGTGATGCACGCTGTAACTCCGCTACCGGTGGTGCGGATCCTTACCGACCGCATCGTCGACGACGCGGGTCTGTTTCCGCCGGAGGCACTCGGCATGGCTTCCGCGCTAGCTCGCCACCGCAGTGACCAAGCGATCTCGAATCCCGTGTTGTCCCAACGGTTCGTCTGCCCGGCCGGCCGATTCACCGAACTGCACCAGCAGCTCGACGACGGCGATCGGATCCAGGTGATCGCCCTTGGACCTGCCGCGCCGCAGACCGAGGCTGAAGTCGGGGCGCTGGAGGCCGATGACCGGACCCTGGTTGTGGCACTGGAGACGTCCCTGCCGGTCGATAACCAGCACAAAAAACAGGCGCTCGAGGTCATCGACCAGATCGCTGCTACCAGACCCCACCTCGACATTTTCGTCGAGGTGGGGTCTGGCCCAGCCATGGAATCTGACCTGGATCTGCTGCAGCGCTACGGTCACGCCGCCAAGGTGCGTTGCGACGGGGTGCGCCGTGAGCTGTTTCCGCGCCCGTCCGATCTCGCCCGGTTCGTTCACCACGCCATAGGCCGGGAGGTGCCGTTCAAAGCGACGGCAGGCTTGCACCACGCGATCGCCCACCATGACGGCTACACCGGGTTCGATCACTTTGGTTTCCTCAATCTACTTCTGGCCGTTGCTGCCGCCCAAAAAGGCGCCGGCACAAACGAAGTCGAGCACATCCTGGCTGAGCGTAATCCGAACGTTGTGCTGCAACACATCACCGGCTTGACCACACACGACGCATGTGAGATCAGGGCCGCCTTCCATTCCGTGGGCAGCTGCAGCACCAGCGAGCCCATCGACGATCTGCGGCGGCTCGGCCTCATTGCCGACCCCACCTAACTTCAACGACCAACGAAGAGAAGAACGTGATGACCGATTACTTGTCCGGCTTTGGCAACGGCTTCGAAAGCGAGGCGCTGCCCGGCGCGTTGCCCGTGGGCCGCAACTCCCCGCAACAGTGCGCCTACGGCCTCTACGCCGAGCAGCTCAGCGGTTCACCGTTCACCGCGCCCCGCGCCAGCAACAAACGGTCGTGGCTGTACCGGATTCGCCCCAGCGTGGCGCACTGGGGCCACTTCAGACCGGTTGCAGCCGACCCGGGCAGCCCCACCGACGGGGTCGCGTGCTGGCGCTCGGCCCCCGACGACGCACCGCCCGTACCCATTGCCCAAATGCGCTGGAACCCACTGCCGATGCCGAATCCCACAGTTGAAGAAACCACATTCATCACCGGCGTGCGCACCATCACCACAGGCGGAGACATCAACACTCGCACCGGGTTTGCCTGCAGCATTTATTCCATCACCTCGTCAATGGTGGATGCCTACTTCTACAATGGCGACGCCGAGATGCTGTTCGTCCTGGAGCACGGCGACGTTCGGTTCTGGACCGAGTTCGGGATCATCGACGCCGAACCCAGCGAGATTGTCGTAATCCCGCGCGGAGTGAAACTGCGCGTCGAGGTGCCCGATGGTCCGGCCCGGGGCTACCTGTGCGAAAACTACGGCGGCTCTTTTACTCTCCCCGAGCGCGGCCCGATCGGCGCCAACTGCCTGGCCAATCCGCGTGACTTCCTCACCCCGGTCGCGAATTACGAGGATCGCGAAGTCCTGTCCACGATGTATGTGAAGTGGGGTGGCACGCTGTGGCAGGCCGAACTGGGCCATTCACCGCTGGATGTTGTTGCCTGGCACGGAAATTACGCGCCGTACAAGTACGATATGCGGCGCTTCTCCCCCGTGGGCCCACTGTTGTTCGATCATGCCGACCCGTCCATATTCACGGTGCTCACCTCGCCCAGCGAGACACCGGGAACCGCCAACGTCGACTTTGTGTGCTTCCCCGAGCGGTGGATGGTCGCCGAGGACACCTTCAGGCCACCGTGGTACCACATGAACATCATGAGCGAGTTCATGGGACTCGTGCACGGTATCTACGACGCCAAACCAGATGGCTTCGTTCCCGGCGGCTTCAGCCTGCACAACTGCATGACCCCGCACGGCCCCGACGCCAACGCATTCAAAGCCGCCAGCACCGAAGAATTGAAACCGGTCAAACAGGAAAACACGCTGGCCTTCATGTTTGAAACCCGGTTCCCGCAGAAGGTCACTACATACGCCTCGGAGCTTCCCCAGCGGCAGCAGGACTACGCGGATTGCTGGAGCGGTCTGACCAAGCGATTCCACGCGGACAAGCCATGACCTCGCCAACGCCTGCACTGGATGTCACGCATGATCCGCACTCACGCAGCTGGGTTACCTCTGCCGGTGCCACCAGCGACTTCCCTTTGCAAAACCTGCCGTTTGGCGTGGTGACCGGCACTACCGGGGTCACAAAGCACGACGCCCCCCATGGCGTCGTCCGTATCGGAGAGGCGGTCCTGGACCTGCGAGGACTCGCCGCATCGGGGTTGCTCACCGGTGACGCACAGGAGGCGGCCGAAGCTGCCGCGCACGGAACGCTTAACGCCCTGTTCGCCTTGGGATCCGGCCCGCGGGTCGCTCTTCGCAGGGCACTGCATTCGCTGCTCGTCGAGGGGGCGCAGCACCAGCACACCGTTGCCAGGCTCCTCACCCCACTGTCGGAGGTCGACGTTCTGCTGCCCGCCCGAATCGGTGACTACACCGATTTCTATGTCGGTATCCACCATGCCCGCAATATCGGTGCTCTGTTCCGGCCGAATGACCCACTGCTGCCCAACTACAAATGGGTACCGATCGGCTATCACGGACGTGCCTCCAGCGTGCGTGTCAGCGGCACCCCGATCACCCGCCCGCACGGGCAACTGAAGGCCGGCGATGCGCTGGCACCCGTGCTGGCACCAACCCGGCGGATGGATTTCGAGCTGGAGCTCGGCGTGTGGATCGGCCCGGAAAATCGTCTCGGCGAGCCAGTGAGTCTCGATCACGCCGAATCCCACGTCGCCGGTTACTGCTTGCTCAACGACTGGTCTGCCCGCGACGTGCAAGCCTGGGAATACCAGCCCCTGGGCCCCTTCCTGGCCAAAAACTTCGGCACCACGATCTCCCCCTGGGTGATCACTCCAGAAGCGTTGGCGCCGTTTCGGATTCCGGTTGATCGACCCGAGGAAGATCCCGACCCCCTGCCGTACCTCGACAGTCCCCTGCACCGCACCCATGGTGGAGTCGATCTTGAACTGCACGCACTTATCAGCACGGCGCAAATGCGCAGAGACGGCGAGACGCCGCACCTGATCTCGCGCTCGTCCAGCCGCCACATGTACTGGAGTGTCGCGCAAATGATCACCCACCACACCAGCAACGGATGCGACCTACAGCCCGGCGACTTGCTCGGCAGCGGCACCATCTCCGGACCCACCTTGGGCTCCGAAGGCAGCCTGATGGAACTTAGCCATGGCGGAAAAGACCCGGTCACACTGCCCAACGGCGAAACCCGTACGTTTCTCGAAGACGGTGACGAAGTCATCCTGACCGCCAAAGCCCATCACCCGGGTGCAGCCACCATCGGATTCGGCGAGTGTGTCGCCGTCGTACAACCAGCGATCACCTACCCGTGATCTGGCCACTACCAGGGCCGAACGACCGTGAACCGATGTGATGTGGCGATCTACCCGCAAAGTTGGTGGGCGGTTGGGGCTCGAACCCGCGACCTAAGGTTGGCCGAAGTGCATTAAATCGCCTACGCAACAACATAATTCGCAGTCGCCAGTATGATACCGCTACGCCTTTGGTACGCCGATGATCAAACGGGGTCAGCCCCACGGGAGCTCCTCGTCGCACTAGGAGCGATTACGGGCTTGCTTACGCTGGTGCCGAAGCGTCATGCATCAGGCGCTCCACCATGTCGACATCAACATCGGCGAAAAACGCGCCGACCACGTCTTCGATCTCGTTGAATCCCTCGGCGCAGAAGAGCACCGGCTGGTAGTGCGTGACGTCGTATGTCTGAACACCCATCCGGCCGACGTTCAGCGGCCGGAGTTCGGCCTCTTCGATCTGCTGGATCTCCCCGTATGAGGAAAGCAGGCCGGCGCCGTAGGTGCGCACTTCGCCATGCTCACGTACCACACCGAATTCCAAGGAGAACCAGAAGACCTTCGAGACGAATTCAAGCGCCTCAGTTGTTTGCACACGCCGAGCCGCCTGTCCGGCCAACCGGTACAGAGTCGCGAAACGATCATGAGCCAGGCAATTGCCGTGGCCGACCACCTCGTGGATCAGATCGGGCTCTGGCGTGTAGAGCGGCACTGAGTGGTGCCGGATGTACTGGGTGGAGTGGAAAATTCCCTCTGCGAGGAATCCGTAGAACTCACGCAGTGGTACCAGCCCGGCCGCCGGTACGTACTGAAAGCCGGTGAGCGGCCTGAGCAGCTCGTTTACCTCGACGAGTTGCGGGATCTGATCCTCGGGAAGTCGGAGTCGCTCCCGGCCCTGCAGGTACGCGGCGCAGGCTCGGCGCTGGTGCAGCCTGTGGAGCTCGGCGCAAGCGATGCGCCAGACCTCCTGCTCGGCGTCGGTGTAGGTCGCGATGGGTGGTGGTGTGCCGGGCTGCCAATCCATGGCGAGCGCGGCTATCGCGTTGCGGCGGGCGCGGTATTCCGGGTCTACCGCGCCCGGGTGATCGGCAGCCAGATGAACGGTGACGCCATCTCCCGAGCGCGTCACCGGCGCATACAGCCGAGCTTCTTCGAACATCGCTGCCTCCCGAATGTCCGGGCGTCGCACAGAGCGGCGTCGTTCGTGGCTGGCCGTCGCTTTGGGATGTCATCGCGGCAGCCATCTGGGCAGGATTTGTGGTCCTATCAACCAGGATATGTGTCCTGGGCTAGTCGACGAATGGGCACCAGCCGTGCCCCGTGCGCTCCCTTTTGATCGTGCGCATGGTCGTGTCGGCCACAACTAGCGGCGGACAGCCAGTAACCTTCACCAAGGGTCACCTCGGTGGTCGGTGGTGGAGCGGCGTGTAGGAACCTGAATTGTCACCCCACCGAGGACCCACCTCAGCGGCCCGGCACGAACCCGATCGCCGGGACACCACGCACCACCGGTGCACTCTCGTTTACGAAGAGCCCCCAATCTGCTGATTGAAGCAAATACTTGTCCGCAACGTCGAGGTCGCCTGCCATTCCTGCGATTTCCGCGATGTTTAGGGCGTAGCCGCAAAGATTTGGACGCGACTGCACTGTCTTTGCCAGTTCATAACC
>DATJBA010000059.1:0-4657 GCA_035515675.1 Mycobacterium sp.
TGATTGCGCAGGCGGATGTTGGCGAAGGTGCCGCGGATCATCACCTCGTGGTTGCCGCGCCGCGAGCCGTAGGAGTTGTAGTCCTTGGGCTCGACACCGTGCTCGTCGAGGTACTGCGCCGCCGGGGTGCCCGCCTTGATATTGCCCGCCGGCGAGATGTGGTCGGTGGTCACCGAATCGCCCAGCAGCGCCAGCACCCGGGCCCCGGTGATGTCGCTGACCGGTTCCGGCTCGGCCGGCATCCCGTCGAAGTAGGGCGGCTTGCGCACATAGGTCGACTTCGGATCCCAGTCGAACGTCTTACCCTTCGGGGTGGGCAGGTTCCGCCAGCGATCGTCACCCTTGAACACGTCCGCGTAGTTCTTGATGAACATCTCCTGGTTGATCGACGAGGCGATGGTGTCCGCGATGTCCTTCTGCGACGGCCAAATGTCGCGGAGATAAACCTCTTTGCCGTCCTTATCCGTGCCGAGCGGTTCCGTCTCGAAGTCGAAATCCATGGTTCCCGCCAGCGCGTAGGCGATCACCAGCGGCGGGGAGGCCAGGTAGTTCATCTTGACGTCGGGGTGGATACGACCCTCGAAATTGCGGTTCCCCGAGAGCACGGCGGCGACCGACAGGTCGGCGTCGTTGATCGCCTTCGAGATCTGATCGGGCAGCGGTCCGGTGTTGCCGATACACGTCGTGCAGCCGTAGCCGACCAGGAAGAAGCCCAGCTTCTTTAGATACGGCCACACTCCGGCCCTGTCGTAATAGTCGCTGACCACCTGCGAACCCGGAGCCATCGACGTCTTGACCCACGGCTTGGAGGTCAACCCCATTTCGACGGCGTTGCGGGCTAGCAGCGCCGCGCCGAGCATCACCGACGGGTTCGACGTGTTGGTGCACGACGTGATCGCGGCCACCGCCACAGCGCCGTGGTCCAGCACGAACTCGCCACGTTCGTCGGAGGTCACCGTGACCGGCTTCCTCGGCCGGCCTTCGGCACCGTTGGCAGCCGACACCACGTCGACGGCGTCGTCGGCGGCGAACGCCAGCGACCCCGGGTCGCTGGCCGGGAACGACTCCTCCACGGCCTCATCCAGTTTGGTGTGCACCGGTGGCAGGTGGAGCTCGACGTAGTTGTGGATATCCCTGCGGAAGGCCGACTTCGCGTCGGAAAGCGCGATCCGGTCCTGCGGGCGCTTGGGCCCGGCGATGGACGGCACCACGTCGGAGAGGTTCAGCTCGAGGTACTCGGAGTGCTTCGGCTCGTGCTCGGGGTTGTGCCACATGCCCTGCGCCTTGGCGTAGGCCTCGACCAGCTCCAGTTGGTCCTCGGGGCGCCCGGTCATCCGCAGGTAGTCGATGGTGATTTCGTCGATCGGGAAAATCGCGGCGGTGGAACCGAATTCGGGGCTCATATTACCCAGGGTGGCGCGGTTGGCCAATGGAACTTCGGCAACACCATGGCCGTAAAACTCAACGAACTTGCCCACCACCCCGTGCTTGCGCAGCATCTCCGTGACAGTCAATACCACGTCAGTGGCGGTCACCCCCGACTGTATCTCACCGGTCAGCTTGAATCCGACGACCCGCGGAATCAGCATCGACACCGGCTGACCCAGCATCGCGGCCTCGGCCTCGATACCGCCGACGCCCCAGCCCAGCACACCCAGGCCGTTGACCATCGTCGTGTGCGAATCGGTGCCCACGCAGGTATCCGGGTACGCGCATATTTTCCCGTTACCCTCACGCACCATCACGGTCCGGGCCAGGTATTCGATGTTGACCTGATGCACGATGCCGGTGCCCGGCGGCACCACCTTGAAATCGTCGAAAGCGCCCTGCCCCCACCGCAGAAACTGGTAACGCTCGCCGTTGCGGGAGTATTCGATCTCGACGTTGCGTTCAAAGGCGTCGGCCCGGCCGAAGACGTCGGCAATCACCGAGTGGTCGATCACCAGCTCCGCCGGCGCCAGCGGATTCACCTTGTTTGGATCGCCGCCCAACTCGCCGACCGCTTCCCGCATGGTGGCCAGATCGACCACACAGGGCACCCCGGTGAAGTCCTGCATGATCACGCGGGCCGGGGTGAACTGGATCTCGATGCTCGGGTCGGCCGACGGATCCCAGTTCGCGATGGCTTGGATGTGGTCCTTGGTGGTGTTGGCGCCGTCCTCGGTGCGCAGCAGGTTCTCGGCGAGCACTTTGAGGCTGTAGGGGAGTTTGTCGGTGCCGGGTACCGCATCCAGACGGTAGATCTGGTAGCTGTTGTCCCCGACCTTCAGCGTGTCGCGCGCTCCGAATGAGTTCACCGAATCTTTGCTGGTCACATCAACTCCCGGCTAGTTTGTTCTCGCACGACGGTCTTAGGTGGCGGTACCCAATTCTACCAGTACGGTTGTCCTGTAAACGGGCCAGGCCCGGTCGCTCGCCAACCAGTCTCGCGCTCGAGGGCGCGTGCTGTCACCCCTTTCGGGTGCATCGTGTACCGCGCCCGTGGGACCGCTCGGGCAGCAATGGTAGGACCGCACACAACTTCGGTCCTGCCCGGCTATATCTCACCGACATCGACATGAACAAGGTGCGCTCCGACGTCTGCGCCGGGTGGGCGCGCCAGCCGCCGACGTGCCGGAGCTGGAGCAGGTGGTGGCCGGCGCCGCCTCCACCATGCCACCGGCGAGACCGCCCGGGTTGGTGCGCTCTGCCAGCTCGGCCTTCACGCTCGTCAGCCCGTCGTCGCAGGACCAGATGCAGGATGCTGCGCGTGTCCACCACCGTGATATCCGAAATGCCCGCGCGGCCAAAAGGATATTGACGCACGCCGCCCCCGCAGCGCCGACACCGGAGATCACCACGCGCTGCGAAGCCAAGTCACTGTCAAGCACCTTGGTGGCGCCCAGCAGCGCGGCCGACACGAAGATCGCGGTGCCGTGCTGGTCGTCGTGCATCACCGGGCAATCGAGCGCGTCGATGACGCGTCGTTCGATCTCAAAGCAGCGCGGTGCGGAGATGTCCTCGAGATTCACCGCCCCGAACACGGACGCAGCCGCACCAGGGTTTCGACGATCTCGTTGGGATCCTTGGTGTCAAGCACGATCGGGATCGAGTCCAAGCCGCCGAACGTCTTGATCAGCGCGCATTTGCCCTCTATCACGGGCAGCGCCGCCGCCGGACCGATGTCGCGAAGGCCCGAGTACCGCGCTGCCGTCGCTGACCACGGCCACCAGCCTGTTGGCCCAGGTAGAGCGGGCGGCCAGGGTGTGATCGGCCGCGATCGCGCGACTGACCCGCGCCACGCCCGGGGTGTAGGCGACCGACAGCGCGCGCTGGGTGTCCAACCTAACCTTCAGCTTGAGGGAAAGCTTCCCGGCTACGTGTGCTTCGAAGATCTCCTCGTCGCCGACGGCGACCTGAGGGGTTTCGCGTCGTGACGCACGGAATCGGACACGGGCTTGAGGTTACTGGGCCTAATTAACGAGTCCGGCGACGGGTTGCGGACTCCGCGCTCAGATCAGGCCCAGCTCGGTGACCGCGTTGCGCTCGTCGGCGAGTTCGGCGGTCGACTTGTCGATCCGGCCGCGGGAGAACTCGTCGATCTCCAGCCCCTGCACGATCGTCCAGTTGCCGTCCTTGGTGGTCACCGGGAACGAGGAGATCAGGCCCTCTGGCACGCCGTAGCTGCCGTCGGAGAGGCCCGCCATCGAGACCCAGTCGCCCTCGGGGGTGCCGAGCAGCCAGTCCCGGGCGGCGTCGACGGTCGCCGATGAGGCCGACGCGGCCGACGAAGCGCCGCGGGCGTCGATGATCGCCGCGCCGCGCTTGGCGACGGTCGGGATGAAGTCGTTCTCAATCCAACTCTGGTCGTTGACCACGTCGGCGGCGTTCTTGCCGCCGACTTCGGCGTGGAAGATGTCGGGGTACTGGGTGGCCGAGTGGTTGCCCCAGATCGTCATCTTCTTGATGCCGGTGACCGCCGCGCCGGTCTTCTTGGCGAGCTGGGAGATCGCCCGGTTGTGGTCAAGGCGAGTGAGGGCGGAGAACCGCTCGCGCGGGATATCGGGTGCGTTGCTCATCGCGATCAGTGCGTTGGTGTTCGCCGGGTTGCCGGTCACACCGATCCGGACGTCGTCCGCGGCGACCTCGTTGAGCGCCTTGCCCTGGGCCGTGAAGATCGCGCCGTTGGCCTCGAGCAGGTCGCTGCGCTCCATGCCCGGTCCGCGCGGACGAGCACCGACCAGCAGGGCCAGGTTCGTGCCGTCGAAGATCTTGTTCGGGTCCGCTCCGATCTCGACGCCTGCCAGCAGCGGGAACGCACAGTCGTCGAGTTCCATCACGACACCCTCGAGCGCCTTGAGCGCGGGCTCGATCTCGAGCAGACGCAGTTCGATCGGGCGGTCGGCGCCGAGCAGCGATCCGCTCGCCAGGCGGAACAGCAGGCTGTAGCCGATCTGGCCGGCGGCGCCGGTGACCGCGACCTTGAGGGGAATTGTGCTCACGTCAGATGCTCCTTGGGCTTCAGTTGAAACTAGCGCACCCCGCCTGCGCTGTGAATCTCCGGTCCGAACCTGCTCATGGACGATGCCTGCATGCCGGCGCGCGGAGCATTAATGACGCTCGCTCAGACCTGCGCAGCACTGACTGGCCATGCCGCCTTCGAGCGTCAAAGCGGTGA
>DATJBA010000060.1:0-5134 GCA_035515675.1 Mycobacterium sp.
CCTGCGCAAGCACGGCCTAGACCCTGACCGCGACCTGGAATGTGTGGTGCGCCATCCCGGTGACTACCAGATGGACCTGCGACGGCTGCGGGACGGCTCGATCGACGCCGCCTACGTCGGCAGCACCCTTGGACCCGAACAAGTCGCCGAAGAAGAAGGATTCCACCTGCTGGCCTGGGTCGGCGATCACTTCCAGATCCCCACCGTGGGCGTCGCGGTGGACCCCGTCCATATCCCGTGGACAGCCCCGCCCTGCGGGCCCTGGTGCGGGCCAACCAGCGGGCGCTGCGGACCCTTGCCGAACAACCCAGCCGAGCCATCGACTACATCGCCTGGTTCCTCGACCGACTCACGCGTGATGAGGCGCAGCAGTACTACGAACGCTACGTCGGCCCGTACTTCACCCCCGACCGCCAGCTGGACCTCAACATCGCGCAGCAAGCGATCGACGCGGTCGCGGCCGAGCTCGGCGTCGCGCCGGTAGCCGCCGACGCCGTCTATGGGCCGTCCGCATGAACGTCAGCACTGTCCGAACTCCCGACCGGTCTGTGTCTGGCCAGCTTGACCGCCGATCGGCTGGCGGGACCCCGTTCCTGAGTAACCCGGATTCAGAGCCGAGTCTGCTGTTCCGAATTCGAATGAACTCGCAGGCCATGCGGTGCCGCCCTCCTCGAGGAGGGTGGCCGATGATCGCGTTCCTTGGTCGCGCTGACGTTACAGAACGCATTGTCCCTGAACGTATTCAGCCAGCCGGGAGCATAGCTAACCCAAATTAAGTTAATGAACAAGGAGGCCGAAAGTCATGGCATCGAACGAGGATCTAAGTCAGCACAGTTTTATCTTGAACAACGGCAGCGGTGCGATTCCGGCGCTCGGGTTTGGGACGTCGCTTTCCGATCGCAAACAGACGCGAAATGCCGTCAAGACCGCGGTCGAGGTGGGGTTCCGCCACCTCGACGCTGCCGAGCGGTACCGCAACGAAGCGGAGGTCGGCGCGGCGCTCAAAGAGTTGTTTGCCGACGGGACCGTGCGCCGCGTGGAGCTGTTTGTGACCACGAAGCTATGGAACAACAACCATCGACCCGAACGGGTCAAGCCCGCGCTGCAGGCCAGCCTGAACAGACTCGGGCTAGACGCGGTCGATCTGTACCTGGTGCACACGCCGTTCGCGTTCCAGCCCGGCGATGACCAAGATCCCCGCGACCCGCACGGAGCCGTCATCTACGACGACGGAGTCACGTTAGAGGAAACGTGGACCGCGATGGAGGCCCTTGTGGACGAGGGACTTACTCGAGCGATAGGCCTGTCCAACATCGACGCCGAAGGCACCCGAAAGATCATCAGCACCGCCCGAATCAAGCCGGCGGTCGTGGAGGTCGAGTCACACCCGTACCACCCGCAATGGGAACTCCATGAATTGTGTAAGACACATGGAATCATCCTGTTGGCATTCGCTTCGCTGGGGCACGCGCTGGAACCGCGACTGCTCGACGACGCTCTCATCGTCTCGATCGCTGGGCGTCTTGGAAAGACTCCCGCGCAAGTGCTTCTGGCCTGGGGCATTCAACGCGGCAGCGCCGTTCTCACGTCATCCGTCAAGCCAGCACGCATCAGCGAGAACTTCGATGTCACTGCGCTTCCCGAGAGCGCGATACAAGAGATCAACGAGCGTCTCGAAACTCGGTACCGGTTCAATTCCGTTGTAGACGCGGGAGAACCGGGATTTGCTGAAGTGCCCATGGGTAGTTGAAAGATTTTGCAGGCGTTCGCTGTTAGAGATTGGACGGTCCCGCGATGACCGACGCGTTCCTTCTTGGCGGGACGCGCACACCGTTCGCGCGTTAGGGGGCATCGCTGTCGCATCTGCGGCTCGATGATCCGCTCGGGATGACGATGCGCGGTGGTGATCACCGCATCCACGGTGAACAACTCGTATCCTTCGCGGTGATGGGCTTCCCGCTGCGCACTGATCCGCACCCCAACCATGTCCACGATCTGCTCGATCAGCGCGCGCGGATCCCCGGGCGCTTCGACCGGCAGCTGCGCTCCCACCAGCTCAACGAGATCGGCGCGTGAACGCCGGCTTGTCGATATTGGCGACCATGCGCGCCAACCGGGCGCGGTCCTGCACCACGCGCGGTGCGGTCCAGTTCTAGCCCGCGGGCATCGGCGCGCCAGTCTTCTTTGAGTTCGGCCCACGATTTGGATTCCGGCTTGGCCGGCCGCGTGGCTTTCTGCGCGGCTGCCAGCTGATCTGCGGTCGGCTCACCGACGACCAGATTGTTGTGTACCCATTGGCGCAGCCGGGTGGAGCGCTGCGACCACGCCTTGAGACAACCGCTATCCACACCGGCGATCTCAGCCATCCCGGTAACCGGGTCCGCCGAACTCCATTCCACTCCCAGCTCGGCGTGCATCGCGTTTTCGGCGATGTCGTCGGTCAATGCCCACAGCAGTGACACGCTTTTGGGCGCGGCGAAGGTCAAATCGAACCCGTGCACACTGCCCTTGGTGAAGCGCGTCCGGCCTGTCCGTTGGGTGCGATCCCGTCATCGAGCCAGCGCGCCGCTACGTCAGGATCAGCCATCCCGCCGTCACCGGCGCGCCCATCCAGGCCGACCAGCTACACAGTACGGGCGGTATCGCCGCCGATCAGCCATGTTGGCGTCCGGGTGTCGCCCTCGGAGTAGTACTCCCCCAGCCCCCGTTGGCCCGCTGGCGATCCAGGCCGGCCCGCCTAGCTTGGCGGGCGGTGTCGTTGTAATAGTTGATGCTCCACCGCGATAGCCGTGAGATCGTCAACACCGGCGACCACCTCACGACCTTGGCGGGCGAAACTAGCTGTAGCGGCTAGCATTTGGGGTGCGCACAGTGCGCCCCAAATCAGTATTGCACCACTTGTGCCAATGTGCCGGCAGTATTTGGGGGGTTTCGCAGCTGTAATCGTATGTGTTGTAGCTGTTTTGAGAAATAGCCGAGAGGAATAGAGCGGTAAGGAGTGATATTGGGAGAGCTTGGGCGTTGTTGAGAAGTTTTGGAGAATAGGTTATTTGGTGGGGTCGTGATTGGGTGTAGTTGCCGTGTTCGGGAGCGATTACACGGGCCCTGGCCTCCCGGACGACCGCCAGGGCATCGGCGGCGATCCGTTGAGCGCCCGTAGGTCCCACAGATCTCGCGGTGCGCGACGGTCCGCCCACGTCGCCGTCTTGGACGCGGCGAACGCAGGCAGAGTGGGAACGGTAAGTTCGGCTGGCGGCGCATCACGATAGCGCTGCTCGAGGGGGCGGCGCCCAGTGGGCCACAGCACTCTGCCGCGGGCCGAGAGCAGCTGGATCCTGACCACCATGCCGGTGCCCGGATCGCAGTACTGCCGCGCCGGTATTCGCCACACCGCTGAAGGGGCGGATCCAGGGTGAGCCTGCCGTGCGTTCGGGCCAGTGCACCGGCAGCGCCGCGTCTGGATCGGCCGCCACGGCCTTGCGATCGTCGACGGCGATAAGGTCGATGTCCTCGCTGAGCCGACCGTCCGGGAGATGTGTACGCGCCAGGGCGGTGCCTCCGATGAACTGGATCCGGGTCGTTGAGGTTCCGAGTGAGAAATGCCAGCAGATGCGAGATGAGATGGTCACGCTCGACTTGTTCGGGTGCGACGCCAAACTGGTGTGCGATTTCGCCGCGTTCATCAGCGTTCATGCTGCGTTGTAGCCCATGATTTAGCGCGGCGCAGCGACGCCATGAGGCGTTGGTCGGCGGCAAGAGCCTTTAGGCGCTGGTGATCGCTGCGCTGATACAACATGGCGATCGCCGCGGGCACCTCGTCCCGGGCGTCTCCGAGTTGAGGTCGATGTGCGAGGTCGAGAAGGGTCTGCTCTGGCGTCGTGACGAGGGCCGACCCCAGGGGTGTCTCGATGCGTTCGGCATCCAACCTGTCGGTGTCTCGCTTGACGAAGCGCACCACCGATCGACGGTCCTTGAGCCGAATCGGCCGGTGTTGGTCGGGCACGGCGACAACGGCCGTTGCTAGGGCTCGCGGGACGGCGCCAAGCACGCGGGCGGCGCTGATACCCATCAGGACTGCGTGGGTCGGTCCGTAGATGGCCGAGGCGATCCCGGCGGCGGCGGCCTCAAAACTGGGCGCCCATTCGCGACCGATCATGTCCTGCGGGACGACCATGTAATAGCCATGGGCCACCCGCTTTAAAAGCCCCCTGTCCGCCAGCCGTGCCAGCTCGGGGCCCGGAAAGGCGTAGGCAGCGCTGGCCTCCTCGGCGCGTATTGTTCGCAACGGTGCGCCAGCAAGGACTGCCGGGAGCGACGTATTCCTACGCTGAGCCATCTCGACCCACCCATTGAGTATGCAAGTCTTAGGCTATAAGCCTACAAAATGCATACTGATGATGCAACGATGCTGTCTGATCGCGATTGATCGATATGACCGTTGCACAATCAGAAGGTGCGGGGTGCCGCTCACGATCTGCTCAAGCAGGTCGCGCGACTTGGGCTATACGCTTCGGTCGCGATATGTCAGCATCGGTACGTGAACGCACGCCAATTCGCTCGTTTGCTGGGTGCCGCGGTGGTGACAACCTGGGCGACGCTGCTGAGCGCACCGATCCTCATTGCCTCCGCGTCCGCTGCTCCCTGCCCCGACGTCGAGGTGACGTTCGCCCGCGGCACCACCCAGCCACCTGGTGTTGGTGGGGTCGGACAGGCATTTGTCGATTCACTGCGCTCGCAGGTTGGGGGTCGGTCCGTCGGGGTGTATCCCGTCAACTACCCCGCTACCGAAGATTGGCCCCCGTCTGCATCCGCCGGCGCCAGCGATGCGAGCGCTCACGTTCAGTCCATGGCTGCGAACTGTCCCGACACCAGGCTGGTGCTCGGTGGATATTCCCAAGGCGCGATGGTGATAGATCTGATCACCATCGCCCAAGCACCGGTTGCGGGCTTTATCCCCGCGTCGCTACCGGCGGACGTGGCTGATCACGTTGCCGCGGTCGCCGTCTTCGGGAATCCGACGGACAGATATCTGGGGGGGCCAATAAGCGCGATCAGCCCATGGTATGGGCATAAGGCCATTGACTTGTGTGCGCCCGGCGATCCGATTTGCTCTCCGGGCGGGGGCCTGTCGATG
>DATJBA010000061.1:0-2762 GCA_035515675.1 Mycobacterium sp.
GCCATCCAGGCCCAGGCCGGCCACGCCTCGATCGACTCGACCCGCATCTACCTGCACCTGGCCAACGACTGGCTGGCCAAGGAGTACCTGCGCGCGGCGGAGGCGATCGAAGCGCAAGCCGCGCCACGCGCCGAGGCGAACACGCAGTGAGCGGCTCACCGATGCACCGCCACGCCAACGTCGAGGAGCTGGTCGCCGCCTACCGGGCCGACCTGGCCGCGGCGGGTATGTTCGCCGCGCACCCGGTGACCTCGGTGGCCCGCTCGTTTTTCACCCGGATCGGTGTCGACGGGTGGGCCCGATTGCCGCTGGCGCAGCAGTGCGCGCTGCCGCTCAAGGACCGCCGGGTGGTCGGCTGGCTGATCGTGACCGGGCGGGTCCTGCCCAGCCCCGACTATCTCGTGGCTTGTCGGCCCTACCTCGGCGAGGTCGCCGCCCACCACCACCGGGCATTCCATGCGCGGTTCAGCGCGCGCTCGGCCGAGCTGGGCTTTGACCGTGTGGTGACCCGGCTGCAGTGGTCGGCGCTGGTCAAGGTGGCCGCTGTGGGCGGGCTGCCCCCCGAACAGCTGACGAAAACGGCGATCCAGGCTGGGCGAGAAGCGCTGGTGGCCGCCATCGGTCGGCATCGCCCCGACAGCCACGGCCCGAAGGCGCTCAGCGCCGCGCTGTTCGGTGCGCAGACCACCCTGTTCCACCTCGGCCTGCTCGACGCCCCACCGTGCAAGACCAACCGGGACCGCGCCGCGCAGCGGGCAGCGGCCTGGGCGTCGGCCCCGCCCGGGCTGGCGTCCACGTTGACCGGCTACATCGCTCAGACCCGGCTGTCGCTGCGTCCCTCGACGATGGTGCGGGTCGAAGGGGTGCTGCGCGAGTTCGCCGGCTGGCTCGCCCACAACGCCCCCGATGTCGGCTGCGTCGCCGATCTGCGCCGCAGCCATATCGAGGCCTACAAGCTGCACCTGGCCACCCGGTCCTCGGCGCGCGGCGGCACGCTGACCAAGACCAGCCTGGCCGAGCACCTCGGCACGCTGCGCACCTGCTTCGAACGCCTCACCGAATGGGACGGCGACGACGTCCCGGCCAGGGTGCTCGTGTTCTCCGGCGACCTGCCCATCCGCGACGAGCCGTTGCCCCGTTTCCTCGATGACGCCGCGTTCACCAAACTGCTGCAGGCCACCCGTACCGATCCGGACCCGTTCGTGCGCCTGTGTGTCGAATTCCTGGCCCGCACCGGCCTGCGTAAGGGTGAATTCCTTGATCTCACCGTCGATTCCGTGGTGCAGATCGGCGCCGCCTACTGGCTGCATGTGCCGTTGGGCAAGCTGCGCAACGACCGCTACATCCCCCTGCACCCCCAACTTAAGGACCTCCTCGACGAGTGGCTCGCCCGCCGCCCGGCCGGCCTGCGCAGCCGCTACCTGTTCGTCGAACACGGCCAGCGCATCAGGCACAACCGCGTCGACCGGGCCGTGGCCAAGGTCGCCAAAGCCGCCGGAATCGGACACGTCAGCCCGCATCGTCTGCGCCACACCCTGGCCACCCAGGCCATCAACCGCGGCATGTCGCTGGAAGCGATCGCTGCCCTTCTCGGACATCGATCCATGCGGATGACACTCGTCTATGCCCGCATCGCCAACCGCACTGTCGCAGATGAATACTTCACCGTCTCGGAGAAGGTCGAAGCCCTCTACGACGCCCCAAAGACACTGCCCGCCAACGCCGAAGGCACGGAGATGACCAGGCTGCGGCGCGAGATGCACGCTCGCATGCTCGGCAACGGCTACTGCGCTCGCCCCGTCGGCCTCGATTGTCACTTCGAATCGATCTGCGAGTCCTGCACCTTCTTCCAGACCACCATCGAGTTCCGCCCGACCCTGCAGCGGCAACGCGACGACGCGGACACCAAGGGCCAGGTCGGGCGGAAAAAGATCTTCGACGGACTGCTCGCCCGCCTCGACGACGCAGCCTCCTGACAACATCCACTTGACACGATCACCCGCATAATGACCGAGATAGCGCTGCACCACATGGAACGGGACGCCATCGTTCAAAAGTTCGGTGGCTCGTGTGTGACGCAGCCGGTGGGTTTGGGTGAACCGCAACGGCCGTCCGGCGCTGTCGACGAGATTGTGCATCTTGTCGAGCTTGTCGAGCATGACCCGGTAGGTGGTGTAAGGGCGGGGGCGTTGTCCGCGGTGCTGGTTCTTCAACCCGAGGAACAGGTATCGGGGTTGCAGCTGCGGGTATTTCGCCTTCAGCCAGCGCTGCTGTTCGGTGATGATGTCGACGATGGCCTGTTCGACCAGGATCGTCGGGGTGACACCGTCGACCTTGGTTTGTTGATAGCGCAGCCGGGCCACGAAACCGCCGCCGTCGGTGGCGGTGTCGTTGGGGGGTCCAGGCCGGGGATGGCTTCTAGTGGTGGATCCCGCAATTAGTTGACAGTGTCCAGGGTGGCGCATGCTCGCGCGACCTTGGCGAGGATCGATTCGGCGGTGGCGGTCCACACGTAGGGTTTGGGGTCTTTGTTGTGGGCGTCGATGTATTCCTGGATCGCGGCGATCAGGTCAGGTACCGACCCGAAGGCGCCGCGCCGCAGCGCTTTGTCGGTCAGCTCGCGGAACCAACGTTCGACCTGGTTGAGCCACGACGAGGAGGTTGGCGTGAAATGCAGGTGGAAGCGGGGGTGCTTGTCCAGCCACTGTTGCACGTCGGCGTGCTTGTGGGTGCCGTAGTTGTCCAGGATCAAGTGGATCTGC
>DATJBA010000062.1:0-7503 GCA_035515675.1 Mycobacterium sp.
ATGTACCCCCATCACGTCGACCTGCGTGCCTTCGTCCACCTGCGGGCCGGCCCCGGCGGCTCGTCGACCGCGCACGTCTCGCCGGCTGTGCTGACCCGGGTGGCCAGCCCCGGCACGCGGATCGTGAACTCGTCCTCCGGCGGGGGTAGCAAGGACACCTGGATACTGGCTGGGGAAGGTTAAGAGATGTGCGGCATCTGCGGCGAGATCCGCTTCGACGGACTCTCGGCTGACGTGCCGGCGGTGAGCCGGATGACCGACGCGATGGCCGCGCGCGGCCCCGACTCCGACGGCGTGGTGATGCTTGGGCCGATCGCCCTGGGCCACCGCCGGCTGTCGATCATCGACTTGTCCCCGTCCGGCGGGCAGCCGATGGTGGACAGCGACCTCGGGCTGAGCCTGGTGTTCAACGGGTGTATCTACAACTACAAGGACCTGCGCAAGGAGCTGGAAGGCAGCGGCTATCGATTCTTCTCGAAGGCCGACAGCGAGGTCATCATCAAGGCGTTCCACAAGTGGGGGCCGGGCTGTGTCAACCGGTTCAAGGGCATGTTCGCGTTCGCGATCGCCGACCGCGACAGCGGCGTGCTGACGCTGGCGCGTGACCGGCTCGGTATCAAGCCGCTGTATTTGGCCGAGTCGCCGGGCCGGCTGCGGTTCGCGTCGACCGTGCGGGCGCTGCTCGACGGCGGCGGCGTCGACACCGAGCTCGACGGCCACGCGCTGCACCACTACATGAGCTTCCATTCGGTCGTGCCAGCGCCGCGCACCATCTACCGCGGCGTGCGCAAGCTGCCGCCGGCCACGGTGCGGGTAATCCAGCCCGACGGCTCGCACACCGACACCGTGTACTGGGCGCCGGCGTTCGCGCGCGATCCCGCCCGGGCGTCATGGTCGCCGCGGGACTGGCAGGACGCGCTGATGGACGCGCTGCGGCGGTCGGTGGAACGCCGCATGGTGGCCGACGTCCCAGTCGGCGTGCTGCTGTCCGGGGGCATCGACTCCTCGGTGGTAGTCGCGCTGCTCGCCGAGCAGGGCCAGCACGGCCTGGCCACGTTCTCTATCGGCTTCGACTCCGCCGATGGCGAATCCGGCGACGAGTTTTTCTACTCCGACCTGGTGGCCAAGACCTTCGACACCAACCACCACAAGATCCACATCGACACGTGGCGACTGCGGCCCGCCGTGCCGAAAGCCATCGCGGCGATGAGCGAACCGATGGTCAGCCACGACTGCGTCGCGTTTTATCTGCTGTCCGAGGAGGTCAGCAAGTCGGTCAAGGTGGTGCAGTCCGGGCAAGGCGCCGACGAGATCTTGGCCGGCTACGACTGGTATCCGCCGTTGGCCAACGTCGCGCGTGAGCAGACCACCGAGGCGTACGCCGAGGTGTTCTTCGACCGCAGCCACGCCGACGTGCTGAAGATCTTCGCCCCCGAGTATGCGATCGACACCGACGTCAGTCGCGATTTCGCCGCCAGCCACCAGTCGGCTCCCGGCGCGGAGACCGCGGTCGACGCGGCGCTGCGCCTGGACATCGAGGTGATGCTCGTCGACGATCCGGTCAAACGGATGGACGCGATGACGATGGCGTGGGGGCTGGAGGCCCGGGTGCCGTTCCTCGACCACGACTTCGTCGAACTGGCGGCGACCTGCCCGCCCGAGCTGAAGCTGGCGTCCGGCGGCAAGGGGGTGCTGAAGGACTCCTCGCGCGCGCTGCTGCCGGCCGAGATCATCAACCGCACCAAGGGCTACTTCCCCGTGCCGGGGATCCGCCATCTGCACGGCGAGGTGCTCGAGATGGTCCGCGACGTGTTGACCAACGACGCGGCCCGGGCCCGCGGCCTGTACCGCACCGGGACCGTCGACGCTCTGCTGGCGCGGCCGAACGAGACGCGGACCACGCTGGGGGCCAACTCGTTGTGGCAGCTGGCGGTGCTGGAAATGTGGCTGCAGAGCATGGAAAGCTGACCCGGTGGGACATTATGTGCGGGCTAATTACGGTGCCTCGCTGTCCCCGGATGCCACCGTCTTCGCCCACATCGTCGACGACGGTGGCTACCCGCGTGCCGTGCAGCGGTTTCTGCGCGGCCGGCGGGCCAGCTCGTCGCGCGACGTGGTGCTGCCCGTTGAGGGTCCCGTCACTCGGGTTATCCACTCCGCCGATGGGCACTGGCTGGCCTGCGAGGTGGCCCCCGAGGGCGGCACCCGCACCCAGATCTGGGTAGTGACAACCGATCCCGATGACCGCACGGCCTGGCGTATCGACGGCGAAGAGTCCGGCACCGCCAACCTCGTCGGCTGGGACGGCACCTGGGTGGCCGCGACCCTGACCGGCGAGGACGGCATCGGCTCGTCATGCCTGATCGAGCCAGCGAGTCGCAATTACACCATGCTGGACCGCCGCTCGGGCGGCAGGCTGATCGACGCCTGGGCAGGTGCATCGCTGGTGCGGGTCGGCCCGCGCGGCTACCACGAATTGATCATGCTGCACGGGTTGACCGAAATCGCTTTGCTGCCTGCCGATCCCGGCTCGACCACCGACGCGGGGATCATTCTCGACGACCATCATCCGCGCGAAGTCCGCTACGGTCCCGCAGGGGAAGAGACGCAGCTTTGTTACCCGCACAAAACCTACGACGTCAACAGCAAGCAGGGATACGTCCGGGCGCTGGTCCGCAGCGACAACGGATGCGACCACGCGAGGCTGCTCGAAGTCACCGCGACCGTGAAGGGGGTGACCTACCAGGTCGTCGCCGAGCGGGCCGGTTGCGAGCTGGACGAGTTCGCGGTCAGCGACGACCTGTCGACCGTGGCGCTGTTGTGGAACGTCGAGGGACGCAGCGAGTTACAGATCCTCGAATTCGCCGACAACACGCTGCTCGAGCCGATCCCGCTGCCCGGGATGGTGGCGAGCCAGCTGAGCATCAGCGCCGGCGGCTCAATGGTGGCGATGACCGTCGAGGGCCCGTCGATGCCGCGGACAGTAGAACTCGTCAACCCGCGTTCGCGGGAATGGGAGCGCATCGACCGCGAACCGAGCCGTGGGCCGACGGTGAGGGGTTTTTCATCGGGACCGTCTTTTGAGACCGTTGTGGCGCGAGACGGTTTGGTGATCACCGGGTGGCTGTACCGGTCTTTTGCTGGCGTTGCGCCGGCCGGGGCTCTTGTTTATTTACACGGCGGACCCGAGGGCCAGGCCCGGCCCGACTACAGCGAGTTTTTCCCGGAATTGCTCAACGCCGGGATCACGGTGTTCTGCCCCAATGTGCGCGGCTCGGGCGGTTTCGGCAGGAGCTTCGTGCACGCTGACGACAAGGAGAAGCGGTTCGCCGCCATCGACGACGTCGCGGACTGCGCGCGTTTTCTCGTCGAGGGTGGTTTGGCCGATCCAGATCGCATCGCGTGCGCAGGCAGGTCCTCCGGTGGCTACCTCACCATGGCCGCGCTGACGTTTTACCCGTCGGTGTTCGTGGCGGGCATCAGCATCTGCGGGATGAGTGACCTAACCACCTTCTACCGCCACACCGAGCCCTGGATCGCCGACGCCGCGTACCCGGAGTACGGCCACCCGATCAGCGATAGGGAATTGCTCGAGGAACTGTCCCCGCTGCGCCGCGTCGATGCGCTGACCGCCCCTTTGCTGCTGGTGCACGGTGCGCACGACACCAACGTGCCGGCATCAGAGTCTATGCAAATGTTCGATGCCCTGGAGAAGCTCGGCCGGAGTGTGCGCTACCTGCAGTTTGATGACGACGGTCACGACATTGCCAAGCGTGAGAATCGGGCACGGCTGGTGGTAGTGATCGGCGAATGGCTGGAAGCCGCTTTTGCTGGTGCGCGGGCGGCATCCTGAGTAGGCGTTTGCATCCTGGGCTGTCCGTGGTGGTGGAGCCTCAGCGAACGCTGAAGCCGTCTGTCGGCAAGGCCGTTTGTGGGCGAGGCGGTCTGTGGGCGAGGCGGTCTGTGGGCGAGACCGTCTGTCGGCGAGGCCGTCTGTCGGCGCGGCGTTTTCGCGAAACTGAAATGGGGTAATGCAGTGGTCGCGAACGTATTTCGTGGATAATCGCGATTATTATGTATGACAGCAGTTGCGGCACTTAATATTTGAATATTACGACTATTATCAACAGACGACGCGGCGGGGGAGGAGCGCCGCCGCGTCGTGGGCAGCGGTTGTGGAGCAGGCAGCATCGGCGTGTCTCGGTAGCCTGGCTATGCGGCTGGTGCTTGGTCGTAGAGATTTGCGATGAGCCTGATCCTGGTAATGGTGGGCGGCTGGCCCCGGCTTGTCCGCCAGGCCGAGCAGACCCTCAAGGCTTAGGACGGGGTGCGGAAAGATAGGGTTCGCAATGGAGTGTGCCGGTAGTCACCAGCTCGTTGGGCGTTGTTGCTAGAGCCGCCCTCCTCTTCGTGGGCTTCTTCGTCGGCGTCAACAATACCTGCGCTAGGGGAAGGCCTCGACGATCAGGCGGGCCCAGCGCTGGGTGAAGGGGAGCAGTCGAAATCGACGCGCTTCGCTGTCGGAAAGCTCCGCGGCGCGCCTCAAAGCCATTGTGCCTGCTGGCTTTACCTCGGCGCTGAGTCGCGTTTAAGCAAACATTAGCGGGCGCATACGATTTGTGCTCTGGCTGCCCACTGTTGCTGACGCGGCGGTACAGCCCCGTTCGGGGCCGCCTCAATTAACACACTGGTAATTGCCCTCCCACTACTGTGGATGAATGCGACGTGAGCCGCTGCGAACGATGGGTGCCGAAGAGGAGTTTCACCTCGTCGACCTAAGGAGCAGGCGGCTGACCGCCCGCGCCCCCGAGCTGCTCGCCAGGCTGTCGACCGACTACGTCGCCGAGCTTCAGCGCTGCGTCGTCGAGACCAACAGCGGCGTCGTCGACAATCTGGACGCGCTGCGCGCAGACCTGCTGCGCCATCGGCGGGTGTTGGTCGAGGCGGCCGAGGAAATCGGCGTCGGCGTGGTGGCCGCCGGCGCGGTGCCGCTGTCGGTGCCCGCCGAGATGCAGGTCACCCAGACCGCCCGTTACCTGCACATGCTCGCCGACTACCAGCTGCTGGCCCGCGAGCAGCTGATCTGTGCCACGCATGTGCACGTCGGCGTCGACGACCGCGACCAAGCCGTCGCCGTCGCCAACCGCGTGTCGCCGTGTCTGCCGACGCTGCTGGCGCTGTCGGCCAGTTCGCCGTTTTGGGCCGACGGGTCAGACACCGGCTACGCCAGCATGCGCACCCTGGTCTGGCAGCGATGGCCGACCACCGGGCTGGCCGCCCCGGTGCACTCGGCAACCGAGTACGACGAACTGGTCAACGCGCTCATCGCCAGCGGGGTGATCACCGACGCCGGCATGGTGTACTTCGACATCCGGCCGTCGAGCCACGTGCCCACCCTGGAGCTGCGGGTGTGCGACAGTTGCCCGTCGGTGGACACCATCGTGCTCATCGCCGGGCTGTTCCGGGCAATGGTGCAGCGCGAGGTTGACGCGGTGCGGGCCGGGATCGCACCGAGGGTGCTGTCCCCGACGCTGGGCCGGGCCGCGCTGTGGCGCGCCGCCCGCTCCGGGCTGGAGGGCGACCTCGTCGATATCACCGGCCCGGTCCCGGCCAGCCGGCCGGCGGGGGAAGTGGTCAACGACCTGGTGTGCTTGCTGCGTCCGCAGCTGGAAGACAGCGGCGACTGGGAGATGATCAGCGAGCTGACCCGTCAGGCACTGCTGGCCGGCACGTCCTCGTCGCGGCAACGGCGGGCGCTGCGCCGCCGCGGTCGGCTCACCGACGTGGTGGACCAACTCATCGCCGAGACCGCCGACCGCTGCAAGGCCACCGCCGCAGCGGTGAAAGAGGATCCCACGCTGCTCTTCGGGTATCAACCCGTCGGGCATCAGCCCGCCGGCGACACCGACAAACCCGGCGGTGACATGTTCGCCAGCTACGACGAAGCCGTCGATACGAACGGCCAGCCACGCCCGCGCTACAAGAAGGTGTTCAAGACGATCGCCGATCTCGGCGTGACCGCGCTGCGGTCCCGTAAGGGCGGCATCGAGCAGGAGCGGCGCGCCGGCCACATCACCTTCCCGGTCAGGGGGCAAAACCGGGCGCAGGTGTTCCCGCTCGATCTGGTGCCGCGGATGGTAGCCGCCGAGGAGTGGGCGCAACTGTCCAAAGGCCTCGAACAGCGAGCCAGGGCGCTAGACGCTTTCCTGCGCGACATTTACTCGGAGCAGCACATCCTGGCCGACGGGATCCTCGGCGTGGATGTCCTCGACAGGGCGCCCGGTTTCCGCTCGACGGGCCGACTGGCCGGCGACCGCGTGCGCGCGCACATCAGCGGGACCGACCTGGTGTGCGACCGGGCGGGTAACTGGATGGTGCTGGAGGATAACCTGCGCATTCCGTCCGGTGTCGCGTATGCGATGGTCAACCGGCGGCTACTGAACAAGTACCTGCCCGAGCTGCAGCCGCCCGCCGAGGTCGCCGATCCCGACCGGGTCCCGCAAATGCTGCTCGAGACGCTGCGGGCGGCGGCCCCCCCGCGCACCGACGACGAGCCGACGGTCGCGCTGCTGTCCGCCGGCCGGGAAGACCCCGCCTGGTTCGAGCACAGGTTCCTGGCCGAGGAGATGGACGTTGCGCGGGTGGAGCCCTCGGACCTGTCTGTGATCGATCGAAAGCTGTTCCGCCACATTGGCTCCGAGCGCTGGCCCATCGATGTCGTCTACGCGCGGATGGACGAGGACATGCTGCTGTCGTCGACCGGCCACGACGGCGCGCCGCTGCGGCCCGGGCTGCTCGAGGCGCTCAACGCCGGCAACCTGAGCATCGTCAACGCGCTGGGCAACGGTGTCGCCGACGACAAGGCGGTCTACGCGTTCATCCCGGCGATGGTTGAGTACTACCTCGGGGAGAAGCCGTCACTGGCGCAGGTGCCGACCTGGATCTGCGCCGAACGCGCGCAGCGCGACTACGTGCTGGACCACCTGGGCGAGCTGGTGGTCAAGCCGATCGACGGATTCGGCGGCAGCGGTGTGCTGATCGGGCCGGAAGCCACCGACGCCGCGCTCGAGGCGCGCCGTCACGAGCTGCTGATCCAACCGGAGCGGTTCATCGCCCAGGACCTGGTGGCTCTCTCGACGCATCCGACCTTCGATACCGACGGGATGTACCCGCACCACGTTGACCTGCGCGCGTTCGTCCATCTGCGACAGCCGCCCGGCGGCTCGGTGGCAGCCCACGTGATGCCAGCCGCACTGACCCGGGTAGGCAGCCGAGGATCGCGGATCGTTAACGCGTCGTCCGGCGCCGGCAGCAAGGACACCTGGATTCTGACCGACAGCAGGCGACCAATAGTCGCCACCGGCCAGGGACACGGGGAACCGAATCCCGCGCACCCAACTGGGCAAGAACGCAGCTAAATGCTAAAGGGTCCGCCGCAACCCCCCTGTGAGGGAGGGGTCAAGGGCGAGCCTGCGGTTCAACGCGCACAAGACGGGGCCGGAC